>NZ_JAVRQA010000028.1:0-33303 GCF_032161845.1 Mycobacterium sp.
GACCCCACGCACCCGCAGCGCTGGGTCGACGACGCTGCCCTCGTCGCTGCCCATCCGGCACGTGCCGACGGGGTGATAGAGCGTCTGCGACACCGTCTCGAGAGCCCGTTCGAGGGTGGCGCCGTCGAGTTCCTTCGCACCGGCGGGCCGCACGACTCCGTGCAGAAGTCCCTGCAGCGATGGCGAATTTGCGATGCGCGCCGTGATGCGCAGGCCCTCCATCAGGGCAGCACGATCCATCCCTTCACCGTCGGTGAGGTAGCGGGGATCGACGATCGGCTTGGCGAGAGGGTCGGCCGATCGCAGCGTGATCGCGCCCGTGCTGCGGGGTTTGAGCAGGATGGGCCCCATCACGACCGCATGTCGCGGGTGCGGATCGCCGATGCCCTCGTCGAAGAACGGTCCCGGCGCGAAGATCAGCTCCAGGTCGGGGAGGGTGAGGTCGGCGCGGCTGCGGACGAACCCGTAGGCCTCACCTACGTTGGAGGTCAGCATGCCGCGCCGCCGCACCAGATAGTTGACGAGTTCCCGCGGCTTCTCGGCAGCGAACAACGTGTCCGCTGCCACGTCGAAGCCGACGGGGACGCACAGGTGATCCATCAGGTTCTGCCCGACCTCGGGCACGTGCCGCACCGCGTCGATCCCGTGATCGGCGAGATGCTCGCGGTCGCCAATGCCCGACAACATCAACAACTGCGGCGAGTTGATCGCCCCGCCGCACAGCACCACCTCACGGCGGGCCTTCGCGACGAGCGTCCGACCCTCGTGCTGGTATTCGACGCCAACGGCGCGGCCGTCCTCGACGACCACGCGGGTCACCGTCGCGTTCGTGATCACCCGCAGATTGGGTCTGCGCAGCGCCGGCCTGAGGTACGCGTCCGCGGTGCTCCACCTGGCTCCCCTGCGCTGCGTGACGCGGGTTTCGCAAAATCCTTCAGGCGCCGCCTGATTCGGAGCCTCGGTGTGATAGCCACACTCCTCGATCGCCGACAGCCACCGTGCCGTCGCACTTCTGGGACTGCGCTGCGGAGAGATCACCAGCGGCCCGCTCTCGATGCGGGCGAAGTACTTCTCGACGGCTCCGTAGCTCCACGCCTCCCCTGCGGCGTCACCCCACTCGTCGTAGTCGGCGGCGAATCCGCGCACCCACATCATGGCGTTCATCGACGACGAGCCGCCGAGCATCTTTCCGCGCGGCCAGTAGATCTCGCGGCCGTCGAGTTGTTTCTGCGGTTCGGTGGCGTAGTCCCAGTCCAGGTCGGACTTGAACAGATTCGCGAAGGCCGCCGGGATGTGGACGAACTTGTCCTTGTCGCGCGGACCGGCTTCCAGCACCAGCACCTGGACGTCGGGGGTCTCACTGAGGCGATTGGCGAGCACCGATCCAGCCGAGCCGGTCCCCACGACGACGTAGTCGGTGTTCACGAAGCGCCAGCCTATTCAGGTCGGCGGCGCTAGGTGCTCAATTCAAGGTGTTGGGCATCGACGATTCCGGCGTACCGCTCGGGGCTGCACGTCAGGACGATGACCTGACCATCACCCCCGACTGCGTCGAACACCTCACCCATCTTGGCCAGCCGGTCGGGATCGCTGAAGCCAAGCGCGTCGTCGATGACGACCGGAACGCCGTCCTCCTTGGCGACCAGCGCCGCGCCGGCCAGCCGGGCCACGATGCCGAGCTGCTCCTTGGCGCCGCCCGACAGTGACTCGAACGGCACGGTGCGCCCATCGAGCGTGCGGCTGACGATGCGGAGCTCGCCGTCGATCTCGACCTGGAAATCTGCGCCGAACACGATGCGGCCCAACCGTTCGACCTCGGTCCGGAACGGCTCGACGTAGCGCAGTCGCGACTGGTCGCGGTGGCGTGTCATCACCGACTGCAACAGCTGCGCCGCTCCCGCTCTGCGCTGCATCCGGCCGTGCTGCGCCGTCGCGTGCTCGCACTCGGTCTGCGCCGCATCCAGCCGGCCCTGGCGACCCTCGGACCCGTACACGCCCAACTGCGCCATCACTTCGCGGAGGTCACCGCCGACCTCGTCGTGGCGGGTGCCGAGCGCGGCGGACCGAGCTGTCGCGGCCGCCAGCTCGGCCGCGACCGCCGCAGGACCGGCCGCTGCAAGTTCGGCGTCGATGAGCAGCGCTCGAGCCACTACCGCACGGGCCCGCTCAGCGTCGGCCTCGGCTTGAATCACCAGTTGGTCGTCGGACTGCGATTCACGTTGTCGGGCAAGGCGTTCCGCTGCGCCTGCGACCTCGTCACGGGCGGTGGCCAGCTTCGACCGCAGGACCGACCCGGCACCGGCGACCTGCATCGCCAGCGACGTGGTGGTCGTCGCAGCTTCGCGGCACGACTCTTGGTCGACGCGTGCCAGCCGATGGGCTTCGGTCGCCGCGTCGAGCTCGGCGCGCGCGACCTCGACCCGAGGGTCACCGTCAGCGTCTGACACCAGCGCATCACTCAGTTCGGCTTGACGGGCCCGCATCTCGTCGACGGCGTCGTCGCCGATGAGCGCATCACGGGTGGCCCGGAGCCGATCCACGGCTGCCGACAGCTCTCGCCTCCTGGCGTCGACCACCCGCGCCGCCGCCACGTCGGTGACGCCGGCCTCGTCCAACAGGGCGGCCAGCATCTCGCGGGCCCTGTCGAGCCTTCCCTGGGAATCGGCGGCGGGCGCACCCGGCACCACCCGCACCGACAGCACGCCCGGCAGCTCGACCTCGGTCGACGTCGTCACGTTCTGCGACCAGCCGACGCCAGGCGACAGCTCCACCGGTTCACCACCGACCATGACCTGAACCCCGACCACGGCGTCGAGTTCCACGCGCGCCGAGGCCAACTCGGCCTGGAACGCGGCTCGCTCGGTGGCCAGTGCGGCCATCTCGACGTCGCGCATCACGTCATCGGAAAGGGTGATCGCGGCCAACTCGGCGCTGACGCCCACCAGCTCCCGCTGCACGGCGTCGATCTTCACCAGCTTGGCCACTAACCTCGTCGCCTCATCGCGAAGGGCGATCCGCTCGACCGTCCGGCGCGCGGCGTCGACGCGCTGCTGGCTTTCCTCGACAGCGGCATTTGCCGCCTGTTCGGCGGCCGTGGCGGCGACGGCGGCTTCGTTTGCGGCCGCCTCTTCCACCGCGGAAGCCTCCACGGCCGATTCGAGACTCGTGATGGCGGCGGTTCGCTCGCCGAGTTCGGCCCGAAGTCTGCGCCGTTCACCGAGAGCGGCATCGGACGCGGCCTGCGCCATCTCGGCGGGCTCGGCCAGTGCACGTGCCTGGGCGAGACGATCGTCGAGTTGCTTGATGGCTGCTGCTGCGCTCTTGGCGGCCTCGAGTCGTTTGCCGGCCGTTACGCGCTCGGAGGTCAGCCGGGCCAGTTCGGCGGCGAGTTCGGCGTGCCGGAGCACCGCCTCGTCGACCTCCTCGACTGCGGACTGGCACCGTTCGACCTGCTGCTCGGCCTCGCGCAAGCGAGCGACGGCCGTTGCCCACTGCCCCGTCGCCCGGCCCGTCGCCGTGAAGTACTGGCGGAACTCCGCGTCGATCCGGTCGATGAGCAACGGTTCGGACCCCGACAGCGTGTCGCTCTGCCCGGCTGCCACGTCGAGCGCGCGAGCCAGCGCATCGCAACCCGAAAGGTCAACCGAGGCAGTCGATGCCGACTGCAAGACCCGCTGCGCCTGCCACAATTCGGTGTCGACGGTCTCGGCGAGGATCGCCTGCACGCGCTCATGTGCCTCGTCGCCGGTGAGCTGCTCACGCAGTGGGGCCAATACCGTGAGTCGGGTTTCCGGCTTCTTGTGGAAGCGCTTGTAGTACTCGAATCGGTAAGGGCCCGTGGAGATGACGGCCGTGATCTCGGCGCCCTCGTCGACGTGGGTGGGCTTGACCTGCTTGACCTCCTTCTTGGTCGAGCGGTCCTTGGCCTCGAGCAAGAGATCGAGCGCTTCGATCATCGACGACTTGCCGATCTCGTTGGCGCCAGACACCACGACCACGCCGCGCTCGGGAAATTCGATGTCGCGGTGGGCGATTCCGCGGTAGTTGCTCAGGACGAGGCGGTGCAACTTCACGCGACGTTCCCCCGCTCGGTGAGACGCAGCAGCAGGGCCAGCGCCCCTCTGGCGTCGTCGGCCTGATCGCTGTCGGCCCGCGCGGTGGCCACCAGTTCGTCCACGGCAGCGGCCGCGAAGCCACCGATGCCCAGATCGTCGAATTCGCCGTCGGCGGGCACGACGGCGACGTCGGTCTCCTTGTCCCAGGTGCCGAGGGCGGCGAACAACCGGGCGTACTTGTCCAGGCACGCGTCGAGCGCCGCCTTGTCGGTCACGGTCAGCGTGCCCGTCAACGCGATCTGCACGACCGTGCGTTCCTTGTCGGGCAACTGGTCCAGGTTGATGTCGAGATCGACGACGTCCCTCGTGTTGTCGACCGATCGGCGCAACGTGACGAACTTCCACCGCCCGACCCGACGGCCCTCGACGCTCACCGCGCGCGCGGGGTCCTGCTCGTCCACGTCGACCACCAGGACATGCCCGGGGTCCGGCTCGATGTGATCGTAGTTGGTGACCTCCTGCGAACCCGAGTACCAGATGCGTCCCGTGGAACCGACCTTGGTACGAGAGTGCTTGTCACCCAGCGCGACATAGTGCACGGCGCCGCGAGCGAGCGCCGCCTCGACGGTGGCGAGGCGGATCAGGGACGGCTTGTCGTGGTCGGGTTCGAACAGGTCCATCCCGCCATGACCGACGACGATGCGGGTCACGTCGTCAGCGGCCAGCCCTTCGAGCACCTGACCGAGAAGATCGGTGGTCGGCTTCTTGGAACGCCAAGGCGCCGCGACGATCTCGAGCCCCGGCCGCACCTCGACCACACCGGCCCGGTCGAGCACGACGACGTTGTCCGGCCGTTCCGCGGCGAACAGGGCACTGGTGTAGACCGCGGACGCGTCGAGCGGATCGTGGTTGCCGGGCAGCAGATACACCGGCACGCCGATGGCGCGCATGGCCTCCAGCGACTGGCTGACGTCGCGGGGCGCGAGCTGATTGTGCTCGAAGACGTCGCCCGCGACGACGACGAACTCCGCGCCCACCTCGGCTGCGACGGCACCCAGGCCAGCGACCGCATCCCGGCGCGCGGCCGAATACCGCGGCTGCGCCTCACCGTTCAGAAAATGGCGAGTCATTCCGAGCTGCCAGTCGGCGGTGTGCAGGAAGCGCATCCGGACCCCTCAGCTCTCGTCTCGTGGACCGTCGTTTTGACGGGCATGGCGAGTGTAGAGCCGCGCCCCGACAAGTCCGTGGACCTCGGTCGGCAGGTTCGCGAGCGACAATTCGCGGATGCCCGGCGCCCACCCGTTACCGTGGTGTCGATGAGCGCAACCGACCGCACCCTGCTGCTGCTTCGGCACGCCAAGTCCGACTATCCCGACGGCGTGGTCGACCACGACCGGCCGCTCGCACCACGCGGTATCAGGGAGGCGGGCCTGGCAGGCGACTGGATCAGGGCGAACGTCGCAACCGTCGACGCGGTGCTGTGCTCGACGGCCACCCGCACCCGCCAGACGCTGGCGCGGTCGGGCATCGAGGCGGACGTGCGCTTCGAAGACGACCTCTACGACAGCGCACCCGGCACCGTGCTCCGCCTGATCAACGGTGTCGCCGACGACGTTCGGACGCTGCTGGTGGTCGGGCACGAACCCACGATGTCCATGTTGGCGCTCGGACTGGGCGACGGAGACGGCAGCGACCCGGCGGCGGTCGACCGCATCGCGACGAAGTTCCCGACGTCGTCGATCGCCGTGCTCACGACGTCACAGACCTGGGATCGCCTCGAGTTGCACTCGGCGAACCTGGTCGCCTTCCACGTGCCTCGGTAGTTTGCTCCTCGCGCAAGCGCTCGTCGGCGGTAGTTGGCTGCGCCAATTAGCTGTTCGTGTTGAGCGTCAGCTCCATCAGCTTGATCGCCATCGCGCAGGCATCGATTCCCGGCGCCTGCGGGTTGACCCACCAGCCGACCACGCCCGCCGCGTCGCTCGCCACCCCGCACGCGCCGCTGGCGTCGTTGGGCTTCATGACGATCGACTGCACGCCCGCGATGGAGCGGCTGTCGACCTGATACTTCAGGAAGCTCGCGACGCTCTTCTCGTTGTCAAGGCTGCCCTGCTCGAACCAGAACCGGGTGATGTCGATGAGCCCGGCCGGGTTGAGCGCCTGCCAGCGGCACAGCGCGCCGACGAAGGTGCTCTGGATGTCCAGCGGGTCGGCGCCCACCGTCTTGGCGAGCACGTCCGTGGTCAGGACGTCGCATTCCTTGAGCAGATTGGGATAGGTCTTCGCCGAGTTGTCGTTGCGGGGCGTGTTGCCGCCGGCACCCGACTTGACGGCCTGCCCTGACACGTCACGTGAGCATCCGACCAGCATCGTCACCGTGGCCAGGACCGCGAACAGGCCCGCCAGCACCCGGCGCGAACGGCTCCCGGTGCTCATTTCGAGTTCACGATCGATTGACGGGTGAGTTCCTTGGCGACGTCGCACGCGTCGGGGAACGGCTTCTCCGTGAAGTTGACCGACCACTCGATGAAGTCGTCGTCGAACTGAATGCCGATCTCGCACAGGGCGGTGCCGAGTTGCGCATCGGTGTTCAAGGCAATGAACCCGTCATGACCTTCGATGTTGATGTCCTCCACGCTGGTGCGCGACAGTTCCTCGGTCTTGCGCTCACGACCGATTGGGCTGCCCCGGTACCAATTGAAGGAGAAGTGCGGCCCAAGGATCCCGCCACCGAGGAGCCATTGGCAACCCACCGAGGTCTTGGCGGTGTTGACCAGGCCGTTGATCTTCGTCAGCTGGGCGACCGTTTGATCGGTGATCCCGCCGCACTCGGGAAACATGGGTCCGTGCTTCGAGGCTCCCGCGGGCGCGGGGGTCGACGAACCGCCAGGGCCGGTCGGCTGATCTGAGCTGCTGGAGCAGGCCGCAAACAGTGGAATCACCGCGGCGGCCAGCACGGCCAGCGCCTTCGCATTGCGTCCACGCACGCGGTGGCCACCTCGTCCCGTCACGCCCGCAACTGTAGCGGCAGGCTCTGGGCACGAGCACCGACATGCCGATTGACCAGGAGTTTCCTCGGGATATTCGCAGCCACGGGCGAACAGGATGCGGCGCGACGTGGTGTGCGACAGTTGCGGAGTGCTCATGCGCCTGCTGCGACGGTATGCCGGCCCGTACCGCGGGGCGGTCGCCGTCGTCGCCGCGTTTCAGATGGTCAGCACACTGGCGTCGCTGTACCTGCCGACCATCAACGCCGCCATCATCGACGACGGAGTGGCCAAGGGGGACACCGGCCGGATCACCGAGCTCGGCGCGATGATGCTCGGGGTCACCGCGCTGCAGGTGCTGTGTGCCGTCGGCGCCGTCTACTTCGGCTCACGCGTGGGCATGGGCTTCGGTCGCGACCTGCGCTCGGTGATGTTCCACCACGTGACGGGGCTGTCCGCCGAGGAGACCGCCCGGTTCGGCGCACCGACTCTTCTCACCCGCACCACCAACGACGTCCAGCAGATCCAGGTGCTGCTGCAGATGACGTGCACCATGCTCATCGCCGCCCCGATCATGTGCATCGGCGGCATCGTGATGGCGATCCATCAGAACGCAGGATTGTCGTGGCTGCTGATGGTCAGCGTGCCCCTGCTCGGGTTGTCCAACTACTGGGTCGTTTCGAAGCTGCTGCCGATCTTCCGCACCATGCAGCGACTGATCGACGGCATCAACCGGGTGATGCGCGAGCAACTCTCCGGCATCCGCGTCATCCGCGCCTTTGCCAGGGAACCGTTCGAACGGAAGAGGTTTCGCGACGCCAATGAGGCGTTGGCGGACACCGCGATGACGGTCGGCCGACTGCAGGCGTTGATGCTGCCTGCCACCACCCTGGTGATAAACGTGTCAAGCGTCGCGTTGATCTGGTTCGGTGGCATGCGCATCGATTCGGGAGAGATGCAGGTCGGTTCCCTCATCGCGTTCCTCTCCTACTTCATGCAGATCCTGATGGCCGTCCTGATGGTGACGCTCCTGCTGGTGATGCTGCCTCGCGCGTCGGTATGCGCCGAGCGCATCTCCGAAGTGCTCGCCACGACGCCGGCGATCACCAGTCCAGCGGTACCCAAGCGGCCGGATGCCGTGGCGGGCCGGCTCGACGTCGTCGATGCGACTTTCAGCTATCCGGGCGCCGATCGCCCCGTGCTCCAAGGGATTTCCTTCGTCGCCCGGCCGGGCACCACCACGGCAGTGGTCGGGTCGACGGGTTCGGGCAAGTCGACGCTCGTCTCCCTTGTCTGCCGACTGTTCGACGTCACCGACGGCTCGGTGGCCGTCGACGGCGTCGACGTGAGGGACTACGACGTCGAGGCGTTGTGGTCGACGATCGGACTCGTTCCGCAGCGCGGATATCTGTTCTCCGGGACGGTCGCCGAGAATCTGCGCTTCGGCAAGGCCGACGCTACGGACGACGAGATGTGGACGGCGCTGCGCATCGCGTCGGCGGATTCCTTCGTCTCGGCACACGCCGACGGGTTGCAGATGCGCGTTGCGCAGGGCGGCATCAACTTCTCCGGCGGTCAGCGGCAGCGTCTCGCAATCGCCCGCGCCGTGATCCGGCAACCGGCGATATACCTGTTCGACGACGCGTTCTCCGCCCTTGACGTGCACACCGATGCGCGGGTCCGCGCCGCGCTCGGCGAGGCATCGGCCGCGGCGACGGTGATCATCGTCTCGCAACGCATCTCGACGGTGATCGACGCCGACCAGATCGTCGTCATCGACGACGGTGCGGTGGTCGGCACCGGCACGCACGAAACGCTGCTCGCCGACTGCCCGGTGTACGCCGAGTTCGCGGACTCCCAAGCCGTGACTGGCGCCGCCCCGGCTGCGACATCCAACCCGGCGGGACCTCAACGATGAGCAACCCGATCGGCAGGAAGCTCAACGCCGGCCTCGACGTGCAGACGGAACGGTCGAAGGACTTCAAGGGAACCGCGCTTCGGCTACTGAAATGGCTTACCCCGCAACGTCTACCGACGGCCATCGTGCTGCTACTCGGCATCGTGGGCATTGCGATCGGGGTCGTCGGCCCGCTGATCCTCGGGCACGCCACCGACCTGCTGTTCAGCGGTGTCATCGGCAGGCAGTTGCCCGCGGGCATCACCAAGGAGCAGGCGATCGAGGCCGCCAGGGCGCGCGGCGACGGCACGTTCGCCGACCTGCTGTCCGGCATGAACGTGATCCCCGGCCAAGGCGTCGACTTCGCCGCGGTCGGCCGAACGCTGTTGCTCGCACTCGGCCTGTATCTGATTGCCGCCCTGATGCTCTGGGTCCAGGCGCGACTGCTGAACGTGATCATTCAGCGGACCATGGTGGCCCTGCGTTCCGACGTCGAAGACAAGGTGCACCGGTTGCCCCTTTCGTACTTCGACTCGCGGCAGCGCGGCGAGGTGCTCAGCCGCGTGACCAATGACGTCGACAACATCCAGTCCTCGCTGTCGTTGACGATCAGCCAGCTGCTGACCTCGATCCTCACCGTCGTCGCGGTGGTGGTGATGATGTTGACGATCTCACCGCTACTGGCCCTGATCACGGTGCTGACGGTGCCGTTGTCGCTGTGGTCCACCCGCACGATCGCGCGTCGGAGCAGGGATCAGTTCATCGCGCAGTGGCGCAACACCGGGCGGCTGAACGCGCACGTCGAGGAGACCTACAGCGGGTTCACCATCGTCAAGACGTTCGGCCACCGGGCGCTGGCGGAGGAGAAGTTTCGCGAGCTCAACGGCGACCTGTATCGGGCCGGCTTCGGCGCCCAGTTCCTGTCCGGGCTGGTGTCACCCGCGACGACGTTCGTCGGAAACCTGAGCTACGTCGCGGTCGCGGTGGTCGGCGGGCTGCAGGTGGCAACGGGCCAGATCACGCTAGGCCACATCCAGGCCTTCATTCAGTACGTCCGTCAGTTCAACCAGCCCCTGACGCAAGTTGCGTCGATGTACAACACGCTGCAGTCCGGAATCGCCAGTGCAGAAAGAGTTTTCGACTTCCTCGACACAGAGGAACAGACGCCCGATCCGCCGGCATCGACCGCCGAGCGACGCGGACCTGGGCGGGTGGAGTTCGAGCACGTCGACTTCGAGTATCGGCCGGGCACTCCGATCATCGAGGACCTGTCCCTGGTCGCCGAGCCGGGCAGCACCGTGGCGATCGTTGGTCCGACGGGCGTAGGCAAGACCACGCTGGTGAACCTGCTGATGCGGTTCTACGAGGTGGACTCCGGCCGCATCACGATCGACGGCATCGACATCACCTCGATGAGCAGGCATGCGTTGCGGTCGAGCATCGGCATGGTGTTGCAGGACACCTGGCTGTTCGGTGGCACCATCTACGACAACATCGCCTACGGCCGTCCCGACGCCGACGAGGAGCAGGTCATCGACGCCGCCAGGGCCGCACACGTCGATCGGTTCGTCGCGACCCTGCCAAAGGGCTACCAGACGTGGATCACCGACGACGGTGGGAACATCAGTGCGGGCGAGAAACAGCTGATCACCATCGCCAGAGCGATTCTCGCCCAGCCGAGCCTGCTGATCCTCGACGAGGCCACCAGTTCGGTCGACACCAGAACCGAGTTGCTGATCCAGCAGGCCACCGCCGAACTACGCCGCGATCGGACGAGTTTCATCGTCGCGCACCGGCTTTCGACGATCCGCGACGCCGACCTGATCCTGGTGATGGAGTCGGGCCGGATCGTCGAACGCGGCAACCACGACGAATTGATCGCCCGCCACGGCGAGTACTGGTCGATGACACAGATTTCGCGTTGAGATAGCGCTGACAGTTCGACTCCAGCCGATATCTGACTGTCAGCGCTATGTCGATGACGGATCCTCGGGCAGGATGACGCTATGAGTAGCCCGCGGACCGTCCACACGTTCTGCCGTTACTGCATGGCCTCCTGCGGGCTGGAGATCACGGTCGAGGGCAACAGGATTGCGAAGATCTCCGCGGACAAGCAGAACCCGCACAGCTGGCACGACTTCTGCGCGAAGGGCCGCACGGCCAACCAGCTCGTCGAGCACCCGCGCCGGATCGTGGCGCCGATGCGCCGGGTCGGTGACGAGTACGTCGAGGCCACCTGGGATGAGGCGATCCGCGACATCGCAGACCGGATGAACGCGCTGATCGAAGCCGACGGGCCGGATGCGATCGGCGCGTACTATGGCAACCCGTCCGGGCACTCGTCGTCGAACGTGATGTTCATGAACGCCTGGATGGAGGCCGTCGGCACGCGCAGCCGCTACGCCGTCGGCTCGGTCGACCAGAATGCGCTGCACGTCGTCGCGGAGGCGATGTACGGCTCCGCGTTGATGGTGCCGGTCTCCGACGTCGACGACTGCGACTACTTCCTGCTCGTCGGCACCAATCCCGCTGTGAGCGCCTGGAATTGGTTGGAGACGGTGCCAGGAGGATGGCGTCGGGCGTTGGCTCGCCAAGCCAACGGCGCCACGATCGTCGTGGTCGATCCGCTTCGAACGGAATCGGCGGAGAAGGCCGACGCCCATCTTGCACTGCGGCCGGGACAGGACTGGGCACTGCTGCTGGCTTTTGTGAAGGTGATCCTCGACGAGGGGCTCGAGCATCGCGAGGACTGCGCCGATTTGGCGACCGGCGTGCCGGAGCTTCGCCGTCTGGTCGCCGACGCGGACCTCGACGAGCTGGCCGCCCGGTGCGGCATCGACCGCACCCGGATCGAGGGCGTTGCTCGCGATTTCGCCGCCGCCAGGGGTGCCATGGTGGTTACGCGCACCGGGATCTCGCTGCACGCGGCGGGCACCGTCGGCGAATGGCTCGGTCACGTGCTGAACGTCATCACCGGTCGGATGGACCGCCCCGGTGGGCGCCGCTTCGAGCCGGGCTACTTCGACGCGCTGCGGCTGGCCGAGCTCGCCAAGACCAAACCCCACCTCAGTCGCGTGGCCGGCCGGGAGATGGTCGCCGGGGCACACGCGCTGGCAGAGCTGCCCGACGAGATCACCACCCCTGGCCCCGGACAGATCCGGGCGATGCTCATCAACTGCGGCAATCCGGTGGTGTCGGGCCCCAACGGCGCCAAGCTCGACGACGCCCTTGCACGGCTGGAACTCCTGGTGGTGGTGGACCTGGTTCAGCGTGAGAGTCACCGGCACGCCCACTGGCTGTTGCCCGCCGCGCATTGGCTGGAACGCAACGATCTCTTGGCGTTCACCAGCAACATGCACGACGAGCCGTACGTCCAGTACGGCGCGAAGGTCGTCGAGCCGCCTGCCGACGCCAGGGAGGAATGGCAGCTCTTCGTCGACCTCGCGATCGCCATGCGCAGGCCACTGTTCGGCGTCAAGGGGCTCAACGGTTTCGTCAAGGCCACCCGGCGGGTGGCGGCGCTGACCCGTCGGCCCGCCCTCGCGTTCGGCCCGCATTGGCTCGACCACCTCTTCGTGCGGATGTCGCGAAAGTTCAACGGACACCGGCTGACCTGGCGGGAGTTGATCGCCCACCCCCACGGGATCGTGCTCGGTCCGCGTGAGTTCGGGCACTTCAAGGCTGCGCTGCGCACCGACGACAAGTTGGTCCATGCCGCACCGCCGGAGTTCATCGCCAGGGCCCGCGAACTGCTGGCCACGCCGGCACCCGTTGCGCCAGAGGGCTATCCGTTCACCCTCGGCAACCGGCGGCGTCGACACTCGATGAACTCTTGGCTCAACGAACTGCCCGGGCTACACCCCGCAGGCAAGGGCAACGAGGTGCTGATCCATCCCGACGACGCGGCCGACCTCGGCGTCACCGACGGCGACCGGGTGCGGGTCTTCTCCCCCGCCGGCGAGATCGAGCTACAGGCCGAACTGTCGGGGCGACTGCGCCGCGGCTACCTAGTGGTCGACCACGGCTGGGGTTCGAGGATCTTCGATCCGCGCGGCGGCGCCGAGCCGCAGTCGTTCGGCGTCAACCGCAACCTGCTGGTCGGCGACGACATCGACCCGCTGTCGCAGACGTCGGCGCTCAGTTCGGCATTCGTCGGCATCGAGCTCAGCGTTTAGAGGTCGGGGCCCTCGGCGCGCACGTCGTCGACCTTCGACATCGCGTCGCGTAGCTTGCCGAGCCATTCGTCGGTGTGCTCACCGACGAGTCGGACCGACCACACCAGCGCGTCGGAACGGGACCGTGCCACGCCGGCGTCGACGAGGGTGTCGAGTACCTGACGCTCGGGCTGCTTGAGCCGCGTCATCACCGGTACGGCGATGTGCGTGAACAGGATTCGCTCGGAGGCCTCCCCCGTGCCTATTTCTATGCCCCACGCGACCTTGCGGCCGTAGCGGTGCTCGGCCTCGTCGGCGATGCGCATCCTCTCCGATCGGGTCTCCTCGCGGAAGCGCGCGGCGCGGCCCGACGCGCGGGCATCGCTCTCCTGGCCGTCCGGTTCGGGAAGGTGGCCGATGACGGTGATCTCCTCACGGTCGACGACGACCGTCGGATCGCCCGAGAACCAGCCCTGGGGTAGCCGTCCGGAAATCCAGTCCGGGGCGTCGCTCGCGTCGGGCTGCTGTGACTGATGCCAGCCGCCGGAGCGGCCGCGGTGATGTTGTTTCATGATTACATGATTACGTTGTTACAGCGGTAATGGGGCGAAATCCTCCGAGAGCGAACGATCCGGGCCGTCAGCGCAGCTTGCGCACTACGGCCAAGCCGCCGCCAACCACCAGCGCGACCAGAAGCAGTGCAGCCCATCCGGCGCCCGCGAACCACCACACCGCGCCGAGCGCCACGATCCCCGGCGAGGCCAGGAACAGAACCATTCCGGGATGTTGCTTGACGACCTCGAGGGCGCTACGAGCGCGCGCCGGGTCGATCTCCTTGGACATCTGCCAAGCATGCCAGGCATTCAAGACCGCCGAGGGCGGGGCGACCATTGACTTCACCTCGTTGCCATAGGGTCGGGTCAGACATGGCGGAACCGCCACAATCGATCTGAGGAGCGCAACGGTGACTGGACCCGGACCTGGAAGCTGGCAGCCCGATCCCGAGGGCAGGTACGAGTACCGCTGGTGGGACGGCCAGGGTTGGTCCGACCAGGTGTCCCATCAGGGCCAGCTCGGCAGGGTGCCGTTGGGTGCAGCGCCAGCACCGGCGGCCGACCCGGGACCCGCCGCACCCGACCCTCACCAGGGCGGGGCACCGCAGGCTTCCGTACATGGCCAACCCGCGGGCGACGGTTTCGCCGGCATCAGCGGCGATCTGGTCGACGGCCGGTTCAGCGAGAAGGAATCCAAGCCGATCGCCAACCAGAACGCGAAGCTGCTTCGCGTGCGGCTTGGCGAGCCCTTCATGGCACGCCAGGGCTCGATGGTGGCTTACCAGGGCAACGTGGACTTCCACTTCGAGGGCGGCGGCGCTGGAAAGTTCATCAAGAAGGCACTGACTGGTGAGGGCGTGCCGCTGATGCGCTGCCAGGGTCAGGGCGACGTGTTCCTCGCCGAACTAGCTCACGACGTGCACCTGCTGAACCTCACCAACTCGGGCCTGTCGATCAGCGGCAAGAACGTGCTCGCGTTCTCCGCCAACCTGGACTGGAACATCGAGCGGGTGAAGGGCGGCAGCATCGCGACGGGCGGGCTGTTCAACACGACCCTGCGGGGCACCGGTTGGGTGGCGCTGACGACCGACGGCCCTCCAGTGGTGCTCAACGCCGCAGAGGCCCCGACGTTCGCCGACACCAATGCCGTCGTCGCGTGGTCGGCGAATCTGCAGACCCAGTTGAAGACGAGCTTCAAGGCGGGCGCGCTGATCGGCCGGGGTTCCGGTGAGGCACTCCAGGTCTCGTTCTACGGCCAGGGCTTCGTCATCGTGCAGCCGTCGGAGGGCATCCAGATCCCGACGCAGTGATGAGCGCTTGCGCGAAGAACAGACAGCAGTGACGCACGTGCCACGACAAGTCTGGGGAACCGAGGTACGCGAGGGCGCCTACGGCGGCCATGACGGCCTCGTCTACGACCGCGGTCCGAGCACGTTCGACGACCTGCTGGCGGGGACCTCGGTGTGGACCGACAGGACGTTCCTCGTGCACGGCGAACGCCGCGTCACCTTCGCCGGCTTTCGCGCGGCCGTCCACGCCGCGCGCACGCACCTCTGGGCCGTGGGCATCCGACCCGGCGACCGGGTGATGGTCCTCGGCTACAACAGCCCCGAATGGGTGGTGGCACTGTGGGCGCTGTGGCTGTCGGGAGCGGTCCCCGTGCTGGCCAACCGGTGGTGGAGCCGTGCCGAGATCGACCACGCCGTCGACCTTCTCGCGCCCCGGCACATCCTCACCGACACCGCGCTGACGGTCGCGACGCCGTGCAGTCCACTCGGCGACCTGCGCGCGGCGTTCGATGCCATCGATGAGGGGGACTCCCCCGCCGTCGTCACCGACGAGGATGCCGCCGCGCTGATGCTGTTCACCTCCGGCAGCTCGGGGATGCCGAAAGCGGTTGAGCTGTCCCGTCGTTCGGTGATCTACAACCAGCACGACATCATGCAGCGCACGGGTCGGCTGCCGCATCTGCTGGACACCGCCTCCGTGCAGGTCGTCAGCCTGGCGACCACGCCGATGTTCCACGTCGGCGGGCTCTCGAGCCTGCTCACCCACTTCCTGACCGGCGGCAAGATCGTGATGACGGAGGGCCGCTTCGACGCGGGGCAGATCCTCGCCCTCATCGAAGGGGAGCGCATCCAGGTGTGGGGCGCCGTGCCCACCATGGCAATTCGCATTCTCGAACACCCCGACTTCGAGTCGTTCGACTTGTCGAGCCTGAAGTCGTGGCCGTTGGGCGGAGCACCTGTCACCACCGCCCTGCTCGACCGGATCCGGACGAGGTTGCCGAAGCTGCGCGAGCGCGGACTGAGCAACACGTGGGGCATGACCGAGGCAGGCGGGTTCCTCACCGTCGCCGATGCCCGCGACCTTGCCGTCGCGCCAGGAACCGTGGGCCGGCCGTACCCCGTCGTCGAAATCCGGATCGCCGATCCCGACGCAGACGGCATCGGCGAGGTGCTGGCCCGCTCCCCGACGGTGATGAACGGCTACGTCGGCGTCGACCCCACCATCAACGCCGAGACCGTCGACGCCGACGGCTGGCTGCATTCTGGCGACCTCGGCCATCTCACCGAGGACGGCTATCTGTTCATCGACGGCCGCAGCAAGGACGTCGTCATCCGCGGGGGCGAAAACATCGCCTGCCCGCACGTCGAAGCTGCGATCGCCAGCCATCCCGCCGTCGTCGAGGTGGCTGCACTCGGCATCCCGCATCCCGACCTCGGCGAAGAACTGGTGGCGGTAGTGGTGCACCAGGCCGGCGCCGAACCGCCGACCGCGGAGGAGCTCGCGGGCCACCTCGCGGGCGTGCTGTCGTACTTCGCGATTCCGACGCGTTGGGAGATCCGCGCCGAGGCGCTGCCGACCCTGGCCGGCGAGAAGGTCGACAAGAAGTCGCTGGCGACCTCGTTCGTGGCGTCGCCCGTCGACTGAGGGACTCAGCCCGTCGACTGAGGGATTCAGCTCTCGGCGGGATCCGCCCGGCGGGCCCGGAACAGCTTGACCTCGTCCTTGATGTTCTTGAGGCGTCGGGCACCCGCGAACGACCAGTTGACCCGATCGACGTCGCCGATCGCATCGTGAGTGGACTCCGCGACCAGGATGGCGCCAGGCCGGGCCGCTCCGGTGACGCGGCTGGCCAGATTGACCGAGTTGCCGAACCAATCGCCCGCCCGGCTGACGGCCATGCCGGTCGCGAGGCCCACCCTCAATCGGGGGAAGTCCTCGTCGACCTCGGTGGCGTCCAACAGATCCAGGACGGCATCGAGCATTGCGGCGGGATCGCTGCTGACCAACATCACCTCGTCGCCGATGCTCTTGACGTAGCGCACCGGGGGCACCGCGACCTCGCGCGCCAGGTCGGCCAGCCGGTGCGCCAGTTTCTCGAGATCCTCGGGCGGGACGATCTCGCCGAGCCGGGTGAACCCGACGAGATCGGCGAACGCGATCGTGACGAGGCGCGCGCCGGGCAGAGGTATTCCGTCGGCCCGTTCGGTGCTGGTCACCGCCTCGGTCTCCATGACGCGCATCAACTGCAGCCGCAGCGTGTCTTCGATCATCGGGCCAAGCATCGGTGCGACCTGCTCGACCAGCGCCTCGGACGCCTTGGCCGTGTCCAGTTCCGTGGCACCGGGTTTCAGCACGGCAGCCAAAGCGGTGTAGCGCATCACGTCAGCAGCCCGCGTCAGCCCTTCGGCCAGCACCTGGAGGACGAGCACGACCTGATCCGGGGTGATCCCCAGGTCGAGGAACTTCTGTGCACTGCCGAAGGCCTCCCCAACGGACTTCGGGAAGACCACGGCATCGGGATCGTCCACCCTGGGCAGCCCGACCGCACGCATCATGCGTTCCAGTAGTTCGAGATCCAGGCCCGTGTGCTCGCTGATCTGACGTGCCGATACCAGGGTCCCGTCGTCCCCCATGGCACGGCGCGTAGCCAGGAGCATCGGCGCGAACGACTCGCCGATCTGCTCTCTAGTGAAACCCCTCGAAAACAGCCACTCGATGAGGTCGGCCCGTTCGGCGCGCGCCTTGCCCGTCAGGCCGTCGAGTAGGTCGGATACTTCGGGGTCTTCTGATGTGTCCGACTCTTCTGCCACCGGGTCAACGTAACCGACGGTCCGACGACGATGAGTTCCGGTCGATTTGCGCGTCTGTACCGGTGACCGTTCGCATTGAGGAGAACACCATGACGACCACGCCCAACGGCAAGACCGGCCGCCCACCCATCGTCGAGATGGCGGAGTGGCAGGCCGCCCGCGACGCGCTTCTGGTCCGCGAGAAGGGCCACACCCGCGAAGGTGACGCCATCGCGGCGGCCCGCCGTCGGCTGCCGATGGTCGAGTTCGACGGCACCGTCCAGGTCGTCGGGAGCAACGGCCCCGTCCCGTTTCTCGACCTGTTCGACGGCCGCGACGAACTCGTCGTCTACAAGCACATGTGGCATGACGGCGCACCGCATCAAGGGCAGTGCGGGGGTTGCACCACCACGGCCTGGCATGTGAAGGACGCCGTCTACCTCAACGCCCGCGGCGTCTCCTACGCCGTCCTGACCGAGGGCGTCTGGGACGAGGTGGCGCCCTACGTCGAGTTCATGGGGTACACGGAACCCTGGTACTCGGTGCGCGACGCGGACGCCCCGATCGGCGACCACATGGGTTCGATCACCTCGTACCTGCGCGACGGCGACCGCACGTTCCTCACCTACTCGACGACCGCTCGCGGCAATGAAGCGGTCAACGCATCCATGGGCCTGCTGGATATGACGCCCTACGGCCGCGGCGAGGCGTGGGAGGACAACCCCGACGGTTGGCCAGAGGGCCAGCACTCTTGCTGGTCCTGGTGTGCAGACGCGAACGGCAACGCCACCTGGGGGCCCACCAGCCGACCGGTGCCCCAGTGGACCCGCCCCGGCGCGACCCCGGTGACCACACTCGGGCGGCGCGGCGACCAGCAATGATCTGATTCGTCCGCATTCTCTGGGAGTATTCGCATCGATGACCGAACCGATGCGAGAAGGCCTGCCACCCGTCATCGACGACGGCGCGCGCGTGCTGCTCCTCGGCTCGTTTCCCAGCGAGCGGTCGCTCGTCGCAGGCGAGTACTACGCGAACCGGCGCAACCAGTTCTGGCCGCTGCTGGCAGCGGTATTCGGCTTTGACGCCGACCTGCCGTATCCGCTGCGGATCGACGCGGTGACCAGCCACGGCGTTGCCCTGTGGGACGTCATACACAGTTGCCGCAGAGCGGGCAGCATGGACGCCAAGATCGACCGAAACACGCTGGTGGTCAACGACTTCCGGGCGCTGTTGAGTCGGCACCAGGGCATCCGGCGGATCTTCGTCAACGGGCTGACGGCACTCGAACTGTTCGAGCGGCACGTCGAAACCGAGCTGCCCACCGTGCGGTTGCCGTCGAGCAGCGGGGCGTTGCCGATGTCGTTCGCCGACAAGCTGATCAGGTGGCGCGAGGTCGGTTAGCGGCCGATTCCCACTGCTCACTCAACGCCACACGTGCCACAAATGTCTGCAGCACCCCGACTGGGCGACTACGCTGAAGTTTGCCATCACGCATAACTCTCAGCTAACTTCCCGCCACGGATCGGGGGCATCGGGCCATGACCGTCGCTATCCATGTTGACCAGCCAGTTAGCGGCTTGATTCCGCGCGCCCAGATGTACGGTGGCGCGATCAACATCACGTCCCCCTCACGCACCTCCACCGCCTTCGCGATGTTTGCTAGAGAGTTGATAGGCGAAGCCTTCGGCGGGCGCGACCCCGAATTGGCCCAGTTCGACCTTCCCGCCGCCGACCACGCGGCGATCATGAACGTGCTCAAGCCCCGGTTCCTTCACCATCCCGAGTCGACGCGCTTCGTCCAGCAACTGCTCCTCGATCGCGGCTGCGATCCCAAGACGACCTACTTCGACGTGCCCCGGCTCCGCACGTCCACCAGTGATGACTACCTCGCGGCGGGGATCGCCCACAACTGGCATCCGCATCGTGACACGTGGTCGTCGGCTCCGCTGGCGCAGCTCAACCACTGGATGCCGGTGTACGACGTCACCGACGACAACGCGATGGCATTTCACACCGAGTACTTCAACCAGGCGATCGCCAACGACTCTGCCGACTTCGACTACTACCAGTGGCACGCCAGGCACCCTGCCGAATCGCAGCCCCTGCCCGGCCCGACCGAGACGGTGAATCCGTTCTCGGCCAGCGTCTTCGTCACCCCCGTCGGCGGCATGCTGCAATTCTCCGGCCACCACCTGCACGCATGCGTTCCGAACAACAGCGGCCGAACCCGGTTCTCGATCGACTTCAGGACGGTCGACGTCGGCGACATCCGGGCCGGACTTGGCGCCCGCAACGTCGATGGGCGCAGCACCGGCTCGTCGATCCGCGACTTCGTCTCGGCGGCGGATCTTTCGCCTGTGCCCGATGACGTCCTCGCCCTGTTCGACGATGGGGCCGAGACGGGCGGCGACGCCGTGCACGTGTTGCCGACCCAGCCCGCCATGACGAGGAACTGAGCCACTAGCTCATCGGCGGTCGGCGCTGCGCCCACGGTCGCGCCGACTCGATCTGCGCAGCAAGTGACAGCAGTGTCGCCTCGTCGAAGGGCCTGCCCACCAACTGAATCGACGTCGGAATGCCGTGTCCGTCGAGACCCCACGGCACCACCGCGGCGGGTTGGCCCGTCACGTTGAAGATGGCTTGGAACGGCACCCGCGCGGCGACCAAGGCGAGCGTTGAGATCGCGCCGCGGCGTTGATAGGCGCCGACGCGTGACGGTCCGGTGGCAGTACCCGGCGTGATGACCACGTCCACGTCGTCGAAGATCGTCGTGACGCGGGCCGTGACGTCGGCCTCGGCGGCACGCATCGACGCCAATCGCCGTTCCGACACCAGCCCGCCGATCCTCGCGAACACGCGAGTGCGCCGATCGAGTCGCTCAGGCCGCGGCAGCGCCTTCGCATCGTCATGGACGCCTCGGAAATAACGCGGAAGCGCTTGGGCGTAAACGGCACTCGGCGGATAGTCGGGGTCACGCTCGATCACCACGTGCCCTAGTTCGCGCAGGAGCGCGCCCGCCTCGTCGACCGCGGCCCGCTGCGCCCTTCCGACCCTCGCGGTCAGCGGCGGCGGAATCTTGGTGGTCAACGCGATCCGCAGTCGTCCCGGTGCCCGCTTCGCCGCCGCCACGAAACCCTCATCTGGTCCCGGCAGTGCAGAGGTGACGTCGAGGAACAGCGCGGCGTCCTCGACGGTCCTGGCGATCGGGCCGTTGACGCTCAACCCGCACCACGCGCCGTCGTGCGGAGCGAGCGAGACCCGGTCGCGCTGTGGCTTGATCCCGAACAGACCGCCCCACGTCGCCGGAATCCGGATCGAGCCCATGCCGTCGGACCCAGAGGCCAGCGCGGCCAGGCCGGCGGCCATCGCCGCTCCGCTGCCACCGCTGCTGCCACCGGGCGCGAAGTCGGTGTGCCACGGATTGCGGGTGGCGCCGAACGTCAGGGTCTCGGTGAATGGCCAGATCATCAGTTCCGGTACCGAGGTCTTGCCGATGATGACGGCACCTGCCTCGCGCAGCCGCCGCACCATCTCGGAGTCGTTGGTGCGGGCCGGGCCGTTGGCGCTGCTGCCGTAGGTGGTGACCTCGCCTTCGACGTCGGTGTCGTCCTTGATCGCGACCGGGACGCCGAGTAGCGGTGACCGCTCCCCCGCGTCGATCCGGTCCTGCGCGGCAGCGGCCTCCCTGCGTGCGGAGTCAACGAGAACCACCCGGTACGAACGCAATTCAGGGTCGAGTCGACCGATTCTGTCGAGGTAGACGTCGAGCAAGGCTGGCGCGGTGATGGTGCCTGCGGCGAGCAGACGCGCCTGCTCGGCGGCACCGGTGAAGGCAAGATCGCGAGGGTCCACACAGTGCATTCTGCTCTTCGCGCAAGCGCTCATCGCCGCATCCTGCTCTTCGCGCAAGCGCTAGCCGTGCCTCGCGGCGTATTCGCCGGGGGTACATCCCAGCATGGTGCGGAAGTCGTTGATGAAGTGCGCCTGGTCGTACCAGCCAAGCCGCACGGCGAGGTCGGCGAAGTCGACCGATGAATCCGTCTCGATCTCCAGCGCTGCGTGCTGAAGCCGATAGCGACACAGCACCCACTTCACCGGAACGCCGACGTAGCGACGGAACACCCGCTGCGTGGTCCGCGCGCTCCACGGCGAGACGTTCATGACCTGCTCGACGCGATGGAGCCGATCGTCGTCACGGATGCGGTCGAGCAGCGCCGTCAACGCGACGTAGGCGGGGTCGGGCTCGGCGTCGTGATCGGCGACGGCATCATCGAGTTGGTTCCCCGCAGCAGTGATGTCGTCGTCGAGAATCAATGGGGCACCGAACAATTCGTCGCCGATGGGCACGGTGGTTCCAGTGAGTGATCCAGCGTCTCGACCGAAGCGGGCGGCGAATGCACCCGGCCGGAAGCGCGCGCCGACCACTGACCCCCGGTTCGAGAGTGTTGTGGTGAAGACCTTCTCGACGACACCGTGGATCAGCGTGTTGGGCAGCGGATGGCCATGGCGGGCAAGATCGGTGCCCCACTCGTGAGTCACGTGCATCACCGGAAAGGTGATGACGGCACTCTCGAACGGTGCTCGTCCCGTCAGATCCCAGTCGACCGACCAGAAGTGTTCGATCCAGTGTGCGGCGGCTTCGGATGGCGGCCAACGGTCGATGTGAAACACCGATGCCGTGTGGGCGCGGCCCACCACGCCGAGCTCCGGTTGCGCGGGTGACGCGTTTTTCCAAGCGTCCATTCCATCAACCCTACGAAACTGGACGACATGACCGCGAACTCAATTCCGCAGGGCTACACCAGCCTGACCCCATTCCTGGTCGTCGACGGCGCCGCGAAGGCCATCGACTTCTATATCGCGGTATTCGGCGCGACGTTGGTCGAGCAGATGGCGGCGTCCGACGGATCGATCGCACACGCCGAGCTCGACTTCGGGAATGGCCGGCTCCAATTGTCCGACCCCAACGCCGATTACCAGCTCGAGGCGGTCGAGCCCAAGGACTCCGTCACCCACTCGATGGTGCTGTACTGCTCCGACGTCGACGCCGTCGCAATCCGTGCGCAAGAGGCGGGCGCCACCATCAGAGAGCCAGCGCAGACGTTCGTCACCGGGGACCGGTTCGCCTCGATCGTCGACCCGTTCGGGCAGCGCTGGGCGGTGATGACGCGGGTCGAGGACGTCGACGCCGACGAGCGTGAGCGGCGACTCGCCGAGTGGGCCGGCCAGAACGTGTGAGCGGGCTACTACGGTTGGCTCATGTCATGCGTGTTCTGTGCCATCGTCGCCGGTGACGCGCCGGCCATCCGCATCCACGAGGACGACGACTACCTCGCCATCCTCGACATCAGGCCGATCGTCCGTGGCCACGTGCTCGTCATCCCGAAGGTGCACACCGTCGACCTGACCGATACGCCGCCGGACACGGTGGCCGGCTTGATGCGCATCGGCCAGCGGATCGCCAAGGCCGCTCGCGCCTCGGAGTTGCACGCCGACGGCAACAACGTCGTCGTCAATGACGGAAAGGCCGCCTTCCAGAGCGTCTTTCACATCCACCTGCACGTAGCGCCACGCAAATCCGGCGACAAGCTGTCGTTCGCCAAGGGCCTCATCGTGCGTCGCGACCCCGACCGCGACACGACGGCGCGCATCCTGCGCGACGCATTGGCCGACCTCGGCGCATAGCTGGTGGCCGCCCGCGGGCCGCGGGTGACAGACTGGCGTTCATGAGCAACATGCCCGTGTGGGAGCGGTACCTCGGTCTGCCGCTGCTGAAAGTGCACGATGCGATCTATCGGAAGACCAACGGCCGGATCGGGCACAAGATGCCCGGCCAGGCGCCCATCCTGCTGCTGCACACCGTGGGGGCGAAGACGGGCACCGCCCGCACCAACTCGCTGAGCTACGCGAAGGACGGCGGGTCGTACCACGTCGTCGCGTCCAAGGGCGGTGACCCCAAGGCGCCAGGTTGGTACTTCAACCTGAAGGCCAACCCGAAGGTCGAGATCAACGTCGGACCCAAGCGGATGCCCGCCACCGCGAGGATCATCGGCGCCGACGACCCGGACTATTCGCGGCTCTGGAAACTGGTGAACGACAACAACTCCAACCGCTACGACGGGTATCAGAAGCGCACGACGCGACCGATTCCGATCATCGCGCTGACGCCTTAGAACAACTCGCTGGCCAGGAGTTGCAGCGTCTGATCGCGGGCAGGGGCGGTTCGGGGGTCGACGCCCCTGAAGGCCGACCCAACTGGGTTGACCATCACTTCGTCGACGCCGAAGTGCTCGGCGAGCGCGCGAACCTGGTCGGCTGCCTCGGTCGGTGAGCCGACGATGGCCCGTTCCAGACCAGAGGCGACGACTGCCTGCTGCTGGTGACTGAGCTCGACGAGCCTTGCATCCTCGATCAGGTCCAGGGCGCGCAAGGGCTGACCCGTGCGCAGGAACGCCATCATGTGCAGGTTGGGCAGCATCAGATCCATGGCCTCGTCGCGGGTGGGCGCGACGGAGGCGTTGACCGTCATGAACGTGGTTGGCTCGGCGGCGAGGTCACTCGGGCGGAACTCCGAACGGTAGGTCGCGAGCGCCTCCTCGGTGCCCTGACCCGAGAAGTGATGGGCGAAAACGTAGGGCAGGCCCTTTGCGGCCGCGAGGTGCGCTGAGTACAACGACGAGCCGAGCAGCCAAAGCCGTGGTTCGCTGGCCGCCGCGGGCGTCGCCTTGAGGATGTAGTCCCGATCGAGCAGGCTTCGACCGCGCAGCGACACCTTCACGCCGGTGGTGCTCATCAGCGCGGCGACGTCGTCCAGGTATTGCGGAAAGTTCTCGATGTCCGAATCGTCGCGACCAGCGGCCCCGCGCAGGGCCATCGACGTGACCGGGTCCGAACCCGGCGCGCGTCCGAGGCCGAGGTCGATGCGGCCGGGGGCCGCGGCTTCCAGAAGCGCGAACTGCTCGGCAACCGCGAGCGGGGCGTGGTTGGGCAGCATCACGCCGCCGGAGCCCAGTCGGAGTTGCGTGGTCTGGGCGGCGAGGTAGGCGATCACCACCGGCGGGCTGGTCGCGGCCACCGCGGGCATGTTGTGGTGTTCGGCCACCCAGAAACGCGTATAGCCCAGCTCGTCGGCGGTCTTGGCGAGGTTTACCGTCGCCGCGAGCGCGTCCGAGGTGGTCTGGTCGCTGCGGACCGGGAGAAGGTCGAGTACCGAAAGTCGCACGTTGCATTCAACCGCTGAGCCGCCCCGAACGTTCCCCACCTCTACGATTCGTGCGCTGAGCGACGGTTAGCGCGCACGAATCGCGAGGGTTTTGGCGGTGGCGAAGACGTCGTCGAGCATCGCCGGGGTGAGCCGTCCGGTGAAGGTGTTCTGCTGGCTCGGGTGGTAGCAGCCGATCAGCGAGACGTCCCCCAACATCGCGACCGCGAGGTGGCCGAACTTCGGCAACGGTCTACCGATGGTGCCGCCGCCGGCACGCACCATGTCCAGCGCCACCTTCCAGGCGAACCCGCCGAGCGCGACGATCGCCCGCACACCGGGGCCGACCAGCCGCCACTCGGCATCCAGCCACGGCGCACAGGTCGCCCGTTCCGCAGGCGTCGGCGCGTTGTCCGGTGGCGCACACCGGACCGGCGCCACCACGCGAGTGTCGTTGAGCGTCAAGCCATCCGCGGCATCGACGGTCAGCGCCGAACTCGCCAGGCCCGCGCGGTGAAGCGCGGCGAACAGGAAGTCGCCGCTGCGGTCACCGGTGAACACCCGACCGGTCCGATTTGCCCCGTGCGCGGCGGGCGCCAGACCCACGATCAGGATTGGCGGCGTGGCCGACCCGAAGCCGGGTACCGGTCGGCCCCAGTAGGGCTCGTCGAGGTAGGACCGGCGCTTCTCGACGGCCACCTTCTCGCGCCACTCGACCAGTCGCGGGCAAGCGCGGCACACGCTGACCTCGGCGTCGAGATCCTCGATCGAAGGGGCGCGCTTGGCCATCGTCCGCACCCGCGCGGCGGTGGTGGCCACCGCCGTGTCCGACCGTGCGGGATCCCCCGGCCAGCCGCTCCCGGCGGGCACCGGCGAATCGAAGGGCTCGCCCGTCCGTGGATGCGCCAGTCTCACCCCTCCACTGTGCACGTGCAGGTAAAACGTTCGCGGACCGGGCTGGGGCGCTGTTAGATTCAGCCGCGATAACTCATGGACACCAAGAAGCGCGGCCCACTGTTCCTGATCTTCCTCGCGGCGTTGACCGCTGGCGCAGGCAACGGCATCTCGATCGTCGCGTTCCCATGGCTAGTGTTGCAGCACAACGGGTCTGCGCTCGACGCGTCGATCGTGGCGATGGCAGGGACGTTGCCGTTGCTGGTGGCCACCCTGATCGCAGGTGCGGCGGTCGACTATCTGGGCCGCAGGTGGGTGTCGATGATCTCCGACGGACTGTCTGCCCTTGCGGTGGCCGCGGTGCCCGTCATCGCGCTCACCTTCGGCGTCGGGGCCATCAACGTCGCGGTGCTCGCCGGACTGGCAGCGCTCGGCGCCTTCTTCGACCCGGCGGGGATGACGGCGCGCGAGACGATGCTCCCCGAGGCAGCGGCCCAGGCCGAATGGACGCTCGATCGCGCCAACAGCGTGTACGAGGCGGTGTTCAACCTCGCCTACATCGTCGGGCCCGGCATCGGTGGTCTGCTGATCGCCACCCTGGGCGGCATCGACACCATGTGGGTGACCGCTGGCGCGTTCCTGCTCTCCATCTCGGCCGTGGCCGTGCTGCGTCTCGAAGGCGCGGGCACCCCGAATCGTGAACACCTGCCGCAGGTGTGGGCGGGCATCGTCGAGGGCCTCAAGTTCGTCTGGAACACGCCGGTGCTTCGCACGCTGGCCATCGTGGACCTGGCCGCAACGGGGTTGTACATGCCGATGGAGAGCGTGCTGTTCCCGAAGTACTTCACCGACCGCAACGAGCCGGCGCAACTCGGCTGGGTGCTGGTGGCATTGAGCGTCGGCGGCCTGATCGGGGCGCTTGGCTACGCCGTGCTCTCGAAGTACGCGAATCGGCGGACGATCATGCTCGTCGCGGTTCTGGTGCTCGGCGTCGCGATGACGGTCATCGCGTTCCTGCCACCGTTGCCGGTGATCCTGGTGCTGTGTGCGATCGTCGGCCTCGTCTACGGGCCGATGGCCCCGATCTACAACTACGTCATGCAGACCCGAGCGCCCACCCACCTGCGCGGCAGGGTGGTCGGCGTGATGGGGTCACTCGCCTACGCGGCGGGCCCCCTCGGGCTGATCGTCGCAGGACCACTCGCCGACACGGCAGGGTTGCACGCCACGTTCCTCGCGCTGTCGCTTCCGATGCTCCTGCTCGGCGTGGTGGCGATCTTCATGCCCGCCCTTCGCCATCTGGATCACGACCCCGGCCCCGCCGTGGCCTGACTGCGTCGGCGTTTACGAATGACCTGAATGCGGGTAAGCCCGTGAAAAATGTGATGGACACCACAATCGAGGTCAGCCGTGTATCAGCAAGTTCTCGACCCGATCGCCGACTCACTCGCGTGGAGCGCACTGGTGGCGGCCATTCCGTTGCTGTTGCTCTTCGTGCTGCTCGGCGCACTCAAGATGACGGCGTGGGTGGCTTCGCTGATCTCGCTGGCCGTCTCGCTCGTCATCGCCATCGTCATCTACGGCATGCCCGTCGGACAGGCCATGCTGGCAGGCACCGAAGGCGCGGCGTTCGGCTTCTTCCCCATCCTGTGGATCGTGATCAACGCCATTTGGGTGTACCAGATGACCGTGGAGACAGGTCATTTCGACGTCCTGCGGCGCTCATTTGCCAGTGTCAGCGACGACCAACGCGTTCAGGCGATCATCATCGCGTTCTCGTTCGGCGCGCTGATGGAGGCGCTCGCCGGATTCGGCACGCCGGTCGCGGTGACGTCGGTGATGTTGATGGCCTTGGGATTCCAACCGATGAAGGCCGCCGTGCTCGCACTGGTGGCGAACACGGCCCCCGTCGCATTCGGGGCGATGGCCACTCCGATCATCACGCTCGGCAGGGTCACCGAACTACCCGCCGACACGCTCGGAGCGATGATCGGCCGCCAAACGCCGTTGCTGGCACTGTTCGTGCCCCTTGCCCTGGTGGCGATCGTGGACGGTCGGCGTGGCATCCGTGAGACGTGGCGAGTCGCCGTGGTCTGCGGCATCGTCTTCGCGGTCGCGCAGTACGCCACCTCGAACTTCTTGTCCGTCCCACTGGCCGACGTGGTGGCTTCATTGCTGTCGGCGGCCGCCGTCGTCGCCATGGTGCGGATCTGGCGTCCCGCCCGGACCACTCATCCGGCACCTGCCGTCGTCGCGGGTTCGGCGGCAACCGGGGGACGAGAAGGAGCGGCCGACGAACCCGACCAGGACTTCGCCGAGCGCGCTGTCGTCGCGCACGATCATCGCGACGACACCGTGGACTCCAGAGCCGACGTGGTCAAGGCGTACGCGCCCTACGGAATCATCATCGCCGTGTTCGTCGTCTGCCAGATCGGCGCGGTGAAGAAGCTCTTGGACAAGGCGACGATCACGTTCAACTGGCCCGGCATCAACGTCGTCGACGCCGACGGCGATCCACTGAGCCTCGGCAAGTTCACCCTCAACCTGCTGACCACGCCCGGCACCCAGATGCTGGTGGCAGGCGTCCTCACGATGGTCGCGCTGCGCCTCTCCGTGCCGCGGGCGGTCAGGGCCTACGGCGCGACGCTGCACCAGCTTCGGTGGGCGATCCTCACGGTCATGACCGTGCTGGCGCTGGCGTTCGTGATGAACGTGTCCGGCCAGACCATCACCCTCGGCACCTGGATGGCGGGCGCCGGCGCGGCGTTCGCGCTGCTGTCCCCCATCCTCGGCTGGCTCGGCGTCGCGGTCACTGGCTCGGACACCTCGTCCAACTCGCTGTTCGGCGCGCTCCAGGTGACCGCCGCAAATCAAGCTGGCCTGTCCGACATCCTGATGGCCGCCTCGAACAGTTCCGGCGGCGTGCTCGGCAAGATGATCTCTCCGCAGAACCTGGCCATCGCCGCCGCCGCGGTAGGCCTCCACGGCAAGGAAGGTGAGATCTTCCGCCGGGTGGTCCTCTGGAGTCTGGGCTTCCTCGTGGTGCTGTGCGGGTTGTCGGCGCTTCAGGCCTCGCCGGTGTTGTCGTGGATGGTGCCGTGACCCTCGTAGCATCGACGCGTGAGCGCAGACATGCTGGCTGAACTGATCGCCGAACTGCCAGAGGGCACCGTCGTCACCGACCCCGACATCGTTGCGTCCTACCGCCAGGACCGCGCCGCCGACCCGGGCGCGGGCACCGCCATGGCCGTCGTCCGACCACGCCGCACCGAAGAGGTGCAGGCCGTGATGCGGTGGGCGACCGCGCATCACATCGCCGTCGTGCCACGCGGCGCAGGCACCGGCCTCTCGGGCGGCGCGACCGCACTCGACGGCGGCATCGTGTTGACGACCGAACGCATGCGCGACATCAGCGTCGACCCCGTGACCCGGACGGCCGTCACCCAGCCGGGCCTGTTCAACTCCGAGGTCAAGAAGGCCGTCGCCGAGTACGGCCTCTGGTATCCACCCGATCCGTCGTCGTTCGAGATCTGCAGCATCGGCGGCAATGTCGCCACCAACGCGGGTGGCCTGTGTTGCGTGAAGTATGGCGTGACAACCGATTACGTCCTTGGTCTACAGGTCGTGCTCGCCGACGGCACCGCCGTGCGACTGGGTGGGCCCCGGTTGAAGGACGTTGCGGGACTGAGCCTGGTGAAGCTGTTCGTGGGCAGCGAGGGGACGCTCGGCATCGTGACCGAGGTGACGCTCAAGCTGCTGCCCACCCAGCATCGGGGTTGCACCGTCGTCGCATCGTTCGACGACGTCGCGGCGGCCGCCGACGCCGTCGTCACCATTACCGGCAAGATCCGGCCGTCGATGCTGGAGTTCATGGACTCCGTCGCGATCAACGCGGTCGAGGACAAGCTGAAGATGGGCTTGGACCGCAAGGCCGCCGCGATGATGGTGGCCGCGTCCGACGATCGGGGTCCCGCGGGCGCACAGGATGCCGAGTACATGGCGCAGGTGTTCACCGATGCCGGTGCGACGGAGGTGTATTCGACCTCCGATCCCGATGAGGGCGAGGCCTTCGTGGCGGCGCGGCGCTTCGCGATCCCGGCCGTCGAGGCGAAGGGGTCGCTGCTGCTGGAGGACGTCGGTGTGCCGTTGCCCGCGTTGGCCGATCTGGTGGCAGGGGTCGAGAAGCTGGCCGAGCGGCACGGGCTGATGATCTCGGTGATCGCCCACGCCGGCGACGGCAACACCCATCCGTTGATCGTGTTCGACCCGTCGAATCCCGATGAGGTCGCCCGTGCGCAGACCGCCTTCGGTGAGATCATGGACCTGGCTGTCGGACTGGGCGGCACCATCACCGGCGAGCACGGTGTCGGCAGGCTCAAGCGCCCGTGGCTCGCGGGCTATCTGGGTCCGGAGGCGATGGAGCTGAATCGTCGCATCAAGAAGGCACTCGACCCGGACGACATCCTCAACCCGGGCGCTGCCATCTAGGGAGGCGTCGATTCGCCACGTCAACGCCCTAATGGTTGACAACTGCACCCTTGTGTCGTATTCATAAGACATGACGGCTACTTTGTCTCACGGCACCCCGGCGCAGTTTCAGCTGGCCACCCCGACCACGTGGACCAACCCGTGGCCGATGTACCGGGCGCTGCGCGATCACGATCCGGTGCACCACGTCATCCCCGACGACAATCCGGACCACGACTACTACGTGCTGTCCCGGCACGCCGACATCTTCACCGCAGCCCGCGATCACGAGACGTTCTCGTCCGCGCAGGGGCTCACGGTCAACTACGGCGAACTGGAGCTGATCGGCCTGGCGGACAACCCGCCGATGGTCATGCAGGACCCGCCGGTGCACACCGAGTTCCGCAAGCTGGTCTCCCGCGGATTCACACCGCGGCAGGTGGAGGCCGTCGAACCAAAGGTCCGCGAGTACGTCGTCGAGCGCATCGAGGGGTTGCGCGCCAACGGTGGCGGCGACATCGTCGCCGAACTGTTCAAGCCGCTGCCGTCGATGGTGGTGGCCCACTACCTCGGCGTGCCCGAGGCGGATCGCGACCAGTTCGACGGGTGGACCGACGCGATCGTCGCCGCCAACACCGCCGAAGGCGGGATCGGCGGCGCACTGGAAACGCTCGGCGATGCGCTTGGCGGAATGATGGCGTACTTCACCGCGCTGATCGAACGCCGACGCGTCGATCCCGAGGACGACACCGTCTCGCACCTGGTGGCGGCCGGAGTCGGCGCCGACGGCGACATCGCAGGCGTGCTGTCGATTCTCGCCTTCACCTTCACGATGGTGACCGGCGGCAACGACACCACGACCGGCATGCTCGGCGGCTCGGTGCAATTACTGCACCAGCGGCCCGACCAACGCAAGCTGCTCGCCGAGAATGCCGATCTGATCGGCGATTCCGTCGACGAGTTTCTGCGGCTCACCTGTCCCGTGCAGATGCTGGGGCGCACGGTGACGCGGGACGTGACGATCGGCGACACCACCATTCCCGCAGGGCGGCGCGCGATGCTCCTCTACGGCTCGGGCAACCGTGACGCACGCCAATACGGCGACGACGCCGGCGAACTCGACGTGATGCGCAAGCCGCGAAACATCCTGACGTTCAGTCACGGGGCTCACCACTGCCTCGGCGCGGCCGCCGCCCGCATGCAGTCGCGCGTGGCGCTCGAGGAGCTCGTGACGCGGATCCCCGACTTCGAAGTCGACGAGGACGGAATCGTCTGGGCTGGCGGCAGTTACGTGCGGCGTCCGCTGTCAGTGCCGTTCACGGTCAAGTGATGGGTGACTGGCTGGCTGCCAGCCGAGGCGACGTCGCAGCCGAGAAGATTCTCGACGCCGCCGAACAGCTCTTCACCCGCCACGATCCCGCGAGTGTCGGCATGAACGACATCGCCAAGGCCTCCGGATGCTCCCGTGCCACGCTGTATCGCTACTTCGAGAACCGCGACGCGCTCTACACCGGGTACGTCCACCGCGAGGCCCAGCGGGTGTTCCGAGAGTTGGCTGCGCTGGACACCGACGCCAAGGCACCGGGCGAGCGATTGGTCGACGGCATCCTCGCCTCGCTCCATCGAGTTCGCGAAAGTCCGGCCCTGTCATCATGGTTCGCCCCGGACAAGCGACCGATCGGCGGCGACATGGCCGACCGCTCCGAGGTGATCCAGGCGCGCACCGAGGCGTATCTCGGTGCGCTCGGTGTCGACGACGTCGAGCGGCGGGCGCGCTGGCTAGTGCGCGTGATGGTCTCGCTCTTGGTGTTTCCCGGGCGGGACGAAGCCGACGAGCGAGGCATGCTCGAGGAATTCGTGCTGCCCACCCTGATGCCCGCACTCGGCGAAGCGGCTCGCTGACCTACTGCCGAGCCATGGCCACCCGGAAGCGTTCATCGGGGTCGATGTAGTGGTCGGCGTCCTTGGCGTCCTCACCGAGATCGATTCGTACCCAGTCGATCTTGCCCGTGAACTTGCTAGTGTGCGCGGTGTAGTCCGGGCTGACGGTGGTGCCGGTCTCGCGTCCGACGTCCGTGGTTTCGTCGGCGGAGAAGATGATACCCTGGGTCTGCTCGACGCGACCGCTGCCGACCTCCTTGCCGTCGTAGTAGAGCTTCACGTTGCCGCCCTTGCCCATTCCGCCGCCGTCGTATTCGAACTCCATGCGCACCTGCGTGGTGCCGGTGGGGACGGGCTCGGCCGCCTCGACGTCGAAGGACGTGATGCCGAGCACGTTGTAGTGGAACTTGGCGCGACCGTCCTTGGCGTAGAGGCTCCATCCGCCGAACCTGCCGCCCTGGGCGATGATCACCCCCTCGGCACCGCCGTCTGGGACCTCCACCGCGGACGTCACCGCGAACGACTTATTCTTGATGTCGACGACGCTGTTCTCCGACAGTCGGCCCATGTTCCCAAACAGCAACTGGCTGTTGCCCTTGATCAATGAAGGTCTGCCTGCAGTCGTGGGATTGATGCGTTCGATCTGCCGGTCGTCGAGCGGAAGCACGTTGTACTTGACCGCTTCGATCAGCCAAAGCCGCTGCAGCTCGTGCAGTTTCTCGGGATTCTCCTTCGACAAGTCATTGGCCTGGGTCCAGTCACTGTTGCCGTCGTAGAGCTCCCAGACGTCGTCGTCGAAGGCAGGCATGACCTGGCCGCCCATGGCCCATGGCGTGCGGTGCTTGGTGACCGCGCTCCAGCCCTTGTGGTAAATGCCGCGGTTGCAGAACATCTCGAAGTACTGCGTCTGGTGCCGCTCGGGCGCATCAGCCTCGTTGAAGCTGTACACCATGCTGGTGCCCTCGAGCGGACTCTGCATTACTCCGTTGACGATTGTCGGCGCGGGAATACCGGCTGCCTCCAAAACCGTTGGGGCCAGGTCGATGACGTGGCTGAACTGGTTGCGGTGGCCGCCCTTCTCCTCGATGCCCTTGGGCCAGTGCACGATCGTGCCGTTGCGGGTACCGCCCCAGTGCG
>NZ_JAVRQA010000029.1:0-12679 GCF_032161845.1 Mycobacterium sp.
AGCCCGAGGAAGTCCATCTTCAGTAGGCCGATGGCCTCGCACGACGGGTAGTCCCAGCCGGTGATGACGGCACCGTCCTGCGCACGCTTCCACAGCGGAATCGCGTTGACCAGTGGCTCACTGCTCATGATCACCGCGCACGCGTGCACGCCTGCGTTGCGCACCAGACCTTCGAGACCTCGCGCGGTCTCGTAGATCGTCTGCACCTCGCGATCGGTCTCGATCAGACTGCGAACCTCGGCGGCTTCCTTGTACCGCTCGTGCGTCGGATCGGTGATGCCGGACAACGGGATGTCCTTGGCCATGATCGGCGGTGGCAGAGCCTTGGCGATGCGGTCGGCGATCGCGAAGCCGGGCTGACCGTAGTGGACGCGCGCGGAGTCCTTCAGTGCCGCCTTGGTCTTGATGGTGCCGAACGTGATGACCTGAGCCACCCGGTCGCTACCCCACTTGTCGGCCGCGTAGCGCACCATCTCGCCGCGCCGGCGATCGTCGAAGTCGATGTCGATGTCGGGCATCGACGCGCGCTCTGGGTTGAGGAAGCGCTCGAACAGCAGTCCGTACTTGATGGGATCGATGTTGGTGATGGTCAGCGCCCACGCCACCAACGAACCCGCCGCCGAGCCTCGACCGGGACCGACCCGGATATCGACCGAGCGCGCGTAGTTGATCAAGTCGGCGACGATGAGGAAGTACGACGGGTAGCCCTTGTCGCAGATGACCTTGCTCTCGTATTCGGCACGGTCGACGTACTCCTGCGGCACCCCGGCCGGGAAGCGTCGCGTCAATCCTGCGGCGACCTCGTGTCCCAGCCACGACGCCTGATCGTGGCCGTCGGGGACGGGGAACACGGGCATCCGGTCGCGGGGCGTCCACACATCGGCGTAGGACTGAACACGCTCGGCGATCAACAGCGTCGAGTCGCAGGCGCCCGGCACCTCGTCGTCCCACATCTTCCGCATGTCGGCCGCCGACTTGAGGTAGTAGCCGTCGCCGTCGAACTTGAAGCGCGTGGGGTCGGTCAACGTCTTGGCCGTTTGCACGCACAACAACGCTTCGTGGTTGTGGGCGGCTTCCCGCGTCACGTAGTGGCAGTCGTTGGTGGCCAACGGCGGAATGCCGAGTTTGCGGCCCACCTCGAGCAGGCCTTCGCGCACCCGCCGCTCGATCTCGATGCCGTGGTCCATCAGTTCGAGGAAGTAGTTCTCCGGTCCGAAGATGTCACGCCACTTGGCTGCTGACTCCAGCGCCGCCTGGGTGTGGCCGAGCCGCAGCCGGGTCTGCACCTCGCCCGACGGGCAGCCGGTGGTCGCGATGATGCCCGAGGAGTTCTCGGCGATGATCTCGGCGTCCATTCGCGACCACTTGCCGAGCTGGCCCTCGAATGAGGCGAGCGAGGACAACCTGAACAGGTTGCGAAGGCCCGTCGCATTCTCCGCGACCATCGTCATGTGGGTGTACGCACCGCTACCGGAGACGTCGTCGGACTTCTGGCTGGGGTCACCCCACAGCACGCGTTTGGTGTCGAACCGCGAGGCGGGCGCGATGTAGGCCTCCACGCCGATGATCGGCTTGATGCCGATGTCAGTGGCCGCGTTGTAGAACTCGCTGGCCCCGAACATGTTTCCGTGGTCGGTCATGCCCATCGCGGGCATCTCCAGCCGCTGCGCCTCGGCGAACATGGGCTTGACCTTCGCGGCACCGTCGAGCATCGAGTATTCGGTGTGATTGTGCAGGTGCACGAACGACTTGCTCATAGGGCCGACAGTCTATTGCTGCCCTCCGACGGCGCTCGGCGTGTCGGCGTCCGTGTCGCAGCGAGTCGGTCGAATCTCTTCCCCGGCGACTAGACCGTGCGCGACCACGCGCTCCAGTTGCTTGGTGATCAGGCACATGTCAGCGGCGTCGTCGACGAAGCCGGCATAGAAACCGACGCCCAACAACATCGCGTGCAGCATTTCGACGACGGGAGCGATTGCGGTCTCCTTGGACAGCTCACCGCGGGCCTGCGCGGCGTCGACGAGCGTCACGAGCAGTTCCTGCAGGCCGTTGCCCGCGTAGGCGCGCAGTTCCGGATTCCTGGTGGATTCGAGGCGGGCACTGACCATGAACGCGAGCTGGGAGCGATCGCGGTAGTCGGCTTCGTGGATCGCCGCGACCAGGGCGGCGAACTGCTCGACCAGGGTGCTCGGCCGCTGCGCCTTCTCGATCACCTCGGCGATGAACCCGCTGGACTCCGCGACCAGCGTCTCGTAGATCGCCTCGCGCGATGCGAAGTAGTAGTGCAGTGTCGGGCGACTCAGCCCCGCAGCGACCGAGATGGCCTGGAAGGTGGCGGCCTGGTACCCACGCTCGATGATGACCTGCCGCGAAGCGGCGAGAATTCGACTGCGCGTCTCCGCCGAATCCGAGTTGACGGGACGGCCCCGTCGACGGGCGACCAACACCGGCCGATCGTCACACTGCGCCATGCTGGCAAACGGTATTGCATTGCTGCTAGCTGGTCAAATATTAACCTCCCGCAAACATTTGGTCAGATACTCGGCGACCGCCGGATCGGTTGTCAGGCCGATTGCGTCGCGATACGCCGCTGCGGACTCGACCGTCCGCCCGGCCGCCGCGAGGAGGCGGGCTCGGACCACCACGGCGGGCGCAAAGCGCTCGGCATCGACGCCGTCCAGGCTGCGGAGTCCCGCGAGCGGGCCGTCGATCTCGCCGTCGAGCGCCGCCAGCGCCACCCGGGCACCCAACGTCGGCGCGACTAAAACCAATGCCCGGTAGAGCATTCGCACGGTGGCGGGATCCACCGGTCCGCCGGACGTGCCGCTGCAGTGGGCGGATTGGATGGCCGCCTCGTACTGGAACCGACCAGGGCGACCGTGCCGGTGTGCGCGTGTCAGCAGTTCCTCGCCGCGTCCGATCAACGCCAGGTCCCACTGAGTCGTGTCCTGCTCCGCCAACGGGACGAAGCACCCGTCGGCGGTCAGGCGCGCGGGTCGCCGCGCTTCGGCAAGGCAGACCAGAGCCGCCAGGCCGAGGGCTTCGGGTTCGCCGGGCAACAATTGAGCAACGGTCAGCGCCAAGTGCAACGCCTCGGCCGACAGCGAGTCGATCAACGCGCCATCGGGCACGAGTTGCCAGTCGATCGCGTAGGCGCCGTAGACGGCTTCCAGCACCGCGGGCAGGCGTACGGCGAGATCTTCGCGCTGAGGCACCACGAACGGGATCCCGGCGTCGCGGATCCGCCGCTTCGCCCGCACCAGGCGTTGCGCCATCGCGGCGGGTTCGACGGCGAACGCCCTGGCGATCGCCGCCGAATCCACGCCGAGCACGGTCTGCAGCATCAACGGGGTCCGCACTGACGGGGCGATGGCGGGATGGGCGCACACCAGCATCAGCTCGAGGCGTCGATCGGGAATTGCGGACACTCCGGACACATTGAGATCCTCTGCATCCCAACGGCTTTCGTCGAGCGATGCGCTCAACCGGTACCCCGACGACTTCCATAGGTCGCGCAGTCGGTTGCGCGCCACCGTCAGCAGCCAGGCTTCGGGATTGGCGGGGACGCCGCCGACCTCCCACCGGGTCAGGGCCCTCTCGAAGGCCTCGGAGAGGGCGTCCTCGGCGGCCCCGATGTCGCGCCCCGGGGCGGCCAGCAACGCCAGCAGCCGACCGTACGATTCACGCGTGACCGCCGCGACGGCCGTCGCCACCGGTGACGGCACGGCGTTCAGGGGTTGTACCACCCTCGGTCGGCGGCGTAGGTCCGCGCGACCGGTCGAATCTCGACCGAGCCCCAGCCGTTCGCCGGATTCCGCTGGGCCCACTTCAATGCCTCGTCCAGGTCGGGAACGTCGATCACGAAGATGCCCCCGAGCTTCTCCTTCGTGTCGGCGAACGGGCCGTCCTGGATCTCCGGCGCACCGTTGCGAGCCGTCACCGTCGTCGTGCTCGCCACGACGTCCAGCACCTCGGTGGTGATCAGGACTCCGGCGGCGGACAGGTCGTCGGCGTAGGCGGCGAAGGCGGCCATGGCCGGCGCCATGTCCTCCTCGGTCATGCCGAGCGACGATCCTTCTTCGTAGTGCATCAGCAGGCAGTAACGCATGGTGTCGTCCTCTAGTCGGGTCGCGGACAAGCTCGGATCGAGCTCGTCACCGTGATGACGATTCAGGCGCGGTCGTTTCGACAGTTCCCCGCATCGACGGTGGCGACTTCTTGCGGAGCGAGCCGACGGTCATCACCCCGAGCGCCACCCAGATCAGCGCGAAGCCGATCCAACGACCCACCGGCATCGGCTCCTGCCCGACGAGAACGCCCCACGCCATCTGCAACGCGGGATTCAGATAGAACAACAGTCCCATGGTGATCAGCGGCAACCGCTGCGCTCCGGCGGCGAAGAGCAGCAGCGGCACGGCGGTCACGGGACCGGCCAACAACAGCAGGACGGTGTGTCCGGTTCCGTACCCGACGAAGTGGCCCTGACCCAGCGCCTGGAGGGTGATCAGGTAACCGCCCGCCAACGGCAATGCGAGGAACGTCTCGACGGCGACGCTGACCCGCGGGTCCGCCACCACCACCTTTTTGACCAGGCCATACAGGGCGAAGGTGACGGCAAGTCCGGCGGCGACGTACGGCGGTGCGCCGACCTCGGCGGTCAGCACCACCACGGCGACCACGGCGAGGGCCAGGGCGATCAGCTGCCACCGTCCGATGCGCTCCCGAAAGACGAGCACGCCGAGCGCCACCGTGACCAGGGGGTTGATGAAGTAGCCCAACGCCGCATCGACGACGTGGCCGTTGGTCGCGGCCCAGATGTAGATGCCCCAATTGATCGAGATCAGCACCGACGCCGCCAGTAGCAGCAACCAGGTGCGGCCGGTGAGCCTCCTCAGGTCCCCGAGGCGGCGGGCCACGACGAGCACCAGGAACAGGCTCAGCGCGCTCCACACGATGCGGTGCGCCAACACCTCCAACGAGCCGGCAGGCAGCAAGAGAGGGAAGAAGCCGGGGCAGAGACCCCACCAGACGTAGGCCGCGACGCCGGCCAGCACGCCGGAGCGGCGGCGGGATTCGGCGACCGACTCCTCGGTCACGACTCGTGGTGACGCAGCACGTCGAGCGCGTGTTGGAGGTCGGCCGGATATGGGCTGGTGATCTCGATGCGACGGCCGTCCGCGGGGTGGGCGAACGCCAGGTAGCGAGCGTGCAGCCACTGTCGTTCCAGCCCGAGCCGGTTGGCCAGGGTCGGATCGGCGCCGTAGGTCAGGTCGCCGCAACACGGATGGTGCAACGCCGAGAAGTGCACCCGGATCTGGTGGGTGCGGCCGGTCTCCAGATGAACGTCGAGCAGGCTGGCCGCGACGAACGCCTCCACGGTGTCGTAGTGGGTGATGCTGTGTCTGCCGCCCTCGCTGACGGCGAACTTCCAGTCGTTGCTTCGATGACGTCCGATGGGCGCGTCGATGGTGCCGCTGGAGGGATCCGGGTGCCCCTGCACCAGCGCGTGGTACCGCTTGTCGACCGTGCGCTGCTTGAACGCACGCTTGAGCACGGTGTAGGCCCGCTCGGAGAGCGCGACGACCATCACGCCCGACGTCCCGACGTCGAGACGCTGCACGATGCCCTTACGTTCGTGCACGCCCGACGTGGTGATCCGGAACCCCGCTGCGGCCAGCCCACCGAGCACAGTCGGGCCGGTCCAGCCGACCGAGGCGTGCGCGGCCACCCCCGGCGGTTTGTCGACGGCGACAATGTCGTCATCGGCGTACAGGATCGACATGCCCTCGATGTCGACGGGCGGATTGTCCAGTGGCGCAGGCGCTTCCGGAAGGCGCACCTCGAGCCACGCTGCCGCGACCAGGCGATCGGACTTGCCAACCCGAGTTCCGTCGAGGTCGACTCCGCCGTCTTCGGCGAGTGACGCCGCCGCGGTCCTCGACAGCCCAAGCAGCCGTGCCAACCCGGCATCCACGCGCATCCCCGCGAGTCCCTCAGGAACCGGCATCGACCGGGTCGTCATCAGTCCCGCTCGGTATCGGCTTCGATTGCCTCGGCCGCGACTTCCGAACTGGCAGAGGTACGCCTTCCCTCGGAATCGAAGTCGAATCCGAACAGCGACAACCCGACCAGCAGGATGGCACCCCCGACCACCGCCGGATCGGCGACGTTGAACACCGGCCACCACCCGATCGACAGGAAGTCCACGACGTGACCGCGCAACGGACCAGGGGACCTGAAGAACCGGTCGACGAGATTGCCGAGCGCACCACCCAGAATCATGCCGAGGCCCAGCGCCCACCACGGCGACACCAGCCGCCGACCCATCCAGACGATGCCGATCACGACGCCGGTGGCCACCAGGGTCAACACCCAGGTGTAGCTGGTGCCCATCGAGAACGCGGCGCCGGAGTTGCGCACCAACGTCCAGGTCACCGTGTCACCGATGATGGAAACCGGCTGCTGCGGCGTCAGTAGCCGAACCGCAAGCACCTTGGTCACGACGTCCAGAAGCAGCACCACGGCAGCGACCGAGAGCAACAGGCGCAGTCGGCGCCGCCGCGGCGGCGGGTCAGTTTCGTCGCCCGCGGTCACGGGCTCCGCAGACCCCGTCGATTCGTCAGTCACTCGACCATCATCCCAAAGGGCCAATGGTGAACAATCGGCGCATGAGCGAAGCTTGCGCGCGAGTCATCGGCGGATGAGCCGCGTCGTCGTCATCACTACCGGTGGGACCATCGCGACGAGCACCGGTTCCGACGGTGTGGCGCGCCCGACCCGGACCGGCAATGACTTGACGGCGGGTCTCGCCCCCGGCGTTGACGTCGACGTCGTCGACCTGATGGCAGTGGACAGTTCGCAGCTGGTGCCCGCCGACTGGGACCGAATCAGCGCCGCGGTGGACTCCGCAGCGCTCGATGGGGCCGACGGCGTCGTGATCACCCATGGCACCGACACGATGGAGGAAACCGCGCTGTGGCTGGACTTGACCTACGGCGGTGACGTGCCGGTCGTGCTGACGGGGGCCATGCGAAGCGCCGACGCCGAGGACGCCGACGGTCCAGCCAACCTGCACGCCGCGCTGACCCTGGCAGCCAGTGCTGACGCCAGGCAGATCGGCGTGGTCGTGACCCTCGCCGGCACGATTTGGCAACCACTTGGACTGACCAAGACCGGTGCTGGCTTCGTCGGCGTCGAGGCGAGAGTCGCCGCCAGGCAACGGGCCTCGTTCGGCACGCCGTCCGCCGGGCGGGCACCCAGGGTCGATGTCGTCGCCACCTACGCGGGCAGCGACGCCGTGGCCATCGACGCGTGCATCGCGGCGGGCGCCAAGGGCATCGTGCTCGAATCCCTCGGCTCGGGTAACGCAGGGGCTGCGGTGATCGACGGCGTTCGGCGGGCGTGTGCCGCCGGCGTCGACGTGGTCATCTCCACCCGGGTACCCGGCGCGCGCGTCTCGGTGGGGTACGGACCGGGCCGGATGCTGGTCGACGCGGGCGCCGTCGTCGCGGCGCACCTGGCACCGCCGCAGTCCCGCGTCCTCCTGATGGCCGCGTTGGCGACTGGCCGGTCCGTCGCAGACGCCTTCGACACCTACGCTGGGCTGTCCTCGGCCGCCATCAACCTTTCGACGTAGGCCGGCCAGTCGAGGCTGTCCACGGGATTCGCGCGGGTCACGTCCGAATCGTCGTGCGGCAGGGTGTGTGCCTGTCCTGGCCCGGTCGCACGGGTCTCGAAGCGCACGGTCATGACGCCATGCCCCGCGCCCTGCACCCAACCGTGCCCGAAACGCGGGTGCGCGACGTCGTCGCCGATGCGCCACGCGGCCACCGTGTCGACCTGGGCCGTCAAGGGTCCGGTCTGGTGGCTGTCAGAGGCCTCGAGGGTCTGGTCGAGGTCGGGGAACAGCGACTCCTGCAGGACGTCGGAAAGCCCCGAGAAGCCAACGCCGATCAGGCGGACGGGTCCGATGTCGACCGGATCGAGCAGCAACCTGCGCGCAGTGCCGATCAGGGTGGCGGCGTCGGCCGTGGCGTATGGCAGCGTCGCGGATCGGGTGAGGGTGCTCATGTCGGACTTCTTGAGCTTGACGGTCACGGTGCGCGCACCGCGGCCGTCGCGCTCGAGACGTCGGTGCGCATGCTCACCGATCGGGTTCGTCGCCTCGCGCAACTGATCCAACGTCGTCAAGTCCTCCGCGAACGTCGACTCGGCACTGATCTGCTTGGCTCCCAAGCGTTCCGCCACCGGACGGTCGTCGATACCCTGCGCCAGCAGATGCAGGGCAGGCCCGACGGTGCCACCGAGGATGTCGGCCACCTCGGACCCGCTGAGCGCCGCCAAGGCTCCCACGGTGTCGATCCCCAGCCGGTGAAGCCTGTCCTCGGCAACCGGCCCGATCCCCCACAACCTGCGCACCGGCAGCCCGGCCAGAAGTGTGTGCTCCTCGTCGCGTCGGACCACCCGGATGCCGTCGGGTTTGGCCAACCCAGACGCGATCTTTGCGAGCTGCTTGCCCGAGCCGGCGCCGACGGAGGCGATCAGTCCCGTCTCGCGGCGCACGCGAGCGCGCAGCTCCTCGCAGAACCGCACCACGTCATCGGCGCCGGCGCCGATGAGCTCCGTCGGCTCGCCGAACGCCTCGTCGAACGACAGCTGTTCGAGCACCGGAACCACCGAGCGAACGGTGTCGAGGACCTTCCCGCTGGCCACCCCGTACACGACGCCGCGTGGCGGCAACACCACCGCCGACGGGCCGACCATTCGGCGCGCCTGGTGCATCGGCATTGCCGACCTTGCACCGAACACCCGCGACTCGTAGCTGGCACCCGCGACGACGCCGCGCCCTCCGAGTCCTCCCACCAGGACGGGCCGCCCGCGCAGGGTGGGTCGCGTCAACTGTTCGACTGAGGCGAAGAACGCGTCCATGTCGAAGTGCAGGACCCATCGCCCCTCCATGATGGCGATGTTAGGGCGCGCGCCCGACGAACCGGGCCCGCGACGTGCCGCGGGGGTCTGGAAGTTGTTGCGCTGACCAGCCGGTGAGGGACGGCAGAAAATCATTCCGTTTGCCGGAATTCGCGCTGCGGTGTGCAGCGACCGGACAATTGTCTACACTCAATTCGATTCGTTCATTTCATCCGATTCTGCAAGGAATTTCATGACCGTCCAATTGAAGCGAGTACTGGCCGCGCTCGCGTCTGGCTCGGCTCTCGCCATCGCTCCCTTGGTCTACGGGACGGTCGTGGTTCCAGCGATCAGCCACGCCGACGAAGGCGCCGAAGCCGATCAGCCGCCGCCCAACAACGACAAGGGTCTCAACTGCCCCGATGGCACCGTCGTCGACGAGCAGAACCGGCAGTGCGTCGACCTGGTCGCGGGCATCAGCAAGCAGTTGCAGGCCCTTCCCCCGCCTCCCGCATTGGCGGGTGGCGGTGGAGGATTGGGCGGTCTACCTGGCGGAATTCCCTCCCTCGGAACCGTGAACTTGCCTGACGTGGTCCTGCCAAGCCTCGGCCTCGGTCTGGTGCCGAACCTCAACGTCGCCCTGCAGCCCCAGCTCGGCGGCCTTTCGGCACCGGCGGTGGGACTGCCCTCGGTGCAGCTGCCACCTCCACCGTCGATCAACCCCTTGAACCCGCTTGGGCTTCCTCCGCCACCGGATCTGACGCCGGGGATCCCGTTCATCTGAGCGTTCAGCGCGCGAAATCTTCGTCGCCAAACTCGTCGCGAGTTACGCATTCGCGAAGCGCTGCAAATCGTTGAGCAGTCATTTATCGGAATTGTTCGCAGAGCCGCGAAATGGCGGTTGGTTAGCGGGAGCATAGTTGCTGCGTTCGATGCCGCTGACCGCGGAGTCCCCGCACTCCCTCGACGGGATTCGATGCGCGTTCGATGACGAGGCCTACTGGCGGGCGCGGTTGGGTGCCTTCGAAGCGGGTTCACCCACCCTGGACTCCCTGACGACCGACTCGTCGGGCACGACGTCCGTGGTCATGACGATGCGATTCGGCGGCGACCAGCTGCCGGACCCGATGCGGCGATTGCGCCTGGCGTCCCTCCACGTCGTGCAGCGCGAGCAGTGGCACGCAGTCGAGAGCGGAACCGCCAGCGGCTCCATCGAGATCGACGCTCTACGGACGCCGATGTCAGGGCACGGCTCGGTCCAGCTGACTGCGGCAGAGTCAGGCACGAACTTGGCAGGAACCGCAACGGTCAAGGTCAGTGTCCCTTTGATCGGGGGGGCCATCGCTACGTTCATCGCGGGACAGCTCGCAAACGGAATCGTCGACATCGTCCGGGTCACCGATTCATGGCTGTCAGAACATTCATGAGAAAGCATGTGCACGTGGACAACACGCTCGCCTACATCGATCAGGGCTCCTTCCTCGCCTTGCGGGCCCTTGGCCGCGGCCCGCTGATTCAGTTCACGTGGATCTACGACCGGGCAGTCGACATCGCCGGGCTGCGAAGGTTCCACGCCAATCTCGGATTCGGCCTGCTGGGCCGCCACATCGAAAGATCCGCGTTGCCGTTCGGTAGGGACCGGTGGGTCGCGGCTACTGGGCCTGCCGACGTCGATGTCGCCGCGCGCGACCGCCCCCGTGCTGAGGTGTGGGCGTGGGCAGACGAACGATTGCGCCTGCCCATCGATCCGCAGCACGGGCCTGCGTGGCATCTGGGCATGCAGCCGCTGACGAGCGGCGGCGCGGCGGTGACCCTGGTCGTTTCGCATTCGGTCGGCGACGCCAAGGCCATCATCGACGCCATCGTCGACGCCGTGGGTGGGGTCCGTCGCGATCTTGGTTATCCGACACCGGGTTACCGGACTCGTCGCCAGGCCGTGCGCGAGGACGGCACGCGGGTGTTGCGCGACGTCCCGGCGATGGCGAAGGCGGTGGTCTCGGCGGCCCGCGTCGCCCGCGCCGAACGCGACGGCCTTTCCACCTCGGCAAAATCCGGCGGTGGGCTGCGCTTTCGCGGTGCAGGCACCCCGATCGTGGTGCCCAATGCGACCGCCTTCTTCGACGTCGAGGGGTGGGATCGACGCGCGAGAGACCTTGGCGGAACCAGCAATTCACTGTTCGTCGGGCTGGGCGCGCGGCTCGGCCAGATCGTGGGCCGGGTCGACGAGGACGGGCTGGTGAGGGTGTCACTGCCGGTCAGCGAGCGCGCGGCAGGCGATACCCGGGCCAACGCCCTGACCGCGACCGCGGTGACAGTCGATCCGCGAAGGGTCACGACCGACCTCGGCGATGTGCGCGCGGATCTCAAGCAGGCGCTGACGGAGCTCGCCGACACCCCCAATGAACTTCTTGGACCGCTGGCGCTGGTGCCGCTGACCCCGGCCTTTCTCGTCCGCCGACTGGAAGGCATGGTTCAGCAGGTCGGCAACCCCGTCGGCTGCTCGAACCTCGGCGAACTCGCGCCGGAGACCAACCGGCCCGACGGCAGCGACGCCGATTACCTCACGCTCCGAATGTTGGAACCCAAGATCACCACGACGATTCTGGACCGCATGGGTGGGCTGCTGTTCCTTGGGTCGGCACGCGTTCATGGCCGTCTCTCCGTCAGCGTCGGCAGCTGGGTGGTCGGCGGGACGAACACGCGCGAGGCGTTGCGTGATTCGCTCCACCAGGCGTTGACCGACATGAACCTCTCCGGCACCGTCGAATGATCACACGGCGGTCCTTGGCATTAGCCTGAACCGCATGGCGCAACGTGTTCGGGACGTACCGATCTCTTCCGACTCCATCCGCCTTGGCCAGTTCCTCAAGTACGCGGGCATGATCGACAGCGGCGCCGACGCCAAGGGCGTGATCGGTGACGGACTGGTGCGCGTCAACGATGCCGTCGAGACGCGAAGAGGCCGCCAATTGCAGCACGGCGACTCCGTTGCGTTCGGCGACCAGGTAGCCCGCGTGGCGGCAGGCTGAGATCAGCCCCGGCGAGCCAGGTCAGGCCTTCGCGATCGACACCCGCACACCGTCGCCGATCTCCAAGCCGTCCGCTGGCTCGCCGAACTCGAAACTGGTGGCCAGGATTTCGCTCGCGATCAGGTCGGCGTGAGTCGTCGCCCAGTCTCGACGCTCGGACGGCACCGACATCGTCACGGTGATCCGGTCCGACACGTCCAGCCCGGAGGACTTGCGTAGGTCCTGCAGCTCACGGATGCGGTCCTTGGCCCAGCCCTCCGCCTCCAACTCCGGGGTGACGGTGCCGTCGAGGACCACCAGCCCCGCACCTTCGGGCAGCGCAGCCGTCCAATCGGGCTCGGCCGCAGCCAGTTTGGAGGTGTACTCGCCCGCTTGCAGCGTCGCCGGTCCCGCCGTGAGGGTGCCATCGGGGTTGACGACGCCCTCCCCCGCTTTGACTGCCTTGATCGCGGCCTGCACGTCCTTGCCGAGCCTCGGGCCGGCCACCTTCGCATTGACCGCCAGCTCGAAGCGGCCGTAGGCATCGATGTCGTTGGTCAACGCAACGGCCTTCACGTTCAGTTCCTCGGCGATGAGGTCGGCGAAGGGCCGCAAGGAGTCCGGATCCTCAACCGCGACCGTGAGTCTCGGCAACGGCAAGCGGACGCGAAGCTTCTTGGCCTTGCGCACCGACGAGGCCACCGAGCAGACGTCGCGGACCTGGTCCATCGCGGCCACCAGAGCGGGATCGGCAGGGAGTTCAC
>NZ_JAVRQA010000030.1:0-19469 GCF_032161845.1 Mycobacterium sp.
GCGTCTCAGCAGACGTTTCTCCTGTTCAGGAACCCTCAAGCACCCCGATGCAGGCTCGGGCGATCGCGAGTTCCTCGTCGGTCGGAATGACGAGCACCGTCGTCGGTGACGTTTCGAACGAGATGCGCCGCGGTGAGCGCGCCGGACTGTCGTTCAGGTGCTCGTCGAGTTCGACACCGAGCGGTGCCAGACCACTGAGCGCGTCCCTGCGCACCGCCGCGTCATTCTCGCCGACGCCCGCCGTGAACGTAATCACGTCGGTGTTGCCGAGCAGCGCCAGATACGCGCCGATGTACTTGCGCAGCCGGTGGATGTAGACCTCGTAGGCCAATCGTGCTTCCGCATCACCGGATTCGATGCGTCCGTGCAAAAGCCGGAAGTCGATCTCCCCGCCGAGACCCAGGACGCCCGAGCTTCGATTGAGCATCGTCTCGACCTCGGCCATGCTCATTCCGGCCGTGCGGTTCAGATACATGATGACGCCGGGATCGACGTCACCCGACCGGGTGCCCATCACCAGACCCTCCATCGGCGTCAGCCCCATCGAGGTGTCCTGCGGCCGACCGCCGACGATCGCCGACGCCGACGCACCGTTGCCGAGGTGCAGCACGATCTGGTTGAGCGACTCCAACGGGGCTCCGACGAACAGTGCGGCCTGCTCACTGACGTACTGATGCGAGGTGCCGTGGAAACCGTAACGCCGAATGTGCCACTGGGCGGCCACATCCCGCGGGATCGCGTAAGTCGCTGCGGCAGGAGGCAGGTCGTGGAAGTACGCCGTGTCGAACACCGCGACGTGGGGCAGGTCTGGCAGCACCTTGCGCGCCACCTCGATGCCGAGAATCGCAGGCGGATTGTGCAGGGGCGCCAACGGCGCAAGCGTCTCAAGCGTGGCGACCAGCGCATCGTCGACGACAGTCGGCCGATAGAGGTCCGGGCCGCCGTGCACGACGCGATGCCCAACCGCGACCAGTCCGAGAGAGTCGAGACCCAGGCCCGCCTCGGACAATTCGTCGAACGCCGCCCGCAGCGCGGCCTCGTGGTCGGCGATTGGTCCCGCGCCGATGCGCTCGATGATGCCGTCGGCGAGTTGACTTCCCGAATCCGGTTCGACGACAGCATATTTCAATGACGACGAGCCACAGTTCAGCACCAACACGGTGCGAGTCAGGGCCACCATCACTTGCCCTGCGCCTGGATCGCGGTGATGGCAACGGTGTTGATGATGTCCTCGACGAGCGCTCCTCGGGACAGATCGTTCACCGGTTTGTTGAGCCCCTGAAGCACCGGCCCGATCGCGATCGCTCCCGCGCTGCGCTGCACCGCCTTGTATGTGTTGTTGCCGGTGTTGAGGTCGGGAAAGATCAGCACCGTCGCACGGCCCGCGACCTTGGAATCGGGCATCTTGGTCACCGCGACCGACGGCTCCACCGCGGCGTCGTACTGGATGGGCCCCTCTACCAACAGGTCAGGCTCCCGCGAGCGCACCAATTCGGTTGCCGTTCTTACCTTGTCGACGTCGGCGCCCGTGCCGGAAGTGCCCGTCGAATAGGACAGCATCGCCACCCTCGGATCAATGCCGAACTGAGCGGCGGTGCGGGCCGACGAGATCGCGATGTCGGCGAGCTGCTCGGCCGTGGGATCCGGCACGATGGCGCAGTCGCCGTACGCGAGGACTTCGTCGGCCAGGCACATCAGGAAGATGCTCGACACCGTGGTGACCCCCGGCGTCGTTCTGATGATCTCGAACGCCGGCCTGATGGTGTGAGCGGTGGTGTGCCTCGCACCGGACACCATGCCGTCGACCATGTCGTTGTGCACCAGCATGGTGCCGAAATACGAGACGTCGTGGATGGTTTCGCGTGCCTGCTCGAGCGTGACGCCCTTGTGCTTGCGCAGCTCCGCGTACTGCTCGGCGAACTGGTCGCACAGCTCGCTGGTCTGTGGGTCGAGGACGGTAGCCGCCGTGAGGTCGACACCGAGTTCGGCGGCGCGGGCACGGACGGCGGGCTCTTCGCCGAGGATCACCAGGTCGGCGACCGAGCGCTGCAACAGCCGACCTGCCGCCTTGAGGATGCGATCGTCCTCACCCTCGGGCAGCACGATGCGCTTGCGTTGCGAGCGGGCCCGCTCCTGCAGCTGGTAGGTGAACATCTGGGGCGTCACCACCGACGGCACCGGGATCGCCAGCTGCGCAAGGAGATCAGCGGTGTCGACGTAGGTTTCCATCAGCGTCAGCGCGGTGTCGATCTTGCGATGTGAATCGGCCGTGACCCGTCCCCGCGCCGATGCCACCGCCCGCGCCGTGTCGTAGGTTCCGAGTTCGGTGGTGACGACCGGAAGCCGCAGCCCGAGTCCCGACACCAGCGCCGCGATCGAGGGATGCAGGGGCAGCCCACCGTTGAGGATCATGCACGACAGCGACGGAAACCCCTCTGCCGCATGCGCGCTCGCCACAGCCAGGACCACGTCGGAGCGGTCGCCGGGCGTGATGACCGCCATTCCCTCGGTCAGCCGCTCGAGGACGTGCTCGGCCGTCATCCCCGCGACCAGGACGCCGAGCGCCTCGCGGTTGAGCAGGTCCTCGTCGCCACTCAGCACGGCACCGTGCACCGCGTCCCTGAGTTCGCCAACCGACGGCGCAACGAGCAGCGGCTCTTCCGGCAGCACGTAACTCTTCGGTGCGACGCGCTTTAGCGCCTCGGCGACAGCGGCCAATTCCGCTGGGTCACAACGGTTGGCGACCACAGCGGCGGTGTGGGCGTGCTGGCCGGCGATCTCGGCCAGACACAACTCGACGACGTGCGCAACGTCGTCGGGGGTGCGGTCGGCGGCCCGCACGGCCAGCACGATGGGAGCACCCAGATTCACCGCGATGCGCGCGTTGACGGACAACTCGCTCGGCGACGCGACGTCGGTGTAGTCGCTGCCGACGATCAGGACGGCGTCACAGCGTTCGGCGACCTGGTGATAGCGGTCGACGATGTCCGACAGCGCCGAGTCGGGATCGTCGTGCAGCTGCTGGTAGCTGACGCCAACGCACTCGTCGTAGCTCAGCCCCGCGGTGGTGTGGGCCAGCAGCAGATCGAGGATGTAGTCGCGGTCCTCGGGCTGCTTTCCCGGGTCGCTTCGCTCCTGCCCTCCGGTAATCCTGGTGATGGGGCGGAACACTCCCACCTTGGCCACGGTCGCCGCGAGCCGGTGCAGAATTCCCAGTGCGATCGTGGACTTACCGGTGTCACCCTCGGGTGATGCTACGTAGATTGCGGAGATAGGCGCATTGGGCACGGCCCCCAGCCTGCCAAATCACCCCAGCTTGCGTAGACGCGGCTCTAGATCCTTCTTGAACAGTTCGAGGAAGCGACGCTGGTCATGGCCGGGGGCATGGAAGACCAGGTGATTGAGGCCCCAGTCGACGTAGTCCTTGACCTTGGCGACGGCTTCGTCGGGATCAGAGGCGACGATCCAGCGCTTGGCGACCTGCTCGATGGGCAGCTCGTCGGCGGCCTTCTCCATCTCCAGCGGGTCATGGATGTTGGTCTTCTGCTCGGCGGTCAGCGACAGCGGCGCCCAGAACCGGGTGTTCTCAAGGGCAGCCTCGGGATCGGTGTCGTAGGAGATCTTTATCTCGATCATCCGGTCGACGTCGTCGGGGTTCTTGCCCGCCGCCTCCGCACCCTCCGTCATGGCGGGGATGAGCTTGTCCTTGTACAGCTCCGCGCCCTTGCCCGAGGTGCAGATGAAACCGTCACCCGCGCGGCCCGCGTACTTGGCCACCTGGGGTCCGCCCGCCGCGATGTAGATCGGGATGCCACCCTCGGGCACGTCGTAGATGGAGGCGCCCTTGGTCTTGTAGTACTCGCCTTCGAAATCGACCCGGTCGCCCAGCCACAGTTCGCGCATGAGCCGCACCGACTCGCGCAGCCGGGCGTAGCGCTCCTTGAACTCGGGCCACTCCCCCTCGTAGCCGGTGGCGATCTCGTTGAGCGACTCGCCGGTGCCGACGCCGAGGAAGATGCGGTCGGGGTACAGGCACCCCATCGTGGCGAAGGCCTGCGCGATGACCGCAGGGTTGTAGCGGAAGGTCGGGGTCAGCACCGACGTGCCCAGCACCAGGCGCTTGGTGCGCTCGCCCACTGCCGTCATCCACGCCAGCGAGAACGGTGCATGCCCGCCTTCGTGGCGCCACGGCTGGAAGTGATCACTGACCGTCGCACTGTCCATGCCGTGCGCCTCGGCCGCCACGGCCAGTTCAACGAGCTCTCGCGGGGCGAACTGTTCCGCCGACGCCTTGTATCCCAACTTGAGTTCAGCCACGCTACGTTTCTACCCCTCGCGCCGGATGGATATTCCACCGCGCTCGCTACACTCGTCGCATGGCGGCTCTGACGGCCATCACCGACACCGTCCACTTCGCGCACACCGACCTCGTCAACTGGACGCTCGTCACCGACGGGAAGGGTGTCGTGATCATCGACGCCGGGTTTCCCGGGCAGCGCGATGAGGTGCTCGGCTCGGTGCGCCAACTCGGGTTCGACGTCGACGACATTCACGCGATCCTGCTCACCCACGCCCACGTCGACCACTTCGGGTCGGCCATCTGGTTTGCCAAAACCCATGGCACGCCGGTCTTCTGCCACGCCAGTGAGGTCGGCCACGCCCATCGGGAGTACCTGGAGCAGGTGTCGCCGATCGACCTGGCGGCCAAGGCGTGGCTGCCTCGATATCTGAGGTGGTCGTTCGACATCGCCCGCGTCGGCGCGCTGACCCGGGAGGGCATCCCCACGACGCGATCCCTCACCGAGGAGGTCGCGGCGGCGCTCCCCGGCACACCGATGGCGATTCCCACCCCCGGCCATACCGGCGGACACTGCTCGTACGTGGTCGATGGGGTGCTCGTCAGCGGCGATGCGTTGGTCACCGGGCATCCGGTGTCGACGAACCGCGGACCGCAACTGTTGCCGGGCCTCTTCAACCACGATCAGACCGCCTGCGTCCGCAGCCTCTCTGCCCTTGGCATGCTGGACACCGAGGTGCTGCTGCCAGGTCACGGCCCCGTCTGGCGCGGCTCCATCAGGGCAGCGGCCGAACAGGCCTCGCTGGCTACCTGAGACCGGCCACGTGAGACTGGCTACGTGAGGATCTGGTAGCCGAGCAGGAAGATCGCGGTCAGCATGAATCCGCAGCCGAGGACCAGCGTCGGCATCAGGATGGTCTGGTCGAGTTCCTCTGGTTCGCGGGCGTCGGACCCAACGGGTCCGTACAGCATCCCGCCGACGGCGGATTCGCGGAACTTGCGCAGCATCCGGCCGAGCCGCTGGTTGGGACGACGGCCCACGTAGGAGCGCAGTCCCACTCCGCCTGCGAAGGTCAACAGGCCGACGACCAGTATCAGCCAGCCCACCGTCAGCTCCGACAGCACGGGTCGAGCGTAGCCGCTACAACCCCCAGCGCTTTGCGATCAGCTCGTGAGAGCGCAGTCGGTCCGAATGCGCGTGCGTGACCGACGTGATGACCAACTCGTCGGCACCGCTCAGCCGCTGCAGTGCGTCGAGTCGGTGGGCCACCTCGTCGGGATCGCCGACGAATTGCGTTGCGGTGCGGTCCTTGACCACCGCTTCCTGCTCGGCGGTCAACGGCGTGCTCGACGCCGGATCGGGATACGGGACGGCGCCGTCGCCGGCACGGATGGCGTAGACCCAATTCCCATAGGTCGACGCCAGCTGTTTGGCAGTGGCGGTGTCGTCGGCCACCACGACGTCCGCAGACACCACGACATAGGGCTCGCGGAACTCGGCCGACGGTTGGAAGCCATCGCGATAGACGGCGACCGCCTCGAGCGCCGTCGCGGGCGTGATGTGGTAGCTCGCGACGAACGGAAGGCCGAACTTCGCCGCCACTTGCGCGCTCTGTCCCTTGCTGCTGCCGAACACCCACGGCCACAACGTGGCTCGCTCGCCAGGCGTGACATGCGCCTCGACTCCGTCGACGGAGAAGGTGCCGTCGAGCATCGCGAGGATGTCGGCCACCTGATCGCCGAAGTCGGGCGCGTTGGCCTCGGGCTGCTGGAGCGCCGACGCCCTGGCCCGCAACCGAGGATTGCTCAATAACGCGGTGATGTCGAACGGTGTCGGGATGACGACGTCGTCGATCTCTTGCCAGGTCCGCGGCGGTGGTTTTGGCCGGTCCGGTTTGGTGGCGGCTGCCTCTCTGCGCCGCTGCCCCGACCGGCCAACACCGAGGTCGATGCGGCCGGGGTGCAGCGCATCGAGGATGCCGAAGCTCTCCACCACCGCGACGGCGGTGGTGTAGCCCAGCTGAACGGCGGCCGCGCCGACCTGAATCCGCTCGGTGGCCGCGGCCAGCTGGCCAATCAGCACCGCGGGCGACGAGCTGGCCACGGCGACGAAGTGATGCTCGGCGAGCCAGTAGCGGCGGAATCCCCAATGTTCGGCGTGCTGCGCCAGGTCGACGGTGTTGCGCAACGCCGTCCTGGCGTCGCTGCCCTCACTGATCGGCGCGAGGTCGAGTATCGACAGCGGAACGGTCACGGCCACAACTCCTTCAGGAACGCCATCGGGTAGATCTCTCCTTCGGGCCCGGCAAGAAGCGGCTCGGTCAGCTTGGTGTACCCGGTCGCCAGGTACAGCGCCTCGGCCTCCGGCTGACGGTCCCCCGTGGTCAGGTAGACGCGCCGGTAACCGCGGACGGTGATCTCGGCTTCGAGTTCGTCGAGGAGTGCCCGCGCGAACCCGCGGCGGCGGTGTCCGCTGTCGGTCCAGATCCGGTTGAGCTCGGCGGTCTGGTCGTCGAAGCGACGGAACGCTCCGCCGGTGACGGGGCGGTCGTCGAGCACGCCAATGAGCAGGCCGCCATCGGGTGCCTCGAACTCGTCGGCCGGATGGCCCCGCAGCCACGTGCCGACCCGTTCGGGGGTGCTGCCGTACCTGGTGGCGTATTCGACGGCGAGTTCGGCCAGCAGCGGCTCGGCCAGCGGGTCGCGCTGGCCGACGGTGACGAAGCGCAGTCCGTCCAGGGTTGACTGGGGCATCACCGAGTCCTCATCACTTCGTCCTCATCACATAAATGTCCAACGTGACGCATCGTTCCGCATTCCAGACGGGGGTATTCGCGTCAGCGTGATTGCAATCCGCCCGGGCTTCACAGCAAAACTTGACACGTGTAAAGTTTGGCGCCATGGACAACATCAGGGGCAGGACCATCGCGATCACCGGCGCCGCTCGCGGCATTGGGCACGCCACCGCGAAGGCCCTTCTCGGCCGCGGCGCCCGCGTGGTCATCGGTGACCGCGACGTGGCCGTTCTCGAGTCGGCGGTCGCCGGCCTCGCCAAGTTCGGCCAGGTCACGGGCTATCCACTCGACGTCACCGACCGGGAGTCATTCGAGGTGTTCCTCGACAAGGCCCGCACCGACGGCTCAGGCGATTCGGCTGGTCACATCGACGTTCTGATCAACAACGCAGGCGTGATGCCCGTCGGGCCGTTTCTCGACCAGTCCGAGCAGTCGATCCGCTCCTCGATCGAGGTCAACTTCTACGGCGTGCTCACCGGATGCCAACTGGTGCTGCCCGAAATGGTGCGCCGCCGCCGAGGGCACGTGGTCAACATCGCCTCGATGGCAGGCATGGTCGCCGTCCCGGGTCAGGTCGTCTACGCAGGAACCAAGTTCGCCGTCGTCGGCTTGTCCACGGCGATGGCCGACGAGTTCGCGCCCCAGGGCGTCGAAGTGACCGTCATCCTGCCGACGTTCACCAACACCGAACTCATCGCCGGCACCAAGAACACCGGCGCCCAGAAGCCCGTGCAGCCCGAGGACATCGCAGACGCGATCGTCAAGGCGCTCGACAAGCCCAAGACCCACGTGTCGGTGCCAACCCCGTTGCGGTTCATCGGCGCCGTCACCTCGATGCTCGGACCGCGCGGCAGGCGTTGGCTATCCAAGCAGATGGGCAACGACCACGTCTTCCTCGACTTCGACAAGACCGCGCGCAAGACCTACGAGGACCGGGCCCAGACCGCCCAGGGCGTGCTGGAGAAGCCGGGCGAGAGCTAGAACAACGGCATTAGAACAACGGCTCCGTCACGTAGACGTTCAGCGGGCGGACGAGCAGTTCGGACGAGACCGGCGTGAACCGGAAGTACGAGTAGTCGATGTCGCACGTCGGTCGACATGTCTCGATGCTGAACTGGCCCAGCATGTCTCGTCGCCACGGGAGCCGGGCGCGATGGGCGCGACCTCGTTCGATCTCGCACACGAAGGGCTCCCAATCGAAGGCGTCGAGCAACTCGTCCCACCCGCCCGCGAGCGGATACACGGTGTCGGCGAGCAGGTAGCCGTGGAACACCTCCTCCTCGCCGAGCGCGGGCGCACTCGCGACGTCGGCGGTCTGCAGATACCAACTGGTCGAGTTCGCGATCGCGTCGCCATGCACCATCCGACTCAGCGTCATGACGACGCTCAGCTCTGCGCGCGCGTCGGACTCCGTCTCGTAGACCCGCGGAATCTCGATCGCGTCGGGAGCGCCGTCGAAGCTCTCCGGAGCGCCACGCAGGTAGTAGACGAGGCGGTCCGGCCCTGGCATGGGATGAGGGTACGCGCGAGCACCGACAAGATCAGTCGGGTCGGTACTCCTCGAACTCCGTCAGCCGCGCGAACAACTCCTCGACCGTGAGCACGATGTCGGCGGCGTCCTCGCTCCCGCCGACGAGGATCACGTGCGGTTCGTCCGGATCGGTGAGCCAGATTCGGGTCACCGCTTCGACGGACTCGTCCGTCTCCTCGGACTCCTCGACCCCCGATGGCGGGTAGTACCACGTGACGAACTCGTCGGTCGAGTATTCGTGATCGAATTCCCAACCGCGCGGGATGATTTCGTTCGCGATGCGTGCGACGCCCTTGATCTCGGCGTGTAGGTCGGCGGACAGCCAGCTCTCGTTGCGGGCGCCCACCCGCTTCTTGCGACGCGCCTTCTTGGCCGCACTCGACCGCGACATCTAACTCAGCGCCTGGTCCAGGTCCGCGATCAGGTCCTCGGTGCCCTCGAGGCCGATGGACACCCGCACCACCGCGTCGCCGAGCCCGATCGCCGCCCGACCCTCCGGACCCATCGCCCGGTGGGTCGTGGTGGCCGGATGGGTGATCAGCGACTTGGCGTCGCCCAGGTTGTTCGAGATGTCGATGACCCGCAGCTTGTCGAGCACCTCGAAGGCGCTCTCCTTGGTACCGCCTGCCAACTCGAAGGTGACGACCGTGCCGCCGCCGCGCATCTGGCGCTTGGCCAGGTCGTACTGCGGATGTGACTCCAGGAACGGGTATTTCACCCACGACACGGACGGGTGGTTCTCCAGGAACTCGGCGATTCGCTGCGCCGCTGCGTTCGAGTAGTTCACCCGAACCGCCAGCGTCTCGAGACCCTTCAACATGGTCCACGCGTTGAACGCGCTGATCGCAGGCCCGGTGTGGCGCATGAGCTTTTGCACCGGCCCGTCGATGTACTCCTTGTCGCCGAGGATCGCGCCGCCGAGGACCCGGCCCTGCCCGTCGATGTGCTTGGTGCCGGAGTACACCACCACGTCCGCACCGAGCGGGAGGCCCTGCTGCAGCAGCGGTGTGGCGAAGACGTTGTCCAGCACCACCTTCGCGCCGGCGGCATGGGCGAGGTCGCACACCGCGGCGATGTCGACCAGCGACTGCATCGGGTTCGACGGCGTCTCGAAGAACACCGCCTGGGTCGGCACCGACAACGCCTCCTCCCACTGCGAGAGGTCTTCGCCGTCGACGAACACGACCTCGACTCCCCAGCGCGGCAGGATCTCGCTGCACACCACGAAGCAGGAGCCGAACAGGCTGCGCGCGGCGACGAGCCTATCGCCCGCGCCGAGAAGCGCACCGAGAGAGGTGAATACGGCCGCCATGCCCGTCGCCGTCGCGAAGGCAGCCGGCGCATCCTCGATCAACCGCAGGCGCTCCTCGAACATCGAGATCGTCGGGTTGCCGTAGCGCGAGTACACGTAGCGGTCGATCTCACCGGTGAACGCCTTCTCCGCGTCGGCCGCGGACGCGTAGACGTAACCCGACGTCAGGTACAGGGCTTCGGCGGTTTCCTCGAAGCCGGACCGCAGCAGGCCGCCGCGCACCCCGATGGTCGCCTGGCTGACGCCGTCGGGCAACGGCGCAGGGATCCGAACCGACGGCACGGACTGCTCCCCGCCCTGTTCGGATCCGGGACTCACGACTGCCGCCACGGTAGGCCGACGGCCTTCCAACCCGTCCCACCGCGGTGCCCGTCGTCGTCGAGGTTGCCCTCGAAGCCGTCGAGCACGTTGTAGGACGGTGCGATACCTGCCTCGGTGGCGGCCTCGGCCGCGCCGATCGAGCGGTTCCCGGAGCGGCACAGGAATACGATCGGCCGCTCACCTGGCGTCACGCCCGCGGCCACCAGGTCGGCGACGAACCCGTCGTTGTGCGTGCCGTCGGTGCGACTCCACTCGATGTAGACGACGTCGCGCCGCAGGGAAGAGACGTCGGGCACGCCGACGAAGCGCCACTCGGCTGCGGTGCGACAGTCGACCAGCACGGCCTCGGGGTCGTCGGCCAACAGCTTCCACGCCTCTTCGGGGGTGATGTCTCCGGCATAACTCACGACCGCGAGTGTCCCATATCTAGCTGGCGCAAACCTTCCACGACCCGTCCTCCTTGGCGAAGCTCAACCCGGTGGGAGTCTTCTGCTCCGGCGTCTTGGCGAAGTGGTACGTGACGTTCGCCGAACCGCGGTCGCCGTCGACGTGAATGTCGGTGACGTCGTCGAGGTAGCGCTCCCCGTTCTTGGTCACCGAATCCCGTTGGCGCGCCAGGAAGTCGGCCTCGGTACCCTGCCCGGCACGACAGGTGACGGTGCGGAAGGCCGAGTAGTCCTGGCGCTGGATGGCGTCGTTCTGAGCCACGGCCGCCCGCGCCACCTGGTCGCCAGGAGTGGTGGTGTCCGACCCGAAGACGTTGAAGAGGACGATTCCGATCACGACGATCGCGATGACCGCCAGCGCACCCAGAAACGGGGCGATGGTCGGGCGATCGGGTTCTGGCTCTGGCAGCTGGATGGGACCCGAATCCGCCTCGGAATCGGATCCAGTCACGACCCGAGTCCGTGGACGACGGTCGACACCCGGTGCGCGCGATCGCGGGCCCTGACGACGTCCGGCGCGGTCGCGATCGCGACGGACGTCGTGCCGAGCAGTCGCACGTCGCTCTCGGGCACCTCCAACGCCTCGATCAGGGCACTGCCCGGGACGTCCCGCCGAGTGCTGACCTCCGCCGCCGCCGGGGAGATCATGATCGTGTCGCAGGACAACCCGAGGATCGCCCTGGCGTGTAATTCGAACTGCGAAAGCCGTTGCGACCGAGCGGTTATCAGTCCGACGTCGAACGGCTGCGCGTTGACGGTGGCGAAGTACACCTCGTCACCACGGACGAGTAGTTCGACGGCGAACACGCCGCGGCCACCCAGCGAATGAACGATGCGCGCGGCGATGGAGCGCGCCGCGTCGAGCGCCGCGAGTGACAGCCGCTGCGGCTGCCATGTCTCCAAGGGAGCTCCTTCGGCCCGCCGGTGCCCGATCGGCTCGCAGAACTGCACCGCGGGTCCCGACGGTTCGGTGGTGCGCACCGTCAGCAGGGTGACCTCTTCGTCCACGTCGACGACGGTCTCGGCCATCACCTTGTTGGGCAGCGTCGGCCCCGCCTCGACCGCCCGCTTCCACGCGGCCTCGACGTCGTCGGGCCGCGTCAGCACCGATTGGCCGTCGGTGGCAGGTCCCGCCAACGGTGATACCAGCAGCGGAAAACCAGCGTGCCCGGCGACCGCGCCCAGTTCCTCAGGCGACGACGCGAACCAGAACGGCACGGTCGGCAGGCCGAGCTCGTCAGCGGCCAGCTTGCGCAGTCCTTCCCGATCCGCGCCGAGTCGAGTGGCGCGCGGCGTCGGGAACACCTCGACCGAGTCACGCTCCGCCGCGGCGATGAGCACCGCCGGTGAGACGTCCGTCGACACGGCGACGACGTAGTTTGGCCGGTGCTCGTCGAGCAGGGCGACCACCGCGTCGGCGTCCGCGCACTCCTCGACGTGTGTCACGGAGACGCCGAGGCGCCGGAATGCAAGGGCCAGTTCGGGACCCGGGTCGCCGGCCCCGAGCAGCAGCACCGTACTGGGACGATCGGTGCCGGATGGTCGCTCGGGCGAGCCTCGCTCCGTGGATTCAGTCATCGCCTATCCACCCTGCCAGACGATCAACCGAGTCGGATGTCGACGTAGCACCACCGCCAATTCTCACCGGGCTCCACCGAACGCATGACGGGGTGCTCGGTGTCGTGAAAGTGCCGGTTGGCGTGCTTGTGTGGGCTCGAGTCGCAGCAGCCGACGTGCCCGCACGTCAGGCACATCCGCAGGTGAGCCCAGGTACTCTCACCGAGTTCATCGCATTCCTGGCACCTGCCGGGGGTGAGCGGTTCCGGCACGGCGGCATCGGCGGTCTCCGCAAGGTGCTCGCACGTCCTGGGCGATGGCGGGGAATTCACGTCGCGCTGTCGCGTTCTCCTCCGCATGCCGTCAAGAATAGGGCGGCCCTGATCTAGGAGGTGTGGCGGCGTGGGCGGAGCCTCATTGCTTGCGGTCCTGGTGGTGTCGGTGCTGCTCGCCGGGATCGCGCGCCGATACGACGTGTCTGGACCGTTGGCGCTGGTGGTGGCCGGGTTGCTGGCCGGGCTCATCCCCGGCGTGCACGGCATCGAGCTCGAACCCGACCTGGTGCTGTTCGTCATCCTGCCGCCGCTGCTGTGGTCGGCAGGACTCGAGAGCAGCTACGTCGCGCTACGCAAGAACACCCGCAGGATCGGTCTGCTGGCGGTCGGGCTGCCCCTGGTGACGACGTTCGCCGTGGGCATCGTCGCCTATCACACGGTGCCCGAGTTGACGCTCGCCGCGGCGTTCACGCTCGGCGCTATCGTCGCGCCACCCGACGCGGTGTCCGCGACGGCGATCGGTCGCAGGCTGGGACTGCCGCGCCAGATCATGACGCTGCTCGGCGGCGAGAGTCTGCTGAACGATGCGACGGCGCTCACGGCGTACAAGGTCGCGCTCGCCGCCGCGATCGGCACCGCCGCCACGTGGGGCACGCCGCTGTTCACCTTCGGGCTCGCCGCCGTCGGCGGCGCCGTGATCGGTGGGGCGATGGGCTCGCTCATCGTCTACGTCAGGACCTGGCTCGGCGACTCGCTGGTGGAGAGCGCGCTCGGGCTGGTGGCGCCGTTCTTCATCTACCTGCTCGCCGAGGAGGTGCACGGCTCCGGCGTCATCGCCGTCGTGGTGGCCGCCCTCATCCTCGGCCAGCGCTCGACGCGGGCGAGCTACGCCACGCGACTGCAGGACACCGCGGTGTGGAAGACCCTGCAATTCGTCCTCGAGTCCTTCGCCTTCCTCCTGATCGGACTGCAGCTGCCTACGGTCGTCGGCGAGCTGAAGGGCATCTCGGCCGCGGTGCTGGGGATCGCCTCGGCGGCGGTGCTGGCGACGGTGATCGGCGTCCGGATCGTCTGGGTGTTCCTGATGGCCTTCGTGCCGCGCAAGCTTTCCAGGCGGATCAGGGAGAACGAGGAAGCCCCCACCAAGGCACAGGTCTTCATCGTCGCGTGGGCAGGAATGCGCGGCGTGGTGTCTCTGGCCGCCGCGTTCGCCGTGCCCGTCACCACCCTGTCGGGCGACCCCTTCCCCGGCCGACCTCAGTTGGTGTTCCTGACGTTCGTGGTCGTGGTCGGGACGCTACTGCTGCACGGGCTCACCCTGCCCTGGATCATCAAGGTGCTCGACGTCCAAGCCGACGACGCCCATCAGGACGCCCTCGACGAGGCCGCCGCGCAAACCAAGGCCGCCCAGGCGGCCGCCGACCGGCTCGACGTGATCATGGCCGATCAGCGCCACGAGTCCGACGTCCACGAGCGCGCCGCCACCGTCCTCCGGCACTGGAACGACCGTCGCAGCAATTCTGCGTGGGAACAGTTGGGCCGCAGCGACGATGAGATCGGCGAAGGCCCCGCGGCGGCGTTCCGGCGGCTCCGACTCGAGATGCTCCAGGCCGAGCGCAAGGCGTTCATCGACGAGCGCGATGCGGGACGGATCAACGACGAGGTGCTCAGGTCGGTGCTGCGCGGACTGGACCTCGAGGAGGCGACGCTGGACCGCGACTAGGCGTGCAGTGGGGTCTCCAACGACGGCGACTACGGTTTCCAAGGTGCGGGACGAACAGGTTGAAACCGTGCTCGGTCGGATTCGAGTTCGAGTCGACGGCTCGGGTGATGCGATCCTCTTCTGGCCGAGCCTGCTGATGACGGGCCACATGTGGTCCGCGCAGGCTGCGCACTTCGCCGACCGCTACCAAGTCGTCCTCGTCGACCCACCAGGACACGGCGAGAGCGAAAGACTCACGGCCGCATTCACCTTCGACGAGTGCGCGCGATGCGTCGTCGACATCCTCGACGGCCTCGGCATCGACCGCGCGCACTTCGTCGGGAACTCCTGGGGCGGGATGATCGGCGGTACCTTCGCCGCGACCTACCCCGGTCGCATCGGGCGGGCAGTGCTGATGAATTGCACGGCGTCCGCCGCAGGCTTCTGGCAGAAGGTCGAATACGGGGCGTTGCTACGGATCGCGGGGTGGCTCGGCGGGATTCGGCCCCCGCTGACCCGGTCGGTGCTCAAGGCGTTCCTCGGTCCGACGACGTTTCGCACCCGACCGGCCGTCGTCTCCTACGTCCGCGACACCGTGCACGCCGACGACCTGGAGTCGTGTTCGTGGGCGGTGCGCAGCGTGGTGCCACGGCGACCCGACCAACGGGCCCTGCTCTCCCGGGTGACGACGCCCGTGCTGGTAGTCGCGGGAGTCGAGGACGCCACGTTCTCCAACTCCGAAACCAAGGCCATGGCCGATGCCATCCCCGGCGCGTCGTTCGTCGTCCTCGACGGGGTCGCGCACCTCGCCGGGCTGGAAGACCCCGCGCTGGTCAATGCTCTGGTGGAGGACTTCCTGCGGCGCTGACGGAACCGTCGGTACCGTCGAAGGCATGACCGCACCGGCTCCCTCGCTGCCACCCCTGCACATGCGCCGTGACGCCTTCGATCCCACCCCGGCCCTCGGCGAGATTCGGCGGGGCCCTGGCGTGCAGAAAGTGGTCAACTCTTTCGGCATGACCGTGTACCTGGTCACCAGGCACGACGACGTCAAGCGGGTGCTTTCCGACCACGAGCACTTCTCCAATGCGCGACCTCCAGAGTTCGTGATCCCCGGCGCACCCGTCATGCCCGACGAGGAACTGGCCAGCGCGCGGGCGGGCAACCTGCTCGGCCTCGACCCGCCGGAGCACCAAAGGCTGCGACGCATGCTGACCCCGGAGTTCACCATCCGGAGGATCAAGCGACTGGAGCCGCGGATCACCGAGATCGTCACCGAGCACCTCGACGCGATGGCGGCCGCCGGGCCGCCCGCGGACCTCGTCGAGCACTTCGCCCTGCCCATTCCGTCACTTGTCATCTGCGAGCTACTCGGGGTGCCGTATGAGGACCGCGCCGACTTCCAGGCCCGCTCGACCCGCCAGCTCGACCTGTCGCTTCCCATCGCCGAGCGCTTCGAGGTGCAGCGCCGGGGCCGCGCGTACATGCAGTCCCTGGTGGCCCGCGCCCGCAGTCATCCCGGTGAGGACATCCTCGGCATGCTGATCCGCGAGCACGGCGCCGAGGTCACCGACGACGAACTCGTCGGCATCGCAGGCCTTCTCCTGCTCGCCGGCCATGAGACGACGTCGAACATGTTGGGGCTTGGCACCCTGGCCCTGCTGCGGCACCCCGATCAGCTGGCGGCAGTGCGCGACGATCCCGATGCCATCGGCCCCGCTGTCGAGGAACTCCTGCGGTGGCTGTCGATCGTGCACTCCTCGATCCCCCGCATCACCACCACCGACGTCGAGGTCGCCGGCGTGCCGATCCCGGCTGGCCAGCTGGTCTTCGCCTCGCTGCCATCGGGCAACCGGGATCCCGAATTCACCGATGCCCCAGACGTTCTCGACATCCGCCGCGGCGCGCCTGGCCACCTGGCCTTCGGTCACGGGGTGCACCACTGCCTCGGCGCACCGCTGGCCCGCATGGAGATGCGGATCGCCTGGCCCGCGCTGCTGCACCGCTTCCCGAACCTGGCGCTCGCCGAAGACTTCGAAGACGTCCAGTTCCGCTCGTTTCACTTCATCTACGGGCTACGGTCGTTGGCAGTGAGGTGGTGACATGAAACTCGAAGCCGACCGCGACGACTGCATCGCATCGGGCAACTGCGTGATGATCTCCGATGCGCTGTTCGATCAGGACGACGACGGCGTCGTGGTGCTGCTCGTCGAGGACGTCCCCGAAGCCGAGGAGGACCATGCCCGCGAGGCGGTCAAGATCTGCCCGGCGTCGGTGCTACGTCTGACGTGACCCGTTCGTCGGCAACGGGCCGCAGCGGACGTCGAACCGCTGACGCACGGTCTCGAGAGTGCGCCGATGCTGCGCGCGTTCACGGCGGTGCTTGAGCAGGAACGGCGCCGAGCCCACCAGACGTCTCGGATACGGGTACCAGAGATCGAAGTCGAGACCGCATTCGCCAAACACTCTGCCAGGCAAACAATCTCCCATCACGCTGATGTTGTGCTGGACGAGCGAGAACATGACGTAGGGCAACGCCACCTTCGACTTCTTCTGCATTTCCTGTAGATCGAGTTCACATAGCTCGGTATCGCGGAGCAGGTTGAGAAACAGAAGATGGGTCAAGAAGTAGCCGGCAAAGGACGACAAGTGCAGAGCGGCCGAGCGTGTCTGGATCGAAAGCACGGCTCCACCGCACGAGACGAATGGCTCATAGGGAACGTCCTTGCGCATGACGTATCCCGTGCAGTTCACGATCCAGCTGCCAGGTTCGACGGGCTTGGTGGCACCGGTGCGGAACACCATCTCGGTGGTCCCGTCGCGGTCGAGCACGTCCACGAGATGATCCATGACGACTGAGTTCATGCCAGCGGCGATCGTCTTGCTCTCGGCATCGGACAAGATGCCGAGCATGTAGTTCCTGGCGGTGGGGGTAACCCAGGTGGCGTACTTCTTGCGGTACCACTCGGCTACTTCGCTCTCGTTGGTTCCGTCGAAGCGCAGCGCCGTCCGCCTGGCGACAACGCCGATTTGCGTTCCTCGCCACCACCGGCCCGCGCCGCCGGGAAACAGACGATCACGACGCCCGAAGTAGGTCCCCGAGCCTGCGACCAGGTTGACCTCTCGGCCCGGATATCGCTCGATCAGAGCGTGCGCCGTATCCATCCCCGTCTTGCCGCCACCGACGACCCACACGGGGGCGCCGTCGTCAGCCATTGCGCCGCTTCGCACGTCGCACGAATCCGGAGACACCGAATTCACACGCGCACTCGACAGCACCAGCGGGTTATTGGGGTCGATGCGATAGCCGTGCGCGTTGATCAGCCTCTTCGCGTCAATCGTCAAGGACTCACCTTCGGACGATCTGCAGTGGACCAGCACGCCTGCCGACGTCTCGTCGTGCGACACCGCGGTCCAGCCGAAGAGCTCGGTGACACTGACGTCCCGCTTGATGACGTTCAGACAGTGTTCGAGATGGTTGAGCGCCTCGGTCTTCGTCGCCAGATAGCCAGGTTTCTCACCGAGGGTCCAGGGGATGTTCCCCGCAGTGAACATGGGGTGCGGCTGATGCAATCGAACGTACGGGTACGTATCGACCCACATGCCGCCTGCTCGCGGTCTGCGGTCGACGAGGATGACGCGCTGACCGCGACCAAGGTACTGACTGGCGACGAAGAGGGCATTGAGTCCCGTGATCCCCGCACCCACGATGCAGACGTCGCAGGTTTCGACCGAAGACGTTGAACCATCGGCAGATGCCATGGCAATTCCCCCCGGATTCCCCCCGGAACCGCTAGTGCGGGCTACGTTCTGGACCCGACACGCCGATGTTAGACGCCACGGCCGGTGTTGACTACGGGCGTGACGGCTTTGGGCGGTCCTCGCCGGGATCCAGGTCGATGACGCCGGCGCGGTTCAGCACGAACAGGCTGACGAGCAGCACCCACGCCGGGAACGCCAACGTGATCCACATACTGACGTCCGCGGCGATGACGATCGCCACCACCACCGCGTAGGTCGTCATCACCAACCAGCGCGGCATCAAGGCAGTCTTGAGCCAGATGGTGGCCAGCGACATCATGAACACCGCCGCCATGCGTAGCGCGTAGGTCTTGGTCAGCGTCGTCATCAGAACCTGGCCGAAGTCGACCACCTGGGAATGGGCATTCGGGTCTGAGGCAAACCCGTCGCTCGCCGACAGGGCCACCCCCACTGCACTTGCCACGAACATCATGGCGAGAAACAACAGCCCGCTGCCGATGAAGACAGACGAGAAGAACTTGTCCTCGAGGCGGCCGAACCCGTCACGGACGACCCCGATGAACCAGAGGAACGCGATGCCCGAGAACGGAAGCAGGACGGCCGCAATGTGAAAACGCCCCTTGCCCGACTCCACCCACTGGTCACCGGCCACGGGGTGCTCGGGCAGCGACAGCCGGATCAGGATCAAGGCGGTCCCGAACAGCAGCGCGAAGAGCACCCCTGCCACCGCGGCCGCGCGGGGTGTCGACAGCTTGCGGAGCTGTCGCTGGGCGGCGTCGTCGGTCACGGGGTCATGGTGACACGCCCAGTGGCCAGCCGACGGCGATCGCCGCGCAGAGTCAGGGTTGGCCGGGCTTCAGGGTTGGCCAGGCAGGAGCCGAATCATCAACCCGTTGGCCTCGGCGCACAGCGTTCCGTCGGGACGACGCAGTTCGGCGTTGACGAACGCCTTGCGCCCGTCGACCTCGCGGATCCAGCCGCGAGCGCTCAACGGCGTGTCGATGGGGGTGACGTTGCGGTAGTCGACGTGCAGGAAGCCGGTGCGGCTGATCGGGCGACCCGCGGCGTGGATCACCATGCCGAAGATCGAGTCGAACAGCAGTGGCAGCACGCCACCGTGGACGGCCGAGTTTCCACCGACGTGGAAACGGCTGAACTGCACCGACAACTCGACCCCGTCGGCTTCGAACGTCGTCACCCGATACGGCGGCATCAAGAGGCTGCCGGATCCGGGAAGGCTTGGCACTCGGTTGGCGGGGCCGACGCCCTCGGCGGCCTCGAAGGGGTCGAGCAACTTGACCAGTTCCTCGGCCCTGGCGGCGGCGTCGACCCAGGTATCGCTGTCCGGATCGGCCGAGACGGCGAGATCCTGCAGCCGCCGCATCGAGCTCAGGAACGGCCCGAATCCCGGTCCCGGCGTTGCGGGTTCGAAGAGCGGGAAGCCGCCGTGCCGGTCGTATTCGGGGTCCGC
>NZ_JAVRQA010000031.1:0-14785 GCF_032161845.1 Mycobacterium sp.
CGGTCGAGCCCGGCGAGGACGAGGACCCGGCGCAGCTGCGTGCCGCAGCGGCATCGATTGGGTTCCCTGTCCTGGTCAAGGCTGCCTTCGGCGGCGGCGGGCGGGGCATGCGGATCGTGCGTAGCGAGGGCGAACTGCTCGAGGCAATCGCCAGCGCGGGGCGTGAGGCCACCTCCGCATTCGGGGACGGCACCGTGTTCTTGGAGAAGTTCGTCGAAGCACCCCGGCACATCGAAGTGCAGATCTTCGGCGACCGGTTCGGCACCGTGGTGCACCTGGGCGAGCGTGAATGCTCCATCCAGCGTCGCTATCAGAAGATCATCGAGGAGGCGCCGTCGACCGCAGTCAATGCAGCGCTGCGCGAAGAGCTGGGCCGAGCAGCCGTCGCTGCCGGAGAGGCGCTGGGCTACGAGGGTGCAGGCACCGTTGAATTCGTGATGGCCCAGGACGGCTCGTTCTATTTCCTGGAGGTCAACACCCGACTACAAGTCGAGCATCCGGTGACGGAACTCGTCACGGGTATCGATCTGGTTCGGGCCCAGCTTCTGGTCGCCGCCGGTGAACCACTACCACCGGAGATGCTGGACAGTTCGCCGAAGGGCCATGCGATCGAAGTGCGCTTGTACGCCGAAGACGTTGCAGCCGGCTTCATCCCGGTTGCGGGCACGTTGATCACGTTGGCGTTTCCCGAGTTCGACAACGTCCGAGTGGACGCCGGATTCACGTCGGGTTCGCGAATCAGCACGTTCTACGATCCGATGTTGGCAAAAGTCATCGGCTACGGAGCAACTCGCGACGAGGCGTGCAGTCGGGTTGCCCGCACCTTGCGAGAGACCGTGGTGCACGGCGTCGCCACCAACCGCGATCTGCTCGTCGGCATTCTTCGTGAGCCCGAGTTCCGTTCGGGTGCCATCGATACCGGATACCTGGAGCGCCATCTGCCAGCGGAGTTGATGGCCGGTGCCGATGGTGTCGGCCTGACCCGCACCCACGCGCTGGTTGCCGCGGTGGCCGCCCAAGCGTGTCGGCGCGCGGAGGCCACGGTGCTGCCGAAGCTGCCGTCGGGCTGGCGCACCCTGCCCAGCCAGGACCAAACGGTGACGTTCACCGTCGGTGGGGACGCCGTCGAGGTCAACTACCGGTTCGACCGCGGAAGGCTGACCGCAGCCGTCGACGAGTGGTGCCCCGAGGTCCGAGTGCTCAGCGCATCGGTCACACTGGTGGACGCCGAGATCGACGACGTCCGACGCCGCTATCAGGTGACGCGCTGCGGTGCAACGCATTACGTGGACAGCTCTCTTGGGTCGTCGACGCTGACCGAGGTAGAGCGCTTCCCCGACCCGAGCGCCACCCGGGAAGCCGGGTCGCTGTTGGCGCCCATGCCGGGATCCGTGGTGCGCATCGAGGTGAACGAGGGTACTGAGGTGTCCGCGGGCACGCCGATCGTCGTCCTGGAAGCAATGAAGATGGAGCACACGGTGCGTGCGCCCGCCGACGGCGTGGTCGCGACGATCTTGGTCGCCGCGGGGGACCAGGTCGACGCGGGCCAAGTGCTCGCCGTCGTCGCGGGTGACGAACAGTGACCGTGACCTACGAGGTCCGCAACGGGGTCGCCTGGCTGACCATCAACCGGCCCGAGGCACGCAACAGCCTCAACAGGGCAGTGCGCGACGACCTGTTCGACGGTGTGCGCGCCTTCAACGGTGACGACGAGGCCAAGGTGCTCGTCCTGACCGGCGCGGGTGACAAGGCGTTCTGCGCGGGCGGGGACCTCAAGGAGATGTCCGCCGAGGGGCTCACCGTCCCGCCGGTCGACTTCGTCCCTCAGTTCGGCCGCAATATCACCGTCGACAAACCGACCATCGCCGCAGTGAACGGCGTGGCCTTCGCCGGTGGGTTCCTACTCGCCCAAACCTGCGATCTGTGCGTTGCCAGCACTACGGCGCAATTCGCGATCACCGAGGTCAAAGTCGGCCGCGGGTCACCTTGGGCCGCACCGCTTCCCCTGATGATCCCGCGGCGCATCGCCATGGAACTGGTCCTCACGGGCGCGCCGCTCTCGGCGGCCCGCGCGCACCAAATCGGGTTCGTGAACAGGCTGGCCGAACCAACCGAACTCGTCGCCGTGACACAGGCGCTCGCCGAGCAGATCGCCGGCAACGCTCCGCTGTCGGTGGCCGCCGGCAAGCAGACAGCGGTGCTCACCGCCGAGCATCCGCTCAGCGAGGCCTTCGAACGGGCCGAAGCCCTATGGGAGCCGGTCTATCTGAGCGCTGACGCCCAGGAAGGCATGCAGGCCTTCAAGGACAAGCGTCCCGCGCAATGGAGAGGAGTCTGATGCCAGTCGACATTGCCAAGCTGTTGTCGGATCTGAATACCGAGTCGGTGAATCTACGCGCAGTCCTGCGTCGACTGAGCGAGGCACAATGGGACCTACCCACACCCGCGGACGGCTGGGCGCTACGCGACCAGGTTTCGCATCTGGCGTACTTCGACGATGTTGCGGCGTTGGCCCTCACCGATCCCGATGCCTTCGACCAGACCGCGAAGAATCTGGTCGCCAAGGGACCGCACTTTCCCGACGTCGTGGCCGAAGAGCTGCGATCGATGGGGTGCGCTGAGCTACTCGACTGGTTCACCACGGCGCGCGCCGCGTTATTGATCATTTTCGAGGGGGACGATCCGAAGCGGCGAATACCGTGGTTCGGCCCCGACATGAGCGTGGCGTCCTCGGCGACCGCGCGACTGATGGAGACCTGGGCACACGGCCGCGACGTCTACGACGCCCTCGGTGTCGGTCATCCCGACAGTCCTGGCCTGCGCAGCGTCGCTCACCTGGGCATCACCACGTTCGGCTGGGCGTTCGGCGTCAACGAGCTCCCCGTGCCCGAGGAACCCTTGCGCGTGGAGTTGCTGTCCCCCCAGGGGGACGAACAGTGGGTGTGGGGACCGGCCGACGCCGTCAACCAGGTCAGCGGACCTGCCGAGGACTTCGTCCTGACCGTGACCCAGCGCCGGCGCTGGACCGATACGGCGTTGGTCGCGCACGGTCCGGTGGCCACGCGGTGGATGGACATTGCCCAAGCCTTTGCGGGCGCGCCAGGGCGGGGCGGCGATGCACAGGCGCCGGCGCCGTGACCGTGCAGCCACGGCGCCCGGTACGTATCGGCAACGCGTCGGCGTTCTACGGGGACCGGCTGGCATCCATGCGTGACCTCGTGGAGGGCGGAGATCTCGACGTGGTCACCGGCGACTACCTCGCCGAGCTGACCATGCTGATCCTGTGGAAGGCCAAGCGCAAGGATCCCGAGACAGGTTATGCCCGAACATTTCTCACTCAGTTCAAGGATGTGGTCGCAGCCTGCGCGGCGCGCGGCATCAAGGTCGTCGTCAACGCTGGTGGGCTGAATCCCGCTGGGATGGCCGCCCAGGTCCGTGCGATCGCGGACGCGGCGGGGGTGGACCTGCGAGTGGCCCACGTCGAGGGCGACGATCTGATGCCCCAGTTGGACGATCTGCGCGCGGCCGGAGCTGCCTTCACCCATCTCGATACCGGTAGGGCGCTCAGCGATGCTGGCGTACAACCGGTGTCGGCGAACGCCTACCTCGGCGGGTGGGGTATCGCCTCGGCGCTGTCGCGCGGCGCCGACGTGGTGATCACCGGACGCGTCACCGACGCGGCGCTGGTCGTCGGTGCCGGCGCGTGGTGGCACGGATGGGCACGCACCGACTACGACGCGCTCGCGGGTGCGGTCGCCGCCGGACACATCATCGAGTGCGGGCCCCAGGCCACCGGCGGCAACTACTCCCAACTCGCGGAGATCACCGACCGCCGCTACCCGGGCTCGCCGATCGCCGAACTCGCCCACGACGGCAGCTTCGTGATCACCAAACACGACGGCACCGGCGGCTTGGTGTCGCCGGGCACGGTCACCGCTCAACTGCTCTACGAGGTCGGCGCACCTGCATATGCGAACCCCGATGTCGTCGCGCACTTCGACACGCTGCGCGTCGTTCAAGACGGGCCGGACCGAGTCGCAGTCAGAGGTACGAAGGGCACCCCGCCCCCTCCCACGCTCAAGGTGTCCATGAACTACGTTGGCGGCTACCGCAACACGATGACCATGGTGCTCACAGGCCTGAACATCACAGAGAAAGCCGACTGGGCCGTCGACGAACTATTCGCGCTGCTCGGGGGCCAGGACGACTTCGACGACGTCGACATCCAGCTGCTGCGCTACGACAAACCCGATCCGAGAACGCTGGTCGACGCGACAGCGCACCTGCGGATAACGGTCAAGGACCGCGAGCGGGCGAAGGTCGACCGGGCGTTCTCCAACGCCGTGATAGAGCTGGCGGTTGCCGGCTATCCCGGTTTCCACACCGCTTCGCCGCCATCGTCGGCGAACGAGTTCGGTGTCTACTGGCCAACTCTCGTCCTCGCCGACGCCGTGACCCACGTCGTGGTGCACGCCGACGGTACCCGCGAAACCATCGCGCCCGGCTCTGAGGTGTCTGGGACGCTCGAACCGGGAGCCCACACACCGGATGTGCCGGTCGACGAAGCCGTCGACCTCGGTCCCACTACCCGCCGCGGCCTGGGGGCGGTGGTCGCGGCACGATCCGGAGACAAGGGCGGCAACGCCAACGTCGGCGTGTGGACCGACACCCCCGAGCGGTGGCGCTGGCTTCGTTCGCACCTGACCGTCGAACGGCTGGTGGAATTGATGCCCGAGGCCGTCGGGTTGCCGGTGTATCGCTACGAGTTCCCGAACCTCAAGGCGCTGAACTTCGTCATGGTCGGGTTTCTGGGCGAGGGGGTGTCCTCGTGCACGAAGACCGACCCCCAGGCCAAGGGACTCGGAGAGTATCTTCGCGCGTTGCGCACCGACATCCCAGACAGATTGGTGCCCAATGGACTTCACTGAACCGACCGAGCATCGCGACCTGCGCGCCGCGATCGGTTCCCTCACCGACAAGTACGGTGCCACCTATTTCGCCGATCGTGCCGCCGCTCACGAACCGACGAACGAACTGTGGCAGGACTTGGCGCGCCACGGTTTCATCGGCATCAACTTCCCCGAGGAGTACGGAGGTGGAGGAGCCGGGATGGCCGAGCTGGCGATCGTATGCGAAGAATCCGCTGCGCACGGCTGCCCGCTGTTGCTGCTCCTGGTTTCGAGCGCCATCTCCGGTGAGCTGCTGGCCCGCTACGGCACACCGGATCAGCGTCGGGACTGGCTGCCGCGAATGGCATCCGGCGAGACCAAGGTCGTGTTCGCGATCACCGAACCCGACGCCGGTTCCAACACCCGTCAGATGACCACCACCGCGGTGCGCGACGGCAGTGACTACCTGATCGACGGCACCAAGTACTACATCTCGGGAGTGGACGAAGCAGAGGCGCTGATCGTCGTCACGCGAACCGCGCCGGAGAAGTTGTCGCTGTTTCTAGTCCCCACCGACGCACCCGGCCTGGTCAAGCACCGGCTTCCGGTGGGGATCTCCGTCCCGGAGAAGCAATACACCCTGCACTTCGACGGCGTCCGCGTGCCCGCCGCCAGCCTGATCGGCACCGAGCACGACGGCTTCCGCCAGGTGTTCGACGGACTCAACCCCGAGCGCATCACCGGTGCGGCGGTGTGTGTGGGCATTGGCCGCCACGCCGTGATCAAGGGTGCTGACTATGCCCGTACCCGCTCGGTATGGGGGCCAGCAATCGGTACCCATCAAGCGATTTCGCATCCCTTGGCCAAGGCCAAGATCGAAGTCGACCTGGCCGCGATGATGACTGCCAAGGCGGCGTGGCTCTACGACAACGGTCATCCCGCGGCAGAGGCATCCAACATCGCCAAGTACGCCGCGGCGGAAGCCGCAGTCGCCGCAGTCGACCACACCATTCAAATTCACGGCGGCAACGGCCTGTCAGCGGAATACGGGTTGCTGCCGCAGTGGGGACTGGCCCGGCTGCTCAAGATCGCCCCCGTCAGCCGGGAAATGATCCTCAACTACGTGGCGCAGCGCAGCCTGTCCCTACCGCGGTCCTACTAGCGATGCGGGATATCAGTAGCCGCAGATCAGGCCTTCTCGAGACCGCCGGCGAGCGCGTCGATGAGCATCTCCACCCGCTCGAGGAAGTCCTTCTCCTCATCGACGACGACGGTCAGGGACGCGTCAGCCCGGAGTCGGTGAGAAAGAATCACGCTGCGCAACACCTCGACCGCCATACCGTTGCTCACCACGTGCGCGGGGTTGCGTATTCCGACTTGGACCAGCGCGTCACGGAGCCGCTCGGTCTCGGCCCGGACGGCCTCCTCGGTCGACGGAGTTCGGACCAGGTTGAGGTTGATCTCCAGCGATGCCAGGTATTCCCGTTGGCCGAAGAACTGGTACAGAAAGTCGTATGTCGACCAAAGCTGTTCGTGCGTCGTCTCCCCGGTGAACACGAAACTCTCGGAGTGATCGATGAGCTTCTTCACTTGATCTCGAAATGCGGCGAGCATCAGGCCTTCACGGGTGCCGAAATGGTACTGAATCACACCCCAGGTGAGCCCAGCCCACCGTGCGATCTCATTGGAACTGGCCCGGTAGTACCCCTTGGCGAGGATGCACGCGATCGCCGCATCGATGACCCGCTGGGGCGTGCCCTCGGTGCTGGAGTTCGACGCCGGTTCGGCGGAATTTCGCTTTCGTCGTCTGGTGACGGGCCTGCTGGCAACCGCATCTACATCCACGATGAATCCTCTGCGCGTCATGTGGTACCTGAGACACCTTAGTGCAAGGACGTCCCGTTTCAGCAGATGGTGGGCCGGGGTGCCTTCACAGGAGCGCGCCCGCCGTCGTCAAATCATCGCTCCATCGAGTCTTGCGCGAGGCAACGGAGGGCCGGACTTCGACGGCTCGGACCCGCCGTCGCGCACGCCAGACGTTGCACAGCGTAGCGACCACGGGCCTTTCGAACGGATCTGCCATCAGCGCACATAGCGTGTACTATAATTGATGTTTGACGTTGCGGCGCACCACTGAAACGCCTCCAAGCGCCACCAGCGGGTGCGGTAGGTGCCGCCTCACTAGCGAGGTCCCGGGCACGTAGGGATGCGCGGTGGTACCGGCAGCGCGGATGTGCCCCTCATGGAAGGAATTCGTGTGTGAAGAGATCCCTGTTCGATGCGGATCACGAGGCGTACCGTGACACGGTGCGTCAGTTCCTGGCGAAAGAGGTTGAGCCGCACTACGAGAAGTGGGAAGAGGCCACTCTCATCGACCGCGCCGTATGGCGCTCGGCCGGCAAAACGGGACTGCTGGGGCTCGGCATACCCGAGGAGTATGGCGGCTCGGGCGTCGATGACTACCGCTTTCGATACATCAATTGCGAGGAGGTCGCACGGAGCGCGACGACGTGTTTCGGCATAGGGATAAGCTTGCATGACGACGTCGCGATCCCGTACATCCAGGATCTGGGAACCGACGAGCAGAAGCAGAGATGGCTTCCCGGCATGGCGGCCGGCGATTTGATCGGGGCCGTCGCCATGACCGAACCCGGCACGGGCAGCAATCTGCAGGGCATCGCGACTACCGCAACCGTGGACGGCGATCACTTCGTGCTCAACGGCAGCAAGATCTTCATCACCAACGGTATTCACGCCGATGTCGTGATCGTGGTGGTTCGGTCCGGTACTGCCCCCGGTGCGAAGTCGCTCTCCTTGATCGTCGTCGAGGAGGGAACCCCAGGGTTCACCAAGGGCCGGAAGTTGAAGAAGGTGGGACTGGCAGCCCAAGATACAGCCGAACTCGTATTCCAAGACGCCCGCGTACCCCGGGAGAATCTTCTCGGAGTGGACGGTGAGGGTTTCAAGGAACTGATGGCGCACCTACCGCTGGAACGACTTTCGGTGGCGATCCAGGCAATGTCAGGAGCCCGCGCGGCATTCAACTGGACGACGAAGTACGTCTTCGAAAGGACGGCGTTCGGCAAACCGGTGGGGTCCTTCCAGAACTCCAGGTTCGTACTTGCAGAGATGGCAACCGAACTCGACGTCGCCGACGCCTACATCGATGCGGCCGTGCTCGCCTACAATCGGGGTGATCTGACAGCGGTGGATGCCGCGAAGGCGAAGTGGTGGGCCTCCGAACTGCACAAGAACGTCGTCGACCGGTGCGTGCAGTTGCACGGCGGATATGGATACATGATGGAATATCCCATCGCCCGCGCCTACGTCGATAATCGGGCTCAGACGATCTACGGTGGAACCACGGAGATCATGAAGGAGATCATCGGGCGGGACATCGAAAAGAACGCCTTGAGTTGATGTGGCGCTAGAACTCACCGTGGCGGCGCCGATCACTGCGATCAGATCGGGTTCGGCGCGTTCCCGCCCCAGCGCCGCACCAATGCGCAGGCCCGCTCATGACTTGGTCGCGGATCCGATACCAGTGTCGCCCTACGCGACGTTGGTGAATCGACTTGGGGCCCTCTCTAGCCCGACAAGTTGAAGTTGCCGTTAGCGCCGTAAACGGCAAGCGAAATGATCAGGGTCACCGAGACGACGACGATCAGCGAGGTCCGCACCGCATTGCCCACAGCGACGCCGACGCCGGAGGGTCCCCCCGTGGCGAAGTAGCCAAAGTAGGTGTGGATCAGCAGGATCGCCAGCGCCATGAGGATGGCTTGCAGGAACGACCACAGCAGATCGATGGGGTTGAGGAACGTGCTGAAGTAATGGTCGTACAGACCGCCGGACTGCCCCAACAGGACGACGGTCGTGAACTTGCTGGCGAGGAACGACAGGATCACCGCGATGGAGTACAGCGGGGTGATCGCAATCATCCCGGCGATGATGCGGCTGCTGACCAGGTACGAGATTGGCCGGATTGCCATCGATTCCAGCGCGTCTATCTCCTCGTTGATCCGCATGGCCCCGAGCTGCGCGGTCACGCCGGCACCGAACGTGGCGGCCAACCCGATTCCTGCCACCACGGGTGCGGAGATGCGCACGTTGATGAACGCCGCCAGGAATCCGGTCAGTGCTTCGATGCCGATGTTGCCCAGCGAGGTGTAGCCCTGCACCGCCAGCGTGCCGCCGGTGGCCAATGTAAGGAAGCCCACGATCACGACGGTGCCGCCGATCATCGCCAATGTGCCTGAGCCCATGCTGATCTCGGCGATGAGCCGGACGATCTCGTTCCGATACCGGATCGCGGCGTACGGCACACCAGCGATCGCTTTGCCGTAGAACGCGGTGTGATCGCCGATCCGCTTCAGCTGGCCGAGCGGTCTGTTTAGCTCTCGCGAAAGCCGCGGGTAGGTGCGCAATGCCATCGTCGTGCCCCTATCGCGCTGTCAGTCGGATGCCGATGGCGGTAACCACGACGTTTATGACGAACAGCGCCATGAACGCGTAGACGACCGTCTCGTTGACCGCGTTGCCGACGGCCTTGGCTCCGCCACCGGTGATGCTCAGTCCGCGATAGCAGGCCACCAAACCCGCGATCAGGCCAAACGACATTGCCTTCACCGATGAGATGATCAGCTCGGGAACTCCGGTCAGCAGGGTGATGCCCGCGGCGAACGCCCCAGGGTTGACGTCCTGGACGTACACGGAGAAGACGTAACCGCCCAGGATGCCGATGAGGCAGACCAGGCTGTTCAACAGCAGCGCCACTAGTCCCGATGCCAGCATCCGCGGCGTCACGAGTCGCTGAATCGGATTGATGCCCAGTACTTCCATCGCGTCGATCTCTTCGCGGATGGTGCGTGAACCCAGGTCCGCGCACATCGCGGTGGCGCCTGCGCCGGCGACGATTAGCACCGTCACCAGGGGACCGATCTGGGTGACTGCACCGAACGCCGCACCCGCACCACTCAGGTCGGCCGCCCCGAGCTCGCGCAGCAGGATGTTGAGGGTGAAGCTGACCAAGACCGTGAATGGGATGGCGACGAGCAAGGTCGGCGTCAGCGCGACGCGGGCCACGAACCAGGCCTGCTCCAGGAACTCCCGTGTCTGGAATGGCCGACGGAACAAGAACTTCACCGCATCGGCTGACACCGCGAAGAATCCGCCGATCGCATGCATTGCCCCCGATGCATTGCTCTTTGCCGCCGGAATGCGTGCCGTCCAGCGCGTCGCGAAGCTATTTGGCATGGCGGCACGGCAGGTCGGTATCGCTGGAGTTGACTAGACGGGCGACGGGTAGCGGGTTCACCCGCAGAGCGTCTGCCGCGCGCCTTGCTAGCGCTACGTAGTGGTTCATGATCGTCAAAGCGGTGGTCCGATGGTGTGGGGAGGGACGGCCTGACGGAGTGTGCACAGGCCGATGGATGAGGTCCTGCCCATCGAGCGCTGGATGCGGCGCACACAATATATTCTTCGGATTCGCCATCAGTGGACCCGTTGGATTGTCGGTCGTTCGTTTGATCGAGCGGCTATCTGGTGCCGCTGTCGGATGGGAAACCGGCCGCCCCGATGTTGGCCAGTGGCAGTGAAATGCCTACCGCGCACATGAATCCCTTGGTGGGAGATCGGGCCTCCACGGAGTTCGCGGCGCCTACCAGGGTGCGAGCCGTGCACGTCCGCCAACCTCATGTGAGCCACGACACTGGAACCTATAGTAGTTGCTATAATCTTGCAAGGGGGCGCACGCTCGAACGACCCGTGCTCGGTCGCACGGACTCTCTAGCCGCAGAAATATATATAAGATATTGTATGGCTCGGTTGATCGACCGTCGACGAGCTTGGAAACTTCCTCGTATTTCGCGGAACACCAGTGTCATTGCCGATTATCCGGAGATCCGGGTTTCAGCCGAGTGTTTCGCAGGTGTCTGTGTCATCTTCTGGCGCTGCCAGATCCGAGAGAGGACTTAGCTAGTGGGAAAGCTGCACAACAAGGTTGCCGTGGTGTCGGGTGCGGCGCGCGGCCAAGGTCGCTCGCACGCGGTGAATCTCGCAGCGGAGGGCGCGAGCGTCATCGCACTGGACATCTGCGCGGACCTCGAGGGCAACACCTACCCGCTCTCGCGACCCGAGGACCTCGACGAGACTGCTCGACTTGTCGAGAAGGAGGGGGTCAACGCTTACACGGTGATCGTCGACGTGCGCGAACGTGCGGCGGTGTGGAAGGCGATCGCCGACGGGGTCGCGGAGCTCGGGGGCCTCGACGTCGTGGTGGCCAACGCTGGCATCTGCCCGTTGGGTCACGGTCAGACGGTTCGATCCTGGTCGGACACCATCGACACCGACCTGGTCGGTGTCTTCAACGTGATCCAGGCCAGCCTTCCGCACATCAATGATGGCGGGTCGATCATTGCGACCGGGTCACTAGCTGCCCAGCTCGATAGCGCCAGCGACCAGGGCCCCGGCGGTGCCGCCTACAGCTTCGCCAAGAAGATCGTTGCGCACTACGTCAACGATCTGTCGATTCAATTGGCGGAACGCAAGATTCGAGTCAATGCGGTGCATCCGACCAACGTGAACACCGACATGCTGCACAACGACGGCATGTACGGGGTGTTCCGCCCGGATCTGGCCTCGCCCACGCGTGAGGACGCCGAGATCGCCTTCCCCGCGATGCAAGCGATCCCGGTTCCGTACATCGAGTCGCAGGACGTGTCCAATTCCGTGGTCTTCTTGGCCAGCGACGACTCCCGGTACATCACCGGCACGCAGTTGCGGGTCGACGCCGGCGGGTTCGTCAAGGCCAAGCCCTGGCAAGGATGACCGCACCACGGTCGTAACCCACCACGGCCGACGTCGGCGAGACGGTGCTAGGCGAGGCCCCAGACGTAGGGGTCAGGTGAGGTGCGATTGATGATCGCCTCGGCCCGTTTGCGGATGATCGCGTCCTGCCAATCGATGTCCGCCTCGAATCGACCAGCTGACAGGCGCTGGTCGGCGTCGTGGTCGTGATGGGCCCAGAAGTTCCCACTCCGCAGAGCCTCCAGCACCGTAACCGCGACTTCTTCCGGTTCGGCGAGTACTGCTGCTACACCATAGGATTCGAGACCCCGTTGGACCATGTCCATCAAGGCAGGATCGCCGCCGAGATTGGTCCTCGTCAGTGGCGGGAACACGGCGTGCACCCGGACTGCCGACTTCTGATCGCGCAACGTCGCATATAACCCCTCCATGAGGGTGAGGACCGCAGCTTTGCTGGACGAGTACGCTGGCGTCTGGTACATCACGCCGACGGCCCCCGAACCCGACGTGGTGCCCAAGACGTTGCCCGGGGTGCCCTGGGCGACCATTCTGGGTACGAAGGCCTTGATGCCGTTTAGTACACCGAAGAAGTTCACCCCGTAGGCCTGATGCCAGGCATCGATGTCGTCGTCGAAATAGCTTCCGGGATACCCGATGCCGGCATTGAGAAATGCGATGTCGACGTGTCCGTACTCGGCGAAGACCCGATCGGCCAGCGTGCGCGTCGCAGAAGGGTCCGATACGTCGGCAACGATTCCCGTCACGTCGAGGCCTTCGCCGCGCAACGAGGCCACGGTCGACTCAAGGGTCTCGGCGTTGACGTCCGAGAGCACCACCCGGCATCCCTGCTGCGCGAGAACGCGCCCCGTCGCTGCGCCGATGCCTCGCGCGCTTCCGCCGCCCGTGACGACGGCGACGTCACCGGTCAGATCCCTACCTGTAGTCATTCGATTCCTAGCCCGTGACTCGATCTGCTGACTTGTACACGTATCTGGTCTGCAGCTCGGCGTATGCATCGATGCCGGGTGTGCCACAGTTTCTGCCGATGCCCGAGAGCTTGGTGCCACCGAACGGCACATGTGGTGCGACTTCCGCGTGGTTGTTGACCCATGCCGTGCCGCACTCGAGTCGGGCCGCCAACTCGGCACCGGTTTCGACGTCGGCGGTCCAGATGGATCCGCAGAGCCCGTATTCGGTCGCGTTGGCGGCTCGGATCGCATCGTTGACGTCGTGGAAACTCATCACCGGAAGGACGGGTCCGAACTGTTCCTCGTCGACGACCTTCATGCCGTGTTCGACGTCGGTCAGGATCGTCGGAGGGATGAAGTAGCCCGTGGACGCCAGCGGCACCGTGCGAGTGGCAGTGTGTGCGCCTTGCGCTAGCGCGTCGTCCAACAGCATCCGGATCCGGTCGTACTGCGGACGGGTCGTCAGCGGCGCGAACGTGCCTCCTTCGGCTTCTGGCGCGGGGATGGCGGCATCGGCGCGCCGAACCAGAGCGTCGACCATGTCCTGGTAGATCGACTCGTGGACGTAGAGGCGTTTGATCGCCGCGCACACTTGACCGCTCATCAGGAACGCCGCGCTGAAGATGGACTCGGCGACGGTCTCCACGTCGACGTCGGGTAAGACGATCGCTGCGTCGTTGCCCCCGAGTTCGAGGACGAGGTTCTTCAAGGAGGACGCCGCAGACGCGGCGATCTTCTGGCCGGCGGTCACCGAGCCCGTGAATGAGATCATCCTGGTTGCGCGATGGGCGACCAGCTGGGCGCCGAGCTCATTGCCGCCGGCCAAGATGTTGAGCACACCGGGCGGAACGACGTCCTTCCAGATGTGCCCGAGTGCCAGAGTGGCCAGCGGTGTGAAGGGCGACGGTTTCGCGACGACCGTGTCGCCGACCAGTAGAGCTGTCGCGATCTTCTCGCACATGATCAGGATCGGCGCGTTCCACGGGCTGATCGCGGCGACAACGCCGACTGGTCGGCGCACGACGGTCACCGTGCGCTCGGGGGTGTCTTCGAGGACGTCGATGGGAATCGCGGTGGTCGCGAGGTGGGCCATGAACACCGGTGCGGCGTAGGCCTCCAACGCCGCACCGGTGGAGCCCTTCTCCATTGCCGAGATCGCGACGATCTCATCGAGGTGGGCCACCAACGCGTCGCTCATTTCGGCAATGACCTTTTGCCGGACTGCTTCACGAGCCGCGCCCCACTGCGGCTGGGCTCGCTCGGCCGCTGCCATCGCCTCGTCGAGCAAGCGCTCCGTGGCTTCTGGGCACTGAGCGATCACCTCGCCGGAGGATGGGCTGTCGATCGGAAAGGTCGCCTCGTTGCGCACGATGCGGCCGTCGATCAGGTGTCCCAGACTCGACGCGGCGTCGGTGATGTCCACGGTCGTCTCCTCGTTGAGGCGCGGTCGAGCCACGCGGTCATTTTGGCCGAACAGCCGACGGAAGGCGCGGTCATAGTCATCGCTATGTTGCCGCGTAGCCATCAGACCACAAAGTGTTGGCCTCATCAATGGTTTGCCCGTGCGGCTCAGGGTGGGCATGCGACGTCGAGGTGGTGAGTTCGATTGTGCACCAAACCCTCCGCGGCCGACTGCTGCGTCGCAGCGAGTTGGTGCACGGGGCCCGCCTGTACACATCCTTGTGCTTTTATAGCAACTACTATAACGTCGATTGGAGCCTCTACTTCGGACGTTGGAGAACACCATGACTCTCACAGAGGGCAAGTACCGCCTGATCTCGGCCGACGACCACGTCGACCTGTCTCACGAGCAGATCAAGGCGAACCTGGCCACCAAGTACCACGACGACTACGACGGCGCCGTGGGCGACTTCATTGAGTCGATGATGGGCCTGCTGTCGGCGGGGGCGAACAACTTGTGGCGCGAGCAGAACGGCGAGGATGTCGATGACGGCCAGCTGAGGGGTCTAGGCACCGGCAATCACGCCGCCAAGGGACGCCCTGGCCACACGGTGGCCAAGGAGCGACTGGCGGACATGGACTTTGACGGCATCGCGTCGTCGATCACTTATTGTGAGGTCAGCGCCTTCCGCTATCTGTTCATGCTCAAGGAGGGCTCCAAGG
>NZ_JAVRQA010000032.1:0-2818 GCF_032161845.1 Mycobacterium sp.
CTCGCCGACCGTAGGCAGCGGGCCCGCGAGCTCGCCCTCGAAGCCGACCGACTGCAGTTCGGACTCGACGAGATCGACGCCGTGGCACCACAACCCGGCGAAGACGACGCTCTGGTGTCGGAGATCCGGCGGTTGTCGGAGCTCGACGCGCTGCGCGACGCCGCTCAGACCGCGCGCGCGGCACTAACGGGCGCTCACGACGACGAGCCGACCGACGGCACGTCGGCTGTCGACGGCGTCGGTCATTCCATGACGGCGCTGCAAGGCACCGACGACGCGGCGCTCCGGGCGCTGGGGGATCGCCTCGCCGAGGCGATGCTAGTGATCGGTGACGTGTCGACGGAACTGGGCAACTATCTGGCCGAATTGCCCAGTGACGCAAGCACATTGGAAACCAAACTCGCACGTCAGGGCGAACTTCGCGGGCTCACCCGGAAGTACGCCGCGGACATCGACGGGGTTCTGGGCTGGGCGCGCGACGCCCGCGACAGGCTGGCGCAGCTCGACGTATCCGAGGAGGCGCTCGCAGGCCTCGCGCAGCGGGTGAACCAGTTGGAGGTCGCACTGGTGGAAGCGGCGGCCGCGATAACGAAGGCACGCACGAAGGCTGCGAAGTCGTTGGCCAAGGCGGTCACCGCGGAACTGGCCGGACTGGCGATGACCGGCGCGGCATTCAGCATCGCCGTTGGCCCGCTGGCGGCCAGGGGTGACGATTCGGCACCGCTGAGACTGCCCGGTGGCGAGACGGTGCACGCCGGGCACGACGGTGTCGACGCCGTCGAGTTCGGCTTCACGCCCCATTCCGGCTCTGACGTCCTGCCGTTGGCCAAGAGCGCCTCGGGAGGCGAGCTGTCACGGGTGATGCTGGCCCTCGAGGTGGTACTCGCCGCCTCGGCCGAGGGCACCACCATGGTCTTCGACGAGGTGGACGCAGGGGTCGGCGGCCGCGCGGCAGTCCAGATCGGGCGTCGCCTGGCGCGCTTGGCGCGCACGCACCAGGTCATCGTGGTCACCCACCTGCCTCAGGTTGCGGCGTATGCCGACGTTCACCTGGTGGTCGACAGTGGAGCCAGCAAGGGCAAGGCTAGTGAGGTGCGCCGCCTCGACGCCGACGACCGGGTTGCCGAGTTGGCCAGGATGCTGGCCGGGCTTGGCGAGTCGGACAGTGGGCGGGCCCATGCGCGCGAACTGCTGGAGGCCGCTCAGCAGGACGTCGCGTCCTAAACCTGTGGCTGGTGTGACAAAAGGTAACTTCTGAGGCTCCTGTTACGGCGCGCCTACACCTCAACTTGAGGGTTGGCCGACAGAATCGGAACCCATGAAGATGTCAGCGCTGCTTTCGCGTAATGCCGGCCCACGACCTGGCGTCACCGGTGTCGCCCGCGTCGACCGCGACATCGATCGACTACTGCGTCGCATCCGACCGGGCGACATCGTCGTGCTCGATGCCTTGGACCTCGATCGGATCACCGCCGACGTACTGATCGAGGCGGGCGTCGCTGCCGTCATCAACGCATCGCCGTCGATCTCCGGTCGATACCCGAACCTGGGACCCGAGGTGCTCGTCGGCAACGGCGTGACGCTTATCGACGAAACCGGACCCGACGTTTTCAAGAAGGTGAAGGACGGCGCACGAGTCAGGCTGAACAACGGCGGCGTGTACTCCGGGGACCGCCGCATCGCGCTCGGCAAGGAACGCACCGAGGAAGAAGTCCACGAGCTGATGGTCGAGGCGAAGACCGGCCTGGTCGCCCACCTCGAGGCATTCGCGGGCAACACCATCGAATTCATCCGCAGCGAAAGCCCCCTGCTGATCGACGGCATGGGCATTCCGGACATCGACGTCGACGTGCACCGCAGGCACGTGGTCATCGTCGCCGAGGAGCCCGATGCGATCGACGACCTCAAGGCGCTCAAGCCGTTCATCAAGGAGTATCAACCGGTTCTCGTTGGCGTCGGCTCGGGTGCCGACGTCTTGCGCAGGGCCGGGTATCGCCCACAACTGATCGTCGGCGACCCGGAGTCGATGAGCGTCGAGGTGCTGCGATCCGGCGCCCAGGTGGTGTTGCCAGCCGATGCGGACGGCCACGCGAAAGGCCTTGAGCGCATACAGGATCTGGGAATCGGCGCGATGACCTTCCCGGCCGCGGGCTCGGCTGCCGACCTCGCGCTCCTGCTGTGCGATCACCACGGCGCGTCGCTCATCGTCACCGCCGGCCACACCGCGAGCATCGAGGAGTTCTTCGACCGCACCCGGCAACAGAGCAACCCGTCGACGTTCCTGACCCGGCTGCGGGTTGGCGAGAAGCTCGTGGATGCCAAGGCCGTTGCAACGCTGTACCGCAGCCGGGTTTCGGGTGGGGCGATCGCGATGCTCGTCATGGCGATGCTCGTGGCCGTCATCGTCGCACTCTGGGTCTCGCGGGCCGATACCGCACTCCTCGATTGGGCCCAGCAGTACTGGAACCAGTTCATGGTGTGGGTCCAGGGCTGGGTAGCCTAGAGGGCGGTAGCGAGAATGATATCCCTTCGCTCGCATGCCATTTCGTTGGCCGCAGTCTTCCTCGCGTTGGCCGTCGGCGTGGCACTGGGCTCGGGCCTGCTGTCCAACACCCTTCTGTCCGGTCTCCGCGACGACAAGCAAGAGCTGCAGAACCAGATCAACGGCCTGACCGACGACAAGAACCTACTCAACGAGAAGCTCAACGCCGCAGGCGAATTCGATGCGCAGATGTCGCCGCGAATCCTGCACGACACGTTGAAGGACAAGTCGGTGGTGGTATTCCGGACTCCGGACGCCGCACAGGACGACGTCGAG
>NZ_JAVRQA010000033.1:0-9702 GCF_032161845.1 Mycobacterium sp.
AGGCCGAGCGTCACCTCGGGGAAGCCGACGACCACACCCTTGACGTCCGCCGCGATGCGGTGATGGGTGGCCAGCGCGATCTCGAGGCCACCGCCGAGCGCGGCGCCGTTGATGGCGGCCACCACCGGCTTGCCGAGGGTTTCCAGAGCGCGCAGGTCACGCTTGACCGACTCGACCATGTCGAAGGCCTCGCCGGCGTTCTCCGGTCCGAGCTTGATCATGCCCTTGAGGTCGCCGCCGGCGAAGAAGGTCTTCTTCGCGCTGGTGATGACCACGCCGGTGACCGAATCCTTCTCGGCGACAAGCTTTTCCACCGCTTTGTGCATCGACTCCGCGTAATGCTCGTTCATCACGTTGGCCGACCCGGTGGGGTCGTCAAGGGTCAAGGTGACGACGCCGTCGGCATCCTTATCCCACTGAATAGTGTTCTCTGCCATGGTCTTAAACCCTCTCGATGATGGTGGCGACACCCATGCCGCCGCCGATGCACAGCGTGATGAGCGCGCGACGGGCGTTGCGGCGCTCGAGCTCGTCGACCATGGTTCCGGTGATCATCGCGCCGGTGGCACCCAGCGGGTGTCCCATCGCGATGGCGCCGCCGTTGACGTTGAGCTTCTCGTCGGGGATGTTCAGGTCCTTCTGGAACTTCAACACCACCGAGGCGAACGCCTCGTTCAGCTCGAAGAGGTCGATGTCGTCGACCGTCAGGCCGGCCCGGTCCAGCACCTTGCGGGTGGCCGGCGTGGGGCCGGTCAGCATGATGACGGGATCGGCGCCACTGGTGGCAGTGGCGACGATGCGCGCCCTCGGGGTCAGACCCTGCGACTTGCCGGCCGCCTCGGAGCCGACGAGGACGAGCGCGGCGCCGTCGACGATGCCGGAGCTGTTGCCGCCGGTGTGGACGTGATTGATCCGCTCGACGTAGTGGTACTTCTGCAGTGCCACGTCGTCGAAGCCGCCCATCGCGCCGACACCGTCGAACGCGGTCTTCAACTTGCCAAGGCTCTCGAGGGTCGTGCCGGGCCGCATGTGCTCGTCGTGATCGAGGACGACCAAACCGTTCTGATCCCTGACGGGCACGACGGACTTGGCGAAGTAGCCGCCCGACCATGCGGCGGCGGCCTTCTCCTGCGAGCGCGCGGCGTAGGCGTCGACGTCCTCGCGAGAGAAGCCCTCGATGGTGGCGATCAGGTCGGCGCCGATGCCCTGCGGGACGAAGCCGATGCGGTAGTTGGTCTCAGGATCGGTCGCCCACGCGCCGCCGTCGGAACCCATCGGAACACGACTCATCGATTCGACGCCGCCGGCCAGCACCAGGTCGTCCCAGCCGGAGCGGACCTTCTGCGCGGCGGTGTTCACGGCCTCGAGGCCGGAGGCACAGAAGCGGTTCAGCTGGAAGCCGCCGGTGGTCTCGGGCAGCTTGGCTACCAGCGCCGCGGTGCGGGCGATGTCGCCACCCTGATCACCGACCGGCGAGACGACGCCGAGGATCAAGTCGCTGATCAGGTTCTCGTCCAGATCTGGGTTGCGGGTGCGCAGCTCGTCGATCAGGCCGACGACCAGGTTGACGGGCTTGATCTCGTTGAGCGCGCCGTTCTTGTTCTTGCCACGAGGCGTACGGATGGCCTCGTAGATGAAGGCTTCTTCGGACATGGTGAATTCCTCTTCTTCGGACTCTGCGGATTTCAGACGGGGACCCCAAGTGACCGCAGCCTAACAGCCTCTCCCAACCGGCTGGTTGGGAGGTTGCTTGGCGCCCACATGGCAAGGGTCAGACGGACTTCAGTTCCACCTCTGTCAGCGTCGGGTAGTCCACGTACCCGGCGGGGCCCGGCGCATAGAGGGTGTCGACGTCCGGCTCGTTGAGTTCGGCGCCAAGGACCAGTCGGTCGATGAGGTCGGGGTTGGCCAGGAAGGAACGGCCGACCGCGGCGGCACTGATGACACCCCACTGCGCCAGTTCCTCCAGCTGGCAGAAGCTGGTCTCCCTCTCGCGGCCGGTGTTCAGCACGACGGACCCGGGCCAGACCCCGCGCAGCGCTCCGAAGGCGGGGTCGTCGGGGTCGATGAGCAGATGCAGGTAGGCCAGACCCAACGGGGCGATCCGGTCCAACATCGCCTCGTAGGTGCTCACCTTGTCGATCTCCCGCATGTCGCCTGCGGTGTTCCCCGGCGAGATCCGCAGCCCGACCCGGCCGGCTCCGATCTCGTCGACCACGGCCTCGACGACCTCGGCCGTGAGACGGGCGCGATTCTCGGGTGTGCCGCCGTAGGCGTCGCTGCGCTCGTTGACGACGTCGGAGGAGAACTCGTGCAATAGGTAGCCGTTGGCGCCATGGATCTCGACGCCATCCATTCCGGCATCGATCGCCCGACGCGCAGCCACGCGGAACTGGTCGACGATCGACCGGATCTCGATCACCGTCAGCGCGCGTGGCACCGGAAGGGGCTGCTTGCCAGAGGGAGTGTGGGTCAGCATGTCGGCGGCGATGGCAGATGGCCCGACGGCTTCGAACCCACTGATCTCGGGGTGGGCCATCCGGCCGACGTGCCAGAGTTGAACGAACATCTTGCCGCCTGCGGCGTGAACGGCTGAAGCGACGTCGGCCCACGCCTCCTGGTGGCGGTCGGTGTAGATGCCCGGGGTGTTCATGTATGCCCCGTTGGCCTGCTCGCAGATTGCCGTTGCTTCGCTGATGATGAGACCCGCCGCTGCGCGTTGTGAATAGTATTGCGCGGCAAGCACGGACGGCGTGCCGTCGGCATCGGCCCGCGATCGGGTCAACGGCGCCATGAAGATTCGGTTCCTGGCGGCAGTCTCGCCTATCTGGACGCTCCGAAGCAGTGCCGCGTCGGCGGCGAGCGTGTAGGTCATGTCGCGGTCAGCGTCGCGGGCGCGCCATTCATTCCCGACGCGGACCGACCTGCACTGACGACCGAGAACATCACGATGTGCCGGGCCCGCGCAGTCAGGCAGAAGCTGTACCACCCCGGGGGAATAGGCTCGACGGCCATGACGGTTTCGCGACTGCAGCCCTACGCCGTGACGATCTTCGCCGAGATGTCGGCGTTGGCGGCACGCATCGGTGCGGTCAACCTCGGGCAGGGCTTCCCCGACGAGGACGGCCCCGCGGCGATGCTCAAGACCGCGGAGAACGCGATCGCCGAGGGCAACAACCAGTACCCCCCGGGCCCAGGCATCCCGCCCCTGCGTCAGGCGATCGCGGCGCAGCGACAGCGGCACTATGGCATCACCTACGACCCTGACACCGAGGTGCTCGTCACCGTGGGCGCCACCGAGGCGATCGCCGCGGCTGTCATCGGTCTAGTCGAGCCCGGCTCCGAGGTGCTGCTGATCGAGCCGTTCTACGACTCGTACTCCCCCGTCGTCGCCATGGCAGGTTCCCACCGGGTGGCCGTGCCACTCGTCCGCGACGGACGCGGGTTCGCCATCGACGTCGATGCGCTGCGAAACGCGATCACCCCCCGCACCCGCGCACTGATCGTCAACTCGCCGCACAACCCGACGGGCATGGTCGCGACCGACGCGGAACTTTCAGCGATCGCGCGGCTGGCCGTCGAGCACGACCTGTTGGTCATCACCGACGAGGTTTACGAACAACTGGTCTTCGACGGACACCGCCACCGCCCCTTGGCGGGCTATCCGGGCATGGCCGAACGGACCGTCACCATCTCGAGTGCGGCGAAGATGTTCAACGTCACCGGCTGGAAGATCGGCTGGGCGTGCGGACCAGCCGAGCTCATCGCCGGCGTGCGGGCGGCCAAACAGTTCCTCACCTATGTGGGCGGGGCGCCGTTCCAGCCCGCGGTCGCAGAGGCGCTCGACAACGAGGACGCCTGGTCGCTCACCCTACGAGAGTCGTTCCAAGCCAAGCGCACCCGACTCTCCGGCGCTCTTGCCGACATCGGCTTCGACGTCCTCGACAGCTTCGGCACCTACTTCCTGTGCGCCGACCCCCGTCCACTGGGCTACGCCGACAGCACCACGTTCTGCGCCGAGCTCCCCGAGCGGGCTGGCGTGGCGGCGATCCCGATGTCGGCGTTCTGCGATCCCGACTCCGACCACATCGGCGACTGGAACCACCTGGTGCGCTTCGCCTTCTGCAAGCGCGACGACACCATGGAAGAGGCGATCACTAGGCTGCAAGTCCTCAAGGCCTAGCCGCGAGATCTACACCCGCGTCGTGAATTGGCGTCCGCAACGACGGTGGCGTAGGTCTCGCGAACCCTCAGATCGAGGCTGCGATCTCCCAAAGACGTTCGGGGTCGGCCGGGTTCGAGCGCATCGGGCTCAGGACCAGATCGGTGGCGCCCGCATCGAGGTAGCGCTGCAACTGATTGCGCACCGCATCGGAAGGACCGACGGCAGCGAGATCGACCGCCCTGTCGGCCTTCTCCCGTGCGATCACCGTGGCGTAGGACGGAATGGTTTCGTAGAACGCCAGCTCCTCGGTCGCAAGGGTGCGCGCGGACTCGACGTCGTCCGACACCACGACCGGTACCGCGGCGAGGATCCGTGGCGCGGGACGCCCCGCGGCGGCCGCGGCATCGGAAATGGTCGGCACGATGAACTTCTCGAGCGTCCGCGGGCCTGCCAGATACGGCAGCGTGCCGTCGGCCAGCTCGCCGGTAACCCGTAACGCCTTGGGCCCCATGGCTGCAACGTACAATGGTATCGGGGTGCCCCCCGCAAGGGAGACGGGCCAGTCCTTGACGGAGGCGCTGAGTTCCGTGCCGTGGAAGTCGAGGGCGCCGGTATCGAAGATGGAACGCAGCATCTGCAGGTGCTCGCGAAGACGGCCCACCGGATTGGACCACGTCGTCCCGAACATCTGAGCCTCAATTGCCTTCGCGCCGAGGCCGAGACCGAGGCTGAAGTTTCCATGGGCCGCCGCCTGCGCGGTCTGCGCGAGGGTCGCGACGATCAGCGGATGGCGCGGGTTGATGGGCACGACGAACGTCCCGACACCGAGTCCGGGTACCGCCGCACCGACAAGGCCGGCCAGGCTGATCGCGTCATGGCTGACCTGTTGCGAGAACCACACGTGGCGAACGCCGATCTCGAAGGCTCGGCGGGCCTGCGCGATGACGTCGTCGACGGCGTTGGTGGCGGTAGGGCTGGGATTGATCACGACTCCGGTGGGCATGCCAGTGACAACCGGCCGCGGCGACGGCCGCATTCCCTTTCGTTCAACATGCGCTTTACGCGAGACCGTGGCCATACTGGGCCCACCATGACCGGGATCGACATCACGGCGCTCACCAAGACCTTCACGTCCGGTCGGCGGTCAGTGGAGGCTCTGCAGTCCGTCGACCTGCACACGAGCCAGAACACCTTTTTCTCCCTGTTGGGCCCCTCGGGGTGCGGCAAGTCGACGGTGCTGCGCATCCTGGCCGGCCTCGAGGAACCGACCAGCGGACGTGCCCTCATCAACGGCGAATCGCCCACCGAACTCCGCAAGCATCACGAGCTGGGCATCGCGTTCCAAGATTCGGCACTGCTGCCCTGGCGCAGTGTCGTGTCAAACATCAAACTTCCGTTGCAGGTAGCTGGCCTACCGGCCGAGCCAGGGGTGATAGCCGACCTGGTGAAGCTGGTCGGTCTGGAGGGGTTCGAGAAGGCCAAACCAGCGCAGCTCTCGGGCGGCATGCGGCAGCGCGTATCGATTGCTCGTGCGCTGGTCGTCAAGCCAACGGTCCTGCTTCTCGACGAACCGTTCGGTGCACTCGACGACATGACGCGGCAACGCCTCAACCTCGAACTGCTGCGCATCTGGACCGAGAAGCCCGCGACGACGCTCATGGTCACGCACGGCATCGCCGAAGCGGTCTTCCTGTCCGACGCGGTCGCGGTGATGAGCCCCCGGCCAGGTCGGGTGCTCGAGGTGGTACCGGTCGACCTCCCTCGACCCCGCACCCCCGACATCACGAGAACGCCCGAGTTCCATCGAATTCACGACTACCTCACCGAGTTGTTGTTCGCCCCGGCCGACGGCACCCAAGGGATCGCGTGACTCTTCGACCAGCGTGGCTCGGTGGCGTCTTCGGAATCGCAGGCGTGGTCGCCGTCTGGTGGCTGCTGGCCGTGTCGGGGACGGCGGGCGGGACCATCCCGACCCCGATCGCGGTCGCGTCGGGCATGGCCCGCGATGGACTTGCGCTGTACGGACCCAACTTCGTGGTGACCTCGGAAGGTGCGCTGCAGGGATTCTTGTGGGGCAACGGCTTCGCGATCGCACTGGCAATCCTGGTGGTCCTGATCCCGCCCATCGAATCGCTCGCCACCCAGCTCGCGATCCTGAGCTACTGCACTCCGCTGCTGGCGCTGGGCCCGATCATCCTCGTCGTGTTCGGAGGCCGGGCGCCGACCATCTTTCTCGCGGCGATGTACTGCTTCTTCACCACCATGGTCGGCACACTGGCCGGGCTGCGATCGGCGGACAAGGCGAGTCTGGATCTGGTCGAGGCCTACGGCGGCGGCCGCTGGCAGAAGTTCACCAAGGTACGACTGTTCTCAGCCGCGCCGAATACCTTTGCAGCATTGAAGATCGCGGCACCGTCGGCAGTTCTCGGCGCCATCCTCGGCGAGTACCTGGGCGGGGTAGACAGCGGCATCGGGGTCGCGCTCACCGCAGCGCAGACGTCCTACAACGTGCCGCGGACGTGGGGTCTTGCCATCGCTGCGGCGGCAATGGCGGGCGTCGGGTACGCGATCGTGGCGGTGATGGCCAGAATCGCGACACCGTGGAGCGCACGACGATGAACTCGATACCGGGCCGGATCGGACGCTTCCTTGCGCCGCTGGCGATCTCGATGACCCTGCTGTTCGCGCTCTGGTACCTGTTCCTCGCGGTCTTCCCCGAGGTGGGCCCGCGCGTCGGCAAGTCGCCGACCGACGTGTGGACCTATCTGTTCGACGGCCCCGCCAGCGATACGGCCAGAGCCAACCTGTGGGACAACCTGCAGATCACCCTGCGCGACGCCTCGATCGGCTTCGGCTCCGGAATCGTTGCGGCAGTGGTCGTTGCGGCACTCTTCGTGTTGTTCGCCAGCCTCGAACAGACCCTGCTGCCGATCGCGGTGCTCCTGCGGTCGGTCCCCTTGGTCGCGATGACGCCGATCATCGTGCTGGTGTTCGGGCGCGGTCTGGTCGGGGTGGCGGTGATGGCTGGCATCGTGGTCTTCTTCCCAGCGCTGGTGATGATCATGGCGGGCCTTCGCGAGGCGCCTCGGCAGGCGCAGGAACTCGTCGAGGCCTACGGTGGCAACCGGTGGACCGCGTTGTACATGGTCGCGATTCCCTCCGCGCTACCGTCGCTGTTCGCCGCAGCGCGAATCTCCGTGCCGGGGGCCTTAATCGGAGCCTTGATCGGCGAATGGCTAGGTAGCGGCGAAGGTCTGGGCTCCAGCTTGATCAAGGCGATACCGCGCTACCAATACAACGAACTATGGGCATCGGTCGCCATCGTGACCATCGCCTCGATCCTCCTGTACGCGGTCGTCGGCGTGCTGGAGAACCTCGTCCTCGTGCGCTTCGGCCCCGACGCGCATAGTCTTCGACGATGACAATCCTCCATCGTCGAGAGTTCCTGCGTTATGCCGCGGTGGTCGGTTTCGCCGCTGGCGGAGCGGGACTGGTCGCGGCGTGCAGTAGTGACTCGTCGAGTTCGTCCGGCGGCAGCTCCCAAGACGGATCGAAGTTCGGATCGGTTGCGGTGCAACTGTCTTGGATCAAGAACATCGAATTCGCGGGCGAGTACTTCGCGCTCGAGAAGGGCTACTACAAGGACGGCGGGTTCGGCAGCGTGGACCTCGTCGCGGGTGGTGCCGCAGGGACGGGCGTCGAGGCAGGCCTGGACACCGGCAAGATCTGGATCGGCATGTCAGCCCCCCAGCTCACCGCGCCCGCCGTGCTCAACGGACTGCCCGCCAAGATCGTCGGCGCGACGTACCAGAAGAACCCCTTCGCCATCGTCAGCTCGGCGGCCAGACCCATCAACACGCCTCAGGACATGGTGGGTAGGAAGATCGGCGTCCAGGACTCGAATCAGTTGGTCTTCGGAGCGCTGCTGGACGCCAACGGCATCGACGCCAAGTCGATCACCGTGGTGCCAGCGCAATTCGACCCGAGCCCACTGGCCAACGGAGAGGTCGACGGCTGGGTCAGCTATGTGACGAACGAGCCGATCACGTTGGCGTCCAAGGGGTTCAAGAATCACGCCATGCTATTCGCCGATTTCAACCTGCCACTGGTCGCCGAGACGTTCACGGTCAAGCAGGAGACGATCGACAACGAGCGCGACAAGCTCAAGGCATTCCTGATCGCCGAGATCAAGGGCTGGCGGGACGCCATCGCCGACCCAGCGGAGTCGGCGCGGCTGGCGGCCACGGTCTACGGCAAAGACCAGAACCTCGACGTGGCCGAGCAGACCGAGGAGGCGAAGGCGCAGGTTGGGCTGGTCGTGTCTCCCGACACCAAGGCCAACGGACTCTTCACCATGACGCAGGCCCTGATCGACGAGAACGTCTCCGCACTGAAGTCCGCCAAGTTGGACATAGCAGCCGCGGACCTGTTCGATCTCTCGGTGCTGCAGGAGGTCTACGCCGAGCACCCCGATCTGAAGATCTGAGAGTTCCCGTCAACCGTGGTTGCGGGTCACCCGACAGCGGAGCCGCTCGATCGCGACGTCGAGCACCATCTTCTTGGCGCGCTTGACCAGAAACTCCGGGATCGGCGCCGCGACGTCGACGATGATGTCGAACCGCACCATCGTCTGATCTCCGATTCTGGTGAGGTTGTACTCGCCGTGCTGACCCCGCTGCTGGAACGTGTCCGTCGCATCCCAGACCACCCAGTCGGGGCCCCAGTGGTATTCGAGGATCTCCTTGTCGGAGACGCCCATGATCTTGACCGTCGCCTTGACGTGGTGTGGGCGGCCGTCGGGGTGCCGGTCGAGGACCTCGGCATGCCGGTGCAGCGTCGACCACGAAGGCACCTCCTCGATGTCGGCAAGAGCATCGAGGATTGCCTCGGGCGAGGCGTCAAACACGATTTCCCGTGTGGCACGCACTGCCATGAGCAAATGATAAACAATCACCCGAGCTCGCGCAGTGCTTTGCGCCAGCTAACTTCAATTCACCAACCGACGTCATCGATCGGCGTGGTGCCCCCGGGTGGGGCGCCCACCGGGCCGGACGGGGTCCGCGAGAACCGCGGGGCAGGTGCAGCCTGGTCGACGCCATCGTTCGTGACGATGGTCGACCGCGCTACGAGATGCTCGTTGTCGGACGCTTCGGTCCAGGTCAGCACCGGCGTCACACAGGCATCAGTCCCAGCGAACACCGCAGTCCACTCGTCTCGGGTCTTGCTGGCGAAACGTTCGGTGAAGATCGTCCGCATCTCGTCGTAGCGCCCGAGGTCGAACTGGTTGGGCACCTCGTCGGCCGCAAGGCCCAGCCCGACGAGCAGTTGCGCGAAGAACTGCGGCTCGATCGCGCCGACCGCCATGTGCTTGCCGTCGGACGTCTCGTAGACCCGGTAGAAGGGCGCCCCGCCGTCGAGGAGGAACGACTCCCGCTGATCCTTCAGCGATCCCGTCGCCTTCATCGTCCACATCATCTGGGCCAGCACGCTGACCCCGTCGACCATCGCGGCGTCGATCACCTGGCCCGTGCCGGACC
>NZ_JAVRQA010000034.1:0-4774 GCF_032161845.1 Mycobacterium sp.
GATCGCCTTGCACATCGGGCTGAACACCACCCTGGACGCGTTGGCACAGCGCGATCCCACCCCGCAGCGCGGCATCTTCGTGCCGATGGTGGCATTGTCGAGCGCGGACGCGATGGGGATGTGGCTGTTGACCGGTATCTTCGAGCGCTTCCCGCGGCTCAAGACGGTGTTCGTCGAACCCGGCGTGGGGTGGGTCAGCTGGTGGCTCTACACCGTCGATGACATGAATACCCGCCAGGGCTACGAGTTTCCCGGGCTCAAGGAGCTACCCAGCCACTACTTCCGGCAGAACATGTACGTCACGTTCATCGACGAGCCCGGCGTTCTGCAGCACGGCAGGGAACGGCTCGGCGTGGACAACATCATGTGGTCCTCGGACTACCCGCACCCGGTGTCGAGCTGGCCGCACTCCCAGGACATCGCCACCCACCTGTTCCCCGACGCCACCACCGAGGAGCGCGACAAGCTGTTGTTCCGCAACGCCGAACGCGTCTGGAATCTCTGAAAGGCAATGATGTTGGGCGTATTCGATGGCCTGAAGGTCTTGGATCTGTCGTGGGGGATCGCCGGCCCCATTGCCACGATGCTCATGGCAGATCACGGGGCGCAGGTCACCAGAATCGAACGGCCGCAGGGCGATCCGTTCCCGTCGTTGCCGGGATACCGCGTGTGGCATCGCGGCAAGCGCAGTGCCGTGCTCGACCTGAAGGATCCCGATGACCACGACCTGTTCGTACGGCTGGTGGCGGCAGCCGACGTCCTCGTCGAGAGCTTCTCACCGGGCGTCATGGAGCGCCTCGGCTTGGGCTACGACACTCTCTCGGCGGTCAATCCGAGGCTCATCTATGTCTCGATAACCGGCTACGGCAAGGACACTAGCGTCGCCGATCGGCCTGGTTACGACAGCCTCGTGATGGCCCGAACGGGTTTGCAGTTCGACCAGGTCGGACGGGTGGGCGGCCACCTGCACCACATCAACGGCGACCCCGAATACCCTCTCGCAGACCTGGACACGCCCGAGGGCGTGACGGATGGCCCGAATCGTGACGGACCACTGTTCTCGGCATCCCCGTGGCCGAGCGTAAGCGCGGCATACCTTGCCGCGATCGGGATTGGGGCGGCGCTCGTCGCGCGAGAATCCACCGGCCGCGGGCAACTCGTCGAGACCTCACTTCTGCAGGGCGCATTGGCTGCGGGCACCGGCGCTCTGCAGCGCGCCGCGAATGTCGAGGCGCCGTGGTTTTGGACCTGGGTGTTCGATCAACGTGCCTCGAAGGGGTTCTTCGAGTGCGCGGACGGCCGCTGGATCCAGCACTGGGTACCGAATCCGAAGTTCGTTCTCGGATCATCGGTGGGCGATACTCTCGAGCCCGCCGGTGTTCGCCCAACCGAAGACCCAGATCGGATCCTGACCGGCCCGGAGGATCTGATCGTCTACTGGCATTACCTGCCTCAGATGCGTTCTGCGTTCGCCAGGTTCACTTCCGCCGAATGGGTCGAGGCGGCGCGAGTGGCGGGCGTTTGTCTGCAGATCGTACAGTCCCCAACCGAGGCCCTCACTGACGAACACATGCTCGCCGACGGCTGTGTAGCCGTGGTCGAAGATCCGGAGCTGGGCCCGCTGCACCAGGTGGGTTCGGTGATCCGGTTGGACCGCAGTCCGGGCAAGCCAACCAAGGGCGCCCCCCGCAGGGGTGAGCACACCGCGGAGGTCCGGGCCGAGGCCGCGGCACCTGGGGCGATCGCGTCGCGATCGACCGAGGTGACGCCGACGGGCAAGCCGCCCCTGGACGGTGTGCTGGTCGTCGATCTGGGCTTGGCGATCGCAGGTCCCTTCGGTACTCAGCTCCTCTCGGACCTCGGCGCCACGGTGATCAAGGTCAACACGCTATGGGATGGCTTCTGGCACTCGACGCACATCGCGTTCGCCGCCAACCGCGGAAAGCAGAGCCTTTCGGTCAACCTGAAGGACCCACGCGGACTTGAAGCCGTCCGGCGGCTCATCGACTCGGCGGACATCGTTCAGCACAACATGCGCTACGGTGCAGCAGTTCGCCTCGGCCTCGACTACGAATCGGTGAAGACGACCAATCCCGAAGTAATCTACTGCCATACAAGGGGATTCGATCGTGGCTATCGCGATGGACAGCCTGGCAATGATCAGACAGGGGCCGCACTGGCCGGACTGGAGTGGGCCGACGGGGGTATGGACGATGGGGGAACCCCCCTGTGGGCGCTGACGTCATTGGGTGACACGGGCAACGGATTCCTGTCGGCGTTCGGCATGCTCCAGGCGTACTACGATCGCCTGCGCACCGGCAAGGGACAGTTCGTGGATACCTCGATCCTGTACGCCTGCCTGTTGACGGCGTCCGGCACCTACGTCGATGCCAACGGTGTGGAGGCCGACCGGCCCAAGCTCGACAAGCTACTGCTCGGGTTCAGCGCGCTCTATGGCCTATACGAGACGGCGGACGGCTGGCTGACCATCACTGCCATCACCGACGACCACTGGACCGCCTTGACCCACGTCCTCGGTAACGATGCGCTCGGCGCGGCCGCCGAGTTCGCCGACGCAGCCGGGCGCCGCGCCAATGATGCGGTGCTGCGCAAGGAGATCGAGACGATTCTCGGCACGCGCACCGCGCAGGAATGGCGCGAGGCATTCGACACCGCGGGAGTGCCGGCCGAGGTGAGTGATCCGGACTTCTCGCGCCACGTCTTCGACGACGAGGAGCTGATCGCGCGGAAGTGGGTGACGTCCTATCCGCAACCGTTGGTCGGAAAGTTCGAGCAGACGGGTCTTGGCGTCGACCTCTCCGATACGCCCGGTGTGATCCAGGGCCCGCCGCTGACAGTCGGTTCCGACAGTCGCGAGATCCTTTCGTCGGTTCTCGGATACGGAGACGACGAAATCGACGCGTTGGTGAAGGACGGTGTTATCGGCCAGGCCCAGGAAGTTTCGGCCACCGCGTGAGTGGTTTTGTGACTCTTCGTCATTCATCCGGTCGTGGCTCCTCTAGGGTCGCAGTAGCGAAGGAGGCAAGGCTGTGCAGATCACTGAGCCGGCCTCCACACTGACTTCGCCGCACCGTTTTCGCGCTCGCTACGACGTCACTCATGTGGTCGATGAACCGGGGGATTGGTTCGTCTCGGCCGAATTGCTGGTACCGGCGTCGGTGTCCGATGCCGACCATGTGACGGTGTTGTGCTGCACTCCCGGCGGCGGTTGCACGGGTGAATACTTCGACCTGGGCGAGCCAGATGCGGGATTCAGCTTTGCTCAGTACGCCCTGGCGGCTGGGTTCGCCTGCATCTTGATCGACAACTTAGGCACAGGGCGATCGACTCCAGGCGCCGATCCATGGATCTCCCCGCAGAACGTCGCGCGCGCGAACGCCGAGGGATTCACGCGGGCGACCGAAGAGCTGCGCTCCCAGCTCCCGGCGTCGGTTACGGTCGCGACGGTGGGGATCGGGCACTCGATGGGGGCGATGCTCACGCTCATGGCACAGGCCATGATCGGACAGCACGTCGCCATTGCCTGCCTGGGCTTCAGCCCGTCGGGGTTGCCCAGTGTGCTGAGCCCTGACGAAGTACGCATCGCCAACGTCGGCCCGCTGTCATATGAGTCCCTCGCGCGTCTTGCCCGACAGCGCTTTTCAGAAGCCGGCCGACCATCGGTAGAAGGGCAGACGAAGGCCCCCTTCCCATTCGTGCTGCCTGATACCGATCCCGCGGCGCTGAACGCACTTGCCGCCACCGCCACCAACCTGTTGCCGGTGCTCGCGACGCTTTCCCTGCTGCCTGGCAGTGTCATCCAATACATCCGCCAGATCACCGCACCGGTGTTCATCGGCGGCGGCGATCACGAACCTTGGCACAAGGCGTCCGAGTTGGTGCCAATCTTTGAGAACAGCAACGATATTTCTTTCTATTCGTTGATCGACTCGGCCCACAACCACAACGTTGCGACCACTCGAGAACTGCTCTGGCGGCGGCTGTTGGGCTGGGCAGCCGTCGTCGCGACGGCCGACCCGACGCCCACCAGATCGTGACCGCGTCCGGCGGATCTCGCGTGCCTGGATCAATACACTCCAATGAAGGAGCGCTGGTATGAAAACGGGACAGCAAATGAGAAGTGTCGTGTGCTCGGGCAAGGTCATCGTCCTGCGAGCACCGAAAGATCAAGCGGCGGTGCTTAGTTGCGGTGGACTGCCGATGGTCGACGCGGCGTCGGACGCGCCCCAGCAGACGCAGCCCACGGATTCCGCACTACTGGGCGGCAGCCTGATGGGCAAGCGCTACAGCGAGCCCGAATCGGGCCTTCAACTGCTCTGCGTGACCAGCGGGCAGGGCACGTTGGCCGTGGACGGCCGCCCGCTGGGGATCGAAGCCCCCAAGCAACTTCCCTCCTCGGATTGACATCGACACGTCGACCGCCGGAATCCCGCGGACGGACCCGATACCACAGGAGTACAGATGGTCAACGTCATACCGCCGATGCCGTCCCGCGTCGACGACTACTTCTGGCAGGCGGCCCGCGAATCACGTCTCGTTGCCCGACGCTGCCTCGAATGCGGTGCGCTGCAACATCCCCCCGCCCCGATGTGCCCGCATTGTCAGTCGCTGGACTTCGCCGTCGAGAACCTGTCCGGGCGCGGAATCATCTACAGCTGGATCGTGTCGCGGCATCCCTCGACACCTGAGTCGGACGCGCGCATCGTCGCCGTGGTGGACCTCGAGGAGGGAATTCGGATGGTCAGCAACATCG
>NZ_JAVRQA010000035.1:0-17095 GCF_032161845.1 Mycobacterium sp.
GTAGCCCTCGGTCGGATCCAGCGACGACACCCGACCGGTCTCCAGCGGGATGCCGAGATCGCGCAGCTCGTTCTTGTCCCGCTCGAACATCCGCGAGAAGGCCTCGTCGCTGGGGCTCTCGGAGTAGCCGGACACGGTTTCGCGGATCCGCTCGGCCGTGATGAACGTGCGGGTGGATAGGAGCGCGATGACCAGATTCATCATCCGCTCGACTTTGGAGATCCCCACCCGGAGAGCTTAATCCCGTGTCGCTCAGCTCCTGCCCGCCGGATGAGCTTAGTGCCCCGTCACATGCTGGCGATGAGCCGCTTGACCCGCTCGTCGACCGACCGGAACGGGTCCTTGCACAACACCGTGCGCTGCGCCTGATCGTTGAGTTTGAGGTGCACCCAGTCAACGGTGAAGTCGCGGCCCGCCGCTTGCGCGGCGCTGATGAACTCGCCCCGAAGCTTGGCGCGGGTGGTCTGCGGCGGCTCGTTGACCGCCGCGTCGATGTCCTCGTCGGTCGTGATGCGGGCGGCCAAGCCCTTGCGCTGCAGCAGATCGAACACGCCGCGACCGCGCTTGATGTCGTGGTAGGCGAGGTCGAGCTGCGCGATCTTCGGATCCGACAACTCCATGTCGTACCGGTCCTGATAGCGCTCGAACAGCTTCTTCTTGATGACCCAGTCGATCTCGGTGTCGACCTTGGCGAAGTCCTGGGCTTCCACTGCGTCGAGCTGCCGACCCCACAGATCGACGACCTGCTCGATCTGGGCGTTGGGCTCGCGGGTCTGCAGGTGTTCGACGGCGCGGCTGTAGTACTCCCGCTGAATGTCGAGCGCACTGGCCTGCCGACCACCGGCGAGTCGCACCGGCCTGCGGCCCGTCAGATCGTGGCTGACTTCGCGGATCGCGCGGATTGGGTTGTCGAGCGAGAAGTCGCGGAAGGGCACGCCCGCCTCGATCATCTCGAGCACCAGGGCGGCGGTGCCCACCTTGAGCATGGTGGTGGACTCGCACATGTTGGAGTCGCCGACGATGACGTGCAGGCGACGGTACTTCTCGGCGTCGGCGTGCGGTTCGTCGCGGGTGTTGATGATCGGCCTGCTGCGGGTGGTCGCGCTCGAGACGCCCTCCCAGATGTGCTCGGCACGCTGGCTCAGGCAAAACGCGGCGGCCTTCGGCGTCTGCAGCACTTTGCCCGCGCCGCAGATCAATTGGCGCGTGACGAGGAACGGCAGCAGGACGTCCGAGATCCTGGAGAACTCGCCGGCCCGCACGATCAGGTAGTTCTCGTGGCAGCCGTAGGAGTTGCCCGCGGAGTCGGTGTTGTTCTTGAACAGGTAGATGTCGCCACCGATGCCTTCGTCGGCGAGCCGCTGTTCGGCATCGATCAGAAGGTCCTCGAGGACCCGCTCACCCGCGCGATCGTGGGTGACGAGCTGAACGAGGCTGTCACATTCGGCGGTCGCATACTCGGGATGGGAGCCGACGTCGAGGTAGAGGCGCGCGCCATTGCGCAGAAATACGTTGGAACTGCGGCCCCACGAGACCACGCGCCGGAAGAGGTAACGGGCAACTTCGTCGGGAGACAGGCGTCGGTGGCCATGAAAAGTGCACGTCACACCGAATTCTGTCTCGATCCCCATGATTCGCCGCTGCACCTAGTCGAGCTTACGGGTTACCGGTCCAGCACGTCTTGACACCCGCCGCGCGTTTCGTAAACGCAACCGATGAGCACCGGTTTCCGCCCCTGTGGATGAATCGAGCGGACCGGGCGTCCCGTTGGTCACCATCGGGCATGGGGACTGTGCGGATGGACGCAACGGCGGTGCGGGCCATCGCCGACCAGGTACTCGAGGGCGCCGATCGACTCGATGAGATCCGTTGGCCCACGATGGCTTCGGACGCGCTGGTCGGATCCGCCGTCAGCTCGACCACCGCGCTCCACGTCGCCGAGGATCGCCTCGCCGACGTCGTCGCTCACCTGCGCACCTGGGCGGCGACCGTGCGCGCGGCCGCGACGGCCATCGAGCAGACCGAAGTTCGTCACGCAGATCGGCTCGGCGGGTCGCGATGAGCCGGCCGTCGCTGATTCAGGCCAGGGCGTGGCGCCCGGACGCACTGCGAGAGCTGGCCGATTCGTGGGACGAGGCCGCCCGCGTCATCCATGGCGAAGCCACCGCGGCCTCGAAGGCAGGGCAGGGCACCGGACCGGTGTGGTCGGGGTCCAGCGCCGACGCGGCGCGACACGACGCCGAAGGCTTCGCCGCGGAGGGCGACGCCATCGCCAGGGCCCTGGTCCTTGCGGCGGTCGCGGCCCGCGACGGAGCCGGTCAGCTCGCTGCAGCGCAGGCCCATGTCGAGGCGCTCGTCGAGGTGGCAGGCGAAGAGGGCTTCCTGGTCGGGGACGACGGATCGGTGCTGCCCGCGGCGCCGCCCTCGGCACTGCTGATCATGTTGGCGGGCAACGATGCCGGGGTGGCCGTGGATCTGCTGGCGGCGCGTGGCACCGAACTGTCGCGGCAGATCACCGACGCGTTGGATGCGCTCGGGGCGGCCGACGCGGACGCCGCAAGGGACGTCCGCGACGCCTTCGACTCGATGGGCCGGACCACGGACCCCGCCCTTGGCAATACCAATGGGGTGCCGTGGGACGTCAGGGTCGCCGCCAATCGCACCAACATCGCGCAGGCCGTCGTCGATCGACTGGGTGACCACCAGTCGTCCGAGCGCACCACCTTCTACCGGGGTTTGCTCGGCGAGATCGAGGACCCCACCGGCACCGGGCACCGCATCGACCGCAAGATCCTGGCGTTCGATCCAGCGCGCGAATCGCTGATCGAACTCAACGGTGACCTGGCCATGGCGAGCAGCCTCGCGGTGCTGGTTCCCGGGATGAACACCACGATCGATGGTTCCGCGGCGAGTACCAAATCCGCTCGTCAGTTCGTGTCCGCGACCCGCGGCGAAGTCGCCGCCATCACCTTCCTCGGCGGCCCGTTTCCCGGCGATGACAACGTGGTCGGGGCGCTCGTCGAGGCGGCCAGTCCGCGTTTCGCGATGAACATGGCGCCGCGACTGGTGGCGTTCAGCCGAGACGTCGACGCCGTGACCCATGCTGGGGGCAGGCGGATACCCGTCACCTACGTCGGGCACTCCTACGGCGGATCGATCCTCGGCACGGCGGAGGCGTTGGGGCTGACGGCCGACCGGACCCTGTACGCCGCCGCGGCGGGCGCGGGCTTCGGGGTCGACGGTCCCGACGACTGGCACAACCGAAACCCACACGTGTTGCGGTTCTCGATGACGGCGCCAGGCGATCCCATCCAGCTCGTTCAGGGCCTCCCCGGTGGTCCGCACGGCGCCGACCCGGACGAGATGTCCGGCGTAATCCATTTGGCGACAGGCCGTTACGACGATGGTCGACCGATGGCGGGCCTCAACGCGCACACCGACGTGTTGAGCGCGCCGGCGTCCGACGCGTGGCGCAACGTGCTTGCGGTCATCACCGGCGACCGCGCGCACATCGTGCTGGCCGGCTGACCGTCGGCAGGTGACGTCAGGGTCTACAGTCAACCGAAAGTCGTCGTGAAGAGGAGAATCTGATGGGCTTCAACCCGAAGGACGCAATCGAATCGGTCAGGGACATCGCGACGAACGCCGTCGAGAAGTCCGCCGACATCGTCGACAGCGCGGGCCACATCATCAAGGGCGACGTCTCGGCGGGCGTCGAGGGCATCGTCGCGAGCTCGCTGGACATCGCCACCCACTCGGTGGACAAGATCAAGGAGATCGCCACCGGCAGGAACGACGACGCCGACGAAATCGAGTGACGTCGCGCCCACTGCGCGAACAGAATTCACACCCCCGAGCGCAGCCCATCCAGCATGAAGCCGAGATGGCGACGCCAGACCGCGTCATCGCCGCCGGACATCGAGATCACCTTCGACATCGCCCACACCAGCGTGGCCAGATCGGCGGCACCGAAGTCGGGCCGCAACACCCCGGCGTCCCGGGCCCGCTGCGCGACGGCATCCAACACTCCCCCGGCCCTGCCGCACTCGGCGGCGACGTCGACGGTGCCCACCGGGCTGCGGGCTATCGCCTCGTTCATGGCACGGTCCCTGGCTTGCATGACGAATACGCCATCGAGGAACTGAACGAACCCGTTCCAGACGTCGGGGTCGGCGGCGGCGACCTGGGCCAGCGCGTCGAACGCAGCCAGCTGATTTGGCAGTACCGCGTCGAGTAGCGCGCCACGGTTCGGAAAGTGGTTGTACAGGGTGCCGATACTCACGCCCGCACGCCGCGCGACCTCGTCGAGCGGCACGTCCACACCGCGTTCGGCGAACAACTCGGCCGCCGCGGCCGTCAGCCGGTCGCGGTTGCGCACCGCATCGGCACGCATGGCACCGGACATGGACCGATGATACATAAGTTGAGCCGAGCCTCATGTTGTGCTAATAAGTTGAGTATGACCTCAACTTCTGCTCGCCCCGTTCTCGTGGTGGTGGGGGCGGGCCCGGGCCTCGGACTGTCGGTGGCTCACCGCTTCGGATCCGAGGGCTACGCCGTCGCCTTGATCTCCCGCTCCGCCGACCGGCACGGCGACTATTTGCAGTCACTCGCCGCCGCGGACATCGACGCCGCGGCATTCGTCGCGGACGCGACGGACTCAGCAGCCCTTCGCGAGGCCGTCGGTGCTGCTCGCGCACACTTTGGCCGGATCGACGTGGGCTATTACGGACCCGCCGCAGCGGTCCCAGTGGCAGGCATCACCGAGCTTGACGCCGCAGGCGCGAGGACCGCCCTGCTCGGTGTGGTGCCCGCGGTGGACTTCGCGTCGTTGATACTGCCCGAATTGACGAGCCGCGGCAGCGGCGGCCTTCTGTTCGCCGGCGGCCTGAGCAGCGTCGTTCCCATGCCACCCCTTGGTGGTCTGGCGTTGGCTGCGGCAGCCCTCCGCACCTACGCCCTCACCCTCCACGCCGCGCTTGCCAAGGATGGGGTGTACGCCGGAACGCTGACCATCGGTGGCCTGATCGAGCGGGGTGACATCCATCGGACGATGCTCGAGCACCCCGATGCGTTCGGGAACATCACGGCATCCACCCTGAGTCCCGACGCGTTGGCCGACACGCTGTGGCAGCTCTTTCGGGATCGCACCGACCCAGAGGCGGTGGTCGACGCATTGACCGCGACCTAGTCGGAGCGCTCTGATTCCTCAACCGGGAGAAGTGCTTCCAGCGCCGAACCCGTGATGCGGCGGAACGCCCGCCGTGGACGGTTGGCGTCGAGGATCGCGATCTCCAGCGTCGACGGCCCGAGAGTGCGGGGTTCAGCGCCGTTGCCTGCGCCGTCGGCGATGCCGGCCTTGAGCGCGTCGACGGCGATCTTCGCTGCCTCGCTCAAGCTGGCATTCTCGGTGAACGAGTCGTTCAACGCGGTGATGATCGGCTCGGTGGTACCGCCCATCACGACGAAGTGCGGTTCGTCGGCGATGGAGCCGTCGTAGGTGATGCGGTACAGCTCAGGCGGTTTCGTCTCGCCGAAGTGGGCCACCTCGGCGACGCAGAGTTCGACCTCGTAGGGCTTGGCCTGCTCGGTGAAGATCGTGCCGAGCGCCTGGGCATAGCGGTTGGCCAGCTGACGCCCGGTGACGTCGCGCCGGGAGTAGGCGTACCCCTGCGTGTCGGCGAGCTGAATACCGCCGCGGCGCAGGTTGTCGAACTCGTTGAAACGCCCGACCGCGGCGAAGCCGACCCGGTCGTACAACTCGGACACCTTCTGCAGCGATCGCGACGGGTTCTCGGCGACGAACAGCACGCCACCGGAATACGCCAGCGCAATGACGCTGCGCCCGCGCGAGATGCCCTTGCGCGCGAGATCCGAACGCTCCCGCATCGCCTGCTCGGGTGAGATGAAATACGGGAAGCTCACAGCTCGACCGTCCCGTCATCAATACTGAAAGATGTGTCGCTAGACCGGCGTTCGACGACGTCGCGCGCCAACTCGGCGATGTGGGCCTCGGTGATTTCCTCCGCGCCCTCGGCTCTGATCACCACCGCGGTCGGGTAGATGCCGCGCACCAGGTCTGGGCCGCCGGTTGCCGAGTCGTCGTCCGCTGCGTCGTAGAGAGCCTCGATGGCCACGCTGAGCGCCGATTCGGCATCCGTCACGCGGGAGTACAGCTTCTTGATCGACGACTTCGCGAAGATCGAGCCCGACCCCACCGACTGGTAACCCTCGAGCTCGACGTTCCAGCCACCTGCGGCGTCGAAGGACACGATGCGTCCGGCGCCCCGGGGATCGGGATCGTCGAGGTCGTAGCCGACCAGCAGCGGCAGCGCCACGAAACCCTGCAATGCCGCGCCGAGATTGCCGCGCACCATGATCGCCAGCCGGTTGACCTTGCCTGCGAACGTCAGTGCAACGCCCTCGAGCTTCTCGTAGTGCTCGAGCTCAACGGCGTAGAGGCGGGCGAACTCCACCGCGATCGCCGCGGTGCCCGCGATGCCCGTTGCGGTGTAGTCGTCGGTGACGTGAATCTTCTGCACGTCACGCCCAGCAATCATGTTGCCCTGCGTCGACCGGCGATCACCGGCGATCATCACCCCACCGGGAAACTTGATCGCCACGATGGTGGTGCCATGCGGCACCGCATTCGAGACCGGCATGGCATTGCCGAGAGGAACGTTGTCGACCGGGACGCCGGCGGGCAGCAGGTGCGGTGCCTGCAGACGCAGCAATTCGGAGAACGACGACGTGTCCATCGAAGGCAAATGCGATCCGGGAAGTCCGGGGATCTGAGGGGAAGGTGACGGCCGATCGTTATGCGGCCAGGTCACTGTCCGCCCTTTTGGACGTACGCGCGAACGAAGTCCTCCGCGTTCTCTTCGAGCACGTCGTCGATCTCGTCAAGCAGATCGTCGGTCTCCTCGGTGAGCTTCTCGCGACGCTCCTGGCCAGCCGCAGTACTGCCGGTGGGGTCGTCGTCATCGCCGCCGCCGCCACCACGCTTGGTCTGCTCCTGAGCCATCGCTGCCTCCTGCTCGTCTTCAGTGCTTGTCGATTCCTCGCGCAAGCGCTCGTCAGCGGACTCACAGGGCCCGCCGGTTCTTCCACCCTACCGGGCGATGGCCAGAATGCCGGTTGTCAGGTCGTGAGCTGCGCGACGAGTTCGGCCGCACTGTCCACCGAGTCGAGCAACGCCCCCACGTGCGCTTTGCTTCCGCGCAGCGGCTCAAGGGTGGGAATTCGCACCAGTGCGTCGCCGCCGAGGTCGAAGATCACCGAGTCCCAGCTGGCCGCCGCGATGTCGGCACCGAACCTGCGCAGGCACTCACCGCGGAAGTACGCACGGGTGTCGGTGGGCGGATTGTCGACGGCGTCGATCACCTGCTGCTCCGTGACGAGGCGCTTCATCGAACCGCGTGCCACCAGCCGGTTGTAGAGCCCCTTGTCGAGGCGGACGTCCGAGTACTGCAGGTCGACAAGGTGCAGGCGCGGCGCCGACCAGCCGAGGTTCTCCCGCTGCCGGAAGCCTTCGAGGAGCCGCAGTTTGGCGGGCCAGTCGAGGATCTCGGCGCACTCCATCGGGTCGCGCTCGAGCAGGTCGAGCACGCCCGCCCAGGTTTCGAGCACGCGCGTGGCAGTGGGGTCGGGATCGCGCGCGTCGACCAACTTGGCCACCCGGTCGAGGTAGATCCGTTGCAGCGCAAGGGCGGTCAGCTCACGACCGTCGGACAGTGCGATGGTGGCGCGCAGCGACGGGTCGCGGCTCACCACGTGCACGGCGTGAACGGGGCGCGCCAACGCCAGATCGGAGAGGTCCAACCCGTGGGCCGGCCCCTCTTCGATGAGGTCGAGCACCAGCGAGGTGGTTCCGACCTTCAGATACGTGGACGTCTCGGCCAGGTTGGCGTCACCGATGATGACGTGCAGGCGCCGGTACTTGTCGGCGTCGGCATGAGGCTCGTCACGGGTGTTGATGATGCCGCGCTTCAGGGTGGTCTCGAGACCGACCTCGACCTCGATGTAATCGGCGCGCTGCGAGAGCTGGAAGCCAGGCTCGTCGCCCGCGGGGCCGATGCCGACGCGGCCGGAGCCGGTGACGACCTGGCGCGACACCAGGAACGGGGTGAGGCCGGCGATCACCGCGGAGAACGGGGTCTGGCGGCTCATCAGGTAGTTCTCGTGCGTTCCGTAAGACGCGCCCTTGCCGTCCACGTTGTTCTTGTAGAGCTGCAGTTTGACCGCCCCTGGCACGCTGGCGACGTGCCGCGCCGCCGCCTCCATCACGCGCTCGCCCGCCTTGTCCCAGATGACCGCATCCAGCGGATCGGTCACCTCCGGCGCCGAGTACTCGGGGTGGGCATGATCGACGTAGAGCCGAGCGCCGTTGGTCAGAATCATGTTTGCGGCTCCGACCTCGTCGGCGTCCACGATGGGCGGCGGCCCGCTGGCCCGGCTCAGATCGAAGCCACGGGCGTCGCGCAGGGGCGATTCCACCTCGTAGTCCCACCGCGTCCGCTTTGCCCGCTGGATACCCGCGGCGGCGGCGTAGGCGAGGACCGCCTGGGTGGACGTCAAGATCGGATTCGCGGTCGGATCGGACGGCGAGGAGATGCCGTACTCGACCTCGGTACCGATGATCCGTTGCATGCCCTCAGCCTAGGGGGTTGGCTCGTGCTGGAAGAATCGGGGACGACATGAAAGTCCTGATCGTCGAAGACGAACCGCTCCTGGCGTCGACCCTGACGATTGGGCTGCGCGCCGAGGGATTCGCGGTCGTGGCCGTCCCGACGGGGGTCGACGGACTGTCCCACGCCGTCGAGGACGACTACGACGTAATCGTCCTCGACAACATGCTGCCCGGTCTCAACGGCTATGAAGTGCTGCGGCGCATGCGGGCCCGCGGAGTCTGGACCCCGGTGCTGATGCTGACCGCCAAGGACGGCGAGTATGACCAGACCGACGCCTTCGACCTCGGCGCCGACGACTATCTGACGAAGCCCTTCTCGTTCATCGTGCTGGTGGCACGACTGCGGGCCCTGGTGCGGCGAGCGCGACCTCAACGACCGGCCGTGCTCACGGCCGGATCGTTGACGCTGGATCCGTCCCGCAGGGAGGTGCAGCGCGATGACACCACCATCTCGCTGACCCCACGGGAGTACGGCCTGCTCGAATACTTGCTGCGCAACAAGGACACCGTCGTCACCAAGTCCGAGATCCTGCAGGGCGTCTGGGATGCCAACTACGACGGCGCCGACAACGTCGTCGAGGTGTACATCGGCTACGTGCGCCGCAAGATCGACATTCCGTTCGGCACCAAGACGATCGAGACCGTCCGCGGGGCCGGCTACCGACTCGACTCGGGCGGCTCGGTAAGGGGCAGCTGAACCGTCACCTTCGTCCCGGAGCCGATGGCCGTGCCGATACCGGAGCCGATGGTGACCTGCCCGCCGTGGGCCATCACGATCTCCCGCACGATCGCCAGGCCAAGGCCCGTGCCGCCGGAACTTCTCGACCTCTCCTGATCCAGCCGCACGAAGCGATCGAAGACGCGCTGTCGGTCTGCCGCTGCGATTCCCGGTCCGTCGTCACAGACCTCCACCTCGACGCGATCGGCGCCCTGCCGAACCACGACTTCCACCCGCGAAACGGCATGTCGGACAGCATTGTTCAGCAGGTTGCGCAACACCCTGGACAACGCAGCCGGATCCCCCGTCAGCCGAGCCGGGGCCAGGTCGGCATGCACGTCGAGATCGATCTGGCGACGCAGGCGATCGAGTTCCGCAGCCGCGAGATCGTCGAGGTCGACGTCCTCGCGGGCGATGTCGAGACCACGTTCGTCGGCTTTGGCGAGCAGCAGCAGGTCGTCGATGAGCGCCTTCATCCGCAGGGCCTCTGGCATCAGCGTGGTGGTGGCGAGGTCGCCGCTGAGCACTTCCGGGTGGGCCACCGCCACCTCGAGGGCCGAGATGATGGTCGTCAAGGGGCTTCGCAACTCGTGCGACGCGTCGCCGATGAATCGCTGCTGTGCGTCGTGGCCCGCCTCGATGCGCGCGAGCATCTCGTTCATCGTGACCGCCAGGGCCGCGATCTCGTCGCGGCTGTCGGGCACCGGAACACGCTCGGCGAGATCCGACGTGGTGATGTCGGCAACCCGGGATCGGATGTCGTCGACCGACTTCATGGAGCGACGCACCAGGACGTAGGTGGCCGCCGCGGACACGGCGATCACCACCGGCGCGGCGATCGCCAACGCGACGACGACGGCCCACACGGTCGACACGATCGCCGCGCTGCCCTCCCCGACGAGGATCGTGTAGCGGGCGTCGGGTCCAGCCACGGTTTGAGCACTGAAGCGGATCCGGCCGAAGGGCGAGGACTGTTCGGGCATTCCGATGCGAAGCCCGTCACCCAAGTCCTTCATCGCGACGAGGGGCGTGTCCGGCGCCGACGGAGATCGCCGGACCACCGTGCCGTCCTGGGCGATCACCTGAATTGCCACGATCCGCTGGTCGGTCTGCAGCATCGCCGGGTCGATGCCCGCCGCTCCCCCGCTCGAGACTTGCTGAGCCACCTCGCCGACCCGATTGGCCGCCGCGGAGTCGATGCCGGACAACATGGTTCGGTAGAGAATCGCCGCGAGCCCGGCCCCCGCGATACCGAGGGCCACGAACACCACCGCCGCCGCGACGAACGCGGATCTGGCCGATATGCCCCAGTTCGCCGTGAGTCTTCTCGCCATAGCGGCCACCAGTCCATCACAATGTTTGCCGTGCCCGACATGCAGCAGGTCCACGAGTGGTTTCTGCATCGCGGCCTGCCATTGGTGCTCGCCAGGCGGGTGCGCTCACGTGATCTCATCGCGCGGTCCGCCCCGATGGTCAGCGGGGTCGGCGCGCTCACCGCCGTGACCATGCTGTTGGCCGAGGTCACCGGCGGCTCCCCGGACTACGGCTACTCGGTGCGCCTCGGCATCATCGCGGCGGTTCTGGTCGCCGCACCGTTCGCGCTGTATCTACTTCATCGCCTCGATACGACGCGCGGTGAGGTGGGCCGCCGGACGGCCGCACTGATGGTGATGGCGATCTTCGTCGTCGTGATGCCCGTGACGGTCAGCGGATGGTCCGGCGCCGCCGCGGCCGAGGCTCCTGCGTTCGTCGCCATCACCCTGCTGGCGATCTGGCTCACCTACATCGGCTTCGGCGCGATCGTCGGATGGGCGTTCCGGTTCGCCTGGGTGCAGTTGGGCGCGCTCGGCACCCTGATGAGCCGCGCCCTTCCGCTGCTGATGCTGACCGTGGTGGTGTACTTCACCGGCGAACTGTGGCAACTCGCTGCCCGCATGACCCGCCAAAGGCTCTGGCAGGTCATTGGTTTCCTGGCGTTCATCGCGTTGGTCTTCGTCGTGTCCACGATTCGCGACGAGGTGCGTGCGCTGCGCGACGACCGCGCCGAACAGACCGATTCCGCCAGCCTGCTCGCCGGTACCCCGTTGAACGTTGCGCCCGGCGATCGGATTCCGCGCACCGCGCTGTCCCGCGCCGAGCAGATCAACGTCGTGGCCGTGATGGTGGTGTCCCAGGCGATCCAGGTCGTGTTCTTCACCTCGGGCCTGTTCGCGTTCTTCCTCGCCCTCGGCATCATCGCGGTGCCCTACGACGTCGCCGTGCTGTGGTCAGCCGAGCAGACCTGCGCGATCGGTGAACCACCTTGCGCCGGAACGTGGTTCGGGATTCACATTCCGATTCCCCAGACCATCGTCCACATGTCGCTGTTCGTCGCGGTCCTGTCCGGGCTCTACTTCACGGTGAGCACCAGCGTCGATCCGCTGTACCGGCAACGCTTCTTCGACCCCCTGATCGCCGACGTGGCGGTGAGCCTCGCGGGACGCGACGCCTATCTGGCGATGGAGGGCGCCCGTCCGGCTAGCTAGCCGTCGCGAGTAGACGTAAATGCCCCTCAATCATGACAATTGAGGGGCATTTACGTCTGCTCGCGGGAGAGGGTGCCTACAGGTACTGCCCTAGGTTCGACTCGGTATCGATGGCCCTGCTGGCACTCGACGACTTACCGGTGACGAGCGTGCGGATGTAGACGATCCGCTCGCCCTTCTTGCCGGAGATCCTGGCCCAGTCATCGGGATTCGTGGTGTTGGGCAGGTCTTCGTTCTCGGCGAATTCATCGACGATCGAGTCGAGCAGATGCTGAATCCGAAGGCCATGCTGGCCGCTTTCCAGCACCGACTTGATCGCGAACTTCTTCGCCTTGTCGACGACGTTCTGGATCATGGCTCCGGAGTTGAAGTCCTTGAAGTACATGACCTCCTTGTCACCGTTGGCGTAGGTGACCTCCAGGAATCGGTTCTCGTCGACCTCGGCGTACATCCGGTCGACGACCTTCTCGATCATCGCCTTGATGCAGGCGCCTCGATCGCCGCCGAACTCGGCGAGATCGTCGGCGTTCACCGGCAGGTTCTCGGTCAGATACTTCGAGAAGATGTCCTGTGCCGCTTCGGCATCCGGGCGCTCGATCTTGATCTTGACGTCCAAGCGGCCGGGCCGCAGGATCGCCGGGTCGATCATGTCCTCGCGGTTGGAGGCACCGATGACGATGACGTTCTCCAGGCCTTCGACACCGTCGATCTCACTTAGAAGCTGTGGGACGACGGTGGTCTCCACGTCGGAGGACACCCCGGTGCCGCGCGTCCGGAAGATGGAGTCCATCTCGTCGAAGAACACGATCACCGGCGTACCTTCGGACGCCTTCTCCCTGGCGCGCTGGAAGATCAGCCGGATGTGACGCTCGGTCTCGCCGACGAACTTGTTCAGCAGCTCCGGGCCCTTGATGTTGAGGAAGTAGGACTTCGCCTCGCGGGCGTCCTCACCACGCACCTCGGCCATCTTCTTGGCGAGCGAGTTGGCCACGGCCTTGGCGATGAGCGTCTTGCCGCACCCGGGGGGACCGTAGAGGAGCACGCCCTTCGGGGGCCGCAGCGAGTACTCGCGGTAGAGGTCCTTGTGCAGGAACGGCAGTTCCACGGCGTCGCGGATCTGCTCGATCTGCCGAGTCAGGCCACCGATGTCGTGGTAGCTGACGTCGGGCACCTCCTCGAGTACCAGGTCCTCCACCTCGGCCTTGGGGATGCGCTCGAAGGCGTACCCGGCCTTGGTGTCGACCAGTAGGGAGTCACCGGGCCGGAGCTTCCTCGGCTTGCGGTCGTTGTCGTTGTCGTCGTCGGCGGCGATCTCCTCTGGCAGGAATTCCGCGGCGACGAGAGGTTCGGCGAGCCAGACGATGCGTTCTTCGTCGGCGTGCCCGACGACGAGCGCGCGGTGGCCGTCGGACAGGATCTCGCGCAGGGTGCTGATCTCGCCGACTGCCTCGAACGCGTTCGCCTCGACGACGGTCAGCGCCTCGTTGAGGCGGACCGTCTGCCCTTGCTTGAGTTCGGCCACCTCGATGTTCGGTGAGCACGTCAGCCGCATCTTGCGGCCGGAGGTGAACACGTCGACGGTGTCGTCGGAGTGCGCGGCCAGCAGCACGCCGTAACCGCTGGGCGGCTGACCCAGTCGATCCACCTCTTCGCGGAGCGCCAGCAACTGTTGACGGGCCTCCTTGAGGGTGTCCATCAGCTTGGCGTTGCGCGCCGCGAGGGAGTCGATTCGGGCTTCGAGTTGATGGACGTCCCGCGCACTACGGAGGCCGCTGTCGGGCCCAACCGCCTGCTCGAGCTGCTCGCGCAGCGCAGCGGCTTCGCGGCGGAGTTGTTCCAATTCGGCAGCGTCATCGCTGGACATGGGCTCTGGCTCACTCATGTTGCGCCCCTTCCCGCACCGAAAATTGGTGCAGTAACAACTTCAACGCTACCGGCGATTCAGTCTTTGTGTGCGCTGTAGGAATTCGACACACCAGCAACACTGTTAGCCTCCATGATGAGTTAGGCCGATCGAAAGGACAGCCGTGATCCTGAAAACCCTCGTTACCGGCGTGGCAGCAGCAGCCGTCGTAGCCGCAGCAGCGGGTGGTGTGACTTCCATTGCATCGAGCTCGAGCTCGGGCGCGCCGTCGACGACAGCTGCCATCCAGCCGGTCGTCATGGGCATCCCGATGCCTCAGGCACCTGCGCCGGATCTCCAGGCTCCGCTGATGCAGACCCTCAACGGCCTCGCCGGCGGAGGCTCGTTCTCCGGCGCCAAGGGCACGTACATCGAGGGTGGCCTCGGCCGCATCGAAGGCATCGCCGCCGACCGCGAGTACAGCAAGGCCGCGGCGAAGGGTTACTTCCCGCTGAGCTTCGTCGTCGCCGACATCGATTCCGACATTGCTTCCGGCGGTGGCAGCGCGACCGCGAACGTCACGGCTACGGCGAACACCGGCGCCTCGAAGACCGAGCCGGTCCTCTTCGTCGCGGGCCCCAGCCCGACCGGCTGGCAGATCTCGAAGCAGTCCGCCCTGGCGCTGCTGTCCTCGTCGAGCTGATCCGCCGCACCCCAGCAACAGTCCTGAGCGCCGTCACCTTGGTGGCGGCGCTCGGGTTTGCGGGGTGTGCCGATGAAAATCCCTCGGCCACGTCGCAGACCGACCGGCCGACGGCAGGCACGTCGAGGCCCTCGATGCCGACGGTCGCTCCCCTACCTCCGGTCGACCAGCTGACGGGTGTGCTCTACCGGCTGGCCGACACTTCGATTCCCGCTGAGCAGAAGGTCGGCTTGGTGCAGTACGCCACGGTCGACGACGAGGCCGCCCTGACCAACTTCGGCGAAGCGCTCGAGGCCAGCGGATTCACTCCGCTGACGGTCGATGCCACCAACCTGCAGTGGGCAGGCGACCCGGGCCACGTCGTCGCCGACGTGACGATCGGCTCGGCCAATCCCGTGGTCCGCCCGTTCACCTACCCCATGGACTTCGCGCCGATCCGCGACACCTGGCAGCTCAGCAGGCGCACCGCCGACCAGCTGCTGCCGATGGTCCCCGGGCCGCCACCGCCCGGTTAGCTACACCGTTGGCCGCTTGCGGCGGTACGGCGCGGGCGTCACGGTGCCCGGCGCGAGCTTGCGGGCACTGACCAGGAATGCGGTATGACCGCGCATCGAATGCTGTGGGCGCACCGCGAGTCCGACGACGTCCCACCCGCGCTGTAGCGACTCCCAGGCACGCGGCTCGGTCCAGCACAACTGCTCGCGCATGGCCTCGACCACCCGCGACAGCTGCGTCACCGTGGCGACGTAGACCATCAGGACACCGCCGGAGACCAAGGCGCCCGCGACCGCCTCGAGCACCTCCCAAGGCGCCAGCATGTCCAGCACCGCACGATCGACCTCTGGCCCGTCATAGGTCACCAGGTCGGCGATCCGGAGGTCCCAGTTCGCGGGCCGCTCGCCGTAGAACGTCATGACGTTGCGCTCGGCATGCACCGCGTGGTCCTCGCGCACCTCGTAGGACACCACGGAGCCCTCCGGACCGACCGCCCGCAGCAACGAGCACGTCAAGGCGCCCGACCCGGCACCGGCCTCGAGCACACGGGCCCCAGGGAAGATGTCCCCCTCGTGCACGATCTGGGCGGCGTCCTTCGGATAGATCACCTGCGCACCGCGCGGCATCGACAGCACATAGTCGATGAGCAGTGGCCGCAGGACCAGGAAGGGATCGCCGTTGGCCGACTTCACCACGCTGCCTTCGGGCTGCCCGATCACGGAATCGTGCGCGATCCCGCCGCGGTGGGTGTGGTACTCACCGCCCGCGGCGAGCACCATCGTGTAATGCCGACTCTTCGCGTCGGTCAGCTGGACACGATCGCCGACTTCGAACGGACCGGAGCGTTTCACAGCTGTTCAGCCTGCCAGCAGACCCGCCGCACCGGGTGCCCGGGTTGTCGGTCGCGGGTCATAGGCTCCGGAGGGCAGGAGCGAAGCGACCCGGGAGGGGACGAGCACATGAGTGACGACGCACCGGTTCGGCGGCCGGCCTTGTCACCGTCCCGGGCCAGCGACTTCAAGCAGTGCCCGCTGCTGTATCGCTTGCGCGCCATCGACCGACTGCCAGAGCCTGCGTCGCCTGCGCAGGTGCGTGGATCGGTCGTGCACGGCGCGCTGGAACGGCTGTACGCACTGCCCGCGGCCAGCCGAGTGCCCGACACCGCGATCACCCTGGTCGAGCCTGCATGGGAGGAGATCGCCGCGGCGCGCCCCACGCTCGCCACCGACATCACCCCGGAAGTTCAGGTCAAGCTGCTCGACGAGGCCCGCGCGCTTCTGTCGGGCTATTACCGGCTGGAGGATCCGACGCGGTTCGATCCGGAGAGCTGCGAGCAACGGGTGGAAGTCGAACTGTCCGATGGCACGCTGCTGCGCGGTTTCGTCGACCGGATCGACGTCGCCGCCACCGGCGAGCTGCGGGTGGTGGACTACAAGACGGGCAAGGCCCCCGCGGTCACCCGCGAACTCGCCGAGGCCAAGGCGATGTTCCAGATGAAGTTCTACGCGGTGGCGCTTCTGCGGTCCCGCGGCGTACTGCCCGCCCGCCTCCGGTTGCTATACCTCGCCGACGGCCAGGTCCTGGACTACACGCCGGACCTGGACGAGCTGGTGCGCTTCGAGAAGACGTTGATGGCGATGTGGCAGGCGATCCAATCTGCCGGCGTGACAGGCGATTTCCCGCCGAAGCCCTCACGCATGTGTGACTGGTGCGCCCACCACGAGCACTGCCCCACCTTCGGTGGCACACCGCCGCCATATCCCGGCTGGCCAACTGCAGCAGACCACGCGGAGCCCGCTGCGTGATCGGCAGTCACTACCGTCGACTCGGCACCGACGGCGAATACCAGGTGTTCGAATCGACGGCGGGCACCGCCAGCAACTGGAATGCCGAGATACAGCACGGTTCACCACCTTTGGCGTTGATGACCAAGGCCATCGAGGAGTTGGCGATTGGATCCGGGCTGCGCATCGCGCGGGTCACTCTCGACCTTCTCGGCGCCGTGCCCGTCGCGCCGGTCAGGGTCCGGGCGTGGGTGCTGCGACCCGGCGCCAGGATCTCACTGATGGCCGCGGAGATGACGGCGAAGGCCCCCACCGGCAGCGACCGGACGGTCGCCAGG
>NZ_JAVRQA010000036.1:0-2950 GCF_032161845.1 Mycobacterium sp.
ATCGACGTGCTGGTCAACAACGCAGGCCTGGGCGGTCAGACTCCGGTCGTCGACATGACCGACGAAGAGTGGGACCGCGTCCTGAACGTCACGCTGACCTCGGTCATGCGGGCCACCCGGGCGGCGCTGCGGTACTTCCGCGACGCCGACCACGGCGGGGTCATCGTCAACAATGCGAGCGTCCTCGGGTGGCGGGCGCAGCACTCGCAGTCCCACTACGCCGCGGCGAAGGCCGGCGTGATGGCGCTGACCCGTTGCAGCGCAATCGAAGCCGTCGAGTACGGCGTGCGGATCAACGCCGTCTCCCCGAGCATCGCCCGACACAAGTTCTTGGAGAAGACCAGCAGCTCGGAACTGCTCGACCAGTTGTCTTCCGACGAGGCCTTCGGGCGGGCCGCCGAGCCGTGGGAGGTGGCGGCCACCATGGCATTCTTGGCCAGCGACTACTCCAGCTATCTGACCGGAGAAGTGATTTCAGTGTCGAGTCAGCGCGCCTGACGGCACGTTTCTCCACGATTTCTTCACATTCACTGCCCGAAAGCGCCACAGCAGGCACCTACAGTCAGGTGTGTGAAGCGAATCCTGGTGGTCGACGACGAGCCGACCATTCTGGCCGCCGTGGCCACCAGGCTGCGCGCCGAGGCATTCTCGGTGGAGACGGCGGTCGACGGCCCCTCGGCGGTCGAGAAGGCCGCAGCGACGGACCCCGACCTGGTGGTACTCGACGTGATGCTGCCCGGCTTCGACGGCCTGGAAGTGTGCCGGCGCATCCAGGCGGCGCGGTCGATGCCCGTACTCATGTTGACCGCCCGCAGCGACGAGACGGACATGTTGATCGGACTGGGCATCGGTGCCGACGACTACCTGACCAAACCGTTCAGCATGCGGGAACTCGTCGCACGCGTCCGAGTGTTGTTGCGGCGGGTGGAACGTGCCGCCGACGCGCAGCCGCTCGCGGTCGGAGACTATCGAATCGACCTGCAGGCGCGCCGCGTTCAGCGCGGTGACGAGGAAATCCACCTCACCAGAATCGAATTCGATCTGCTCGTCTTTCTCGCTGGCCGCCCGCGAGCCGCCGTGCCGCGCGAGACCCTGCTCGAGCAGGTGTGGGGATGGGCGTCGGGCGTGGAGACCAGGACCGTGGACAGCCATGTCAAGGCGCTGCGGCGCAAGTTGGGAACCGAGCTGATTCGCACGGTGCACGGCGTCGGGTACTCGCTGGAGACGCCGCGGTGAACGGGTTCTCCGCGTGGTGGGACAGGCTGCCACGACCGCTGGATCCGTTCGCGTCCTTCAAGGTCAAGATGGGTCTGCTCATCGTCAGCGTGATCGCGTTGATCGCGTTCACGTTCTGGGTCGGGGCACGTTGGCCATTGCGCTACACGCTGCTCGCCGCGACGATCGGTTCGCTGGTCGTCACGGTCTTCCTCACCCACGGCATGACGTCCCCACTGCGGCAGATGACCGCGGCCGCTCGCGCCATGGCCCGCGGTGACTACAGCCGTCGGGTGCGTGCGACGTCCCGCGACGAGATCGGCCAGCTGGCAACGGCCTTCAATCAAATGGCGGCCGATCTCGGTGCCGAGGACGAGTACCGGCGCGGCCTGATCGCCAACGTCTCCCACGAACTGCGCACGCCGATCACCGCCTTGCACGCGGTGCTCGAGAACGTCGTCGATGGCGTCGCCGCCCCGGACACCGAGACGATGCGAGTGGCGCTGGCGCAGACCGAGCGACTTGGCGAACTCGTCGCCAACCTCCTGGACCTGTCCCGCCTCGAAAGCGGGGTGATGTCGCTGCAATTCAGTAACTTCCGGGCCGATGAGTTCCTGCGCGACGCCGTGGCGCATGTCGCGGCCTCGACCGACGGCATCGACGTCGTGGTGACCGCCTCCCCGCCCGACCTGATCGCGGTCGCCGACCCGGCGCGCCTTCGTCAGGTCGTGGTCAATCTGGTGGACAACGCGATCCGGCACAGCCCGGCTGGTGGCCGGGTATCCGTGCTGGCGTGCCGGGCCGAGCCTGCGGGACTGCGACTGGAGGTCTGCGACGAGGGCCCTGGAATTCCGCCAGCCGAACGCGAGCGGGTCTTCCAACGCTTCACCCGCGGAGCCACGTCGGCGGGCGGTACGGGTCTCGGGTTGGCGATCGCCCGTTGGGCCGTCGAATTACATGGCGGTGCAATAGAAGTCATGGACGCCCGCACGGGCTGCCGCATCGGGGTCTCGATCCCGCAGACCAAGGAGCAGCTCACGTGACGACGATGAATCAGGGGTGGTACGCGACGCAGCAGCCCCCGCCACCGCCCACCCTGCCGCCGATGTTGGGGCCGCTACCGCCCCGGCACGGCGAGCCAGGCTGGACGATCTGGCCGCATCGGATCTGGCCGCTCGATCCGCTGGCCCGAGCGCCGCGCAAGGTCATCGTCGCCGCGCTGGTGGTCGGCGTGCTCGGCACCGCGCTGTGGCGGCCAACGGTGCTGAGCATCGGCTACGTCGTCGCGGGGGTGATGGTCTTCGCCGTCGTCTACGGCACCGGCGAACGTCGTCCCACCCGTGCGGAATGGCTCGGCATCGGGCTCACCCTGGCGCTGCTCGTCGTGCCGGGGTTGCTTGCGGCACAGTGGCTCGGGGTGCTCTGCATCATCGCGGCATGGTTGGTCGGCTGGTGCACGCTGATCGGCGGCCGCACCTGGACCGCGGTCGTCTGCGCACCGTTCCTGCCGTGGTTGCTTCCCGCTCGGGTGTCACTGTGGGCGAAACGGACTGCGCCGGAGCTGGTTCCACATGGAATGTCCCCGCCGAAACTGGGCAGGGCCGCCGCCGTCCTGGCGATCACGGTCGCGCTAGTGGCGGTGTTCGGCGGACTGTTCGCCGCGGCCGACCCTGCCTTCGCGCACGTGATCGGCAACGTCGTGCCCTCGTTCGATGCGGGGGACGTGGTCGCCCGG
>NZ_JAVRQA010000037.1:0-9405 GCF_032161845.1 Mycobacterium sp.
TCTCCGGGTGGGGATCTCCAAAGTCGAGCGGATGATGAATCTGGTCATCGCGCTCCTATCCACCCGCACGTTCATCACGGCCGAACGGATCCGCGAGACCGTGTCCGGCTATGCCGAGAGCCCCAGCGACGAGGCCTTCTCGCGGATGTTCGAGCGGGACAAGAACGAATTGCGCGATCTCGGCATCCCGCTGGAGACGGGGCGGGTGTCATCGCTCGATCCGACCGAGGGTTACAAGATCAACCGCGACGCGTACGCGCTGGCTCCCGTGGAGTTGACCGCGGATGAAGCCGCCGCGGTTGCGATGGCAACGCAGCTGTGGGAGTCGCCCGAGATGGTGACGGTCACCCAGGGTGCGCTGCTCAAGCTGCGGGCCGCGGGCGTCGACGTCGAGGCGCCGGAGTCGGCCATCGCGATCACCACGACCGCCGCACTGCCCGGTTTGCGTGGATCCGAGGACGTGCTGGGAATCCTGTTGGCCGCGATCGATTCTGGACAGGCGGTCCGGTTCAAGCACCGCGCCTCCCGCAGTGAGCCCTTCACCGATCGCACCGTCGAGCCATGGGGCGTGGTCACCTACAGCGGCCGTTGGTACCTGGTCGGGCACGACCGCACCCGAGAAGCCACTCGGACGTTTCGGCTGTCCCGCATCGATGCCGACGTCGAGGCGATCGGGCCGAGGGACGCGGTGCATCGACCCGACGGCGTCAACCTGCGAGACATCGTGCACCTCGCAGTCGCCGAGGCGCCGCCAAGCGCGAAGGCCAGGGTATGGGTGGCCGACGGCCGCGCCACGGCGTTGCGGCGACAGGGCGAGATTGCGACCGCGAAGACGTTGGCGGGGCGCGCCGGAGACGAGATCACGCTCGACATCAGTAGGCAGGACCGGCTGGCGCGCGAAGTCGCGAGCTACGGCGCCGATGCCGTCGTGCTGGAGCCAGAGTCGTTGCGGGAGGACGTGATTGCCCGGCTTCGCGGACAGGCGGAGGGTGTCTCGCATGAGGGACCAGCGAGAAGCGGAGCGGATCGCGCATGAGTAGCGTGTCGACGCGGCTGGTGCGGCTGCTGAACATGGTCCCGTACTTCCAGGCCAACCCGAGGATCACCCGCGCCGAGGCGGCCGCCGAACTCGGGGTGACGGAGAAGCAGCTCACCCTCGACCTCGACCAGCTGTGGATGTGCGGGCTGCCCGGTTACGGTCCAGGCGATCTCATCGACTTCGAGTTCTCCGGTGACACGATCGACGTCACGTTCTCGGCGGGGATGGACCACCCCCTGCGCCTCACCTCTCCAGAGGCGACCGGGATCCTGGTGGCACTGCGGGCGCTGCTCGAGGTCCCCGGCCTCGTCGATCCGGAAGCCGCCCGCAGCGCGATCGCCAAGATCGAATCCGCGGCGGGGACTGCCACCGGGGCCCGTGAGGGCGCCGACGCCGCGACCGACGAGCCCGCCCCCATCGAGAGCGGCGCCGCCGCAGCGGTGCGCGCCGCGGTACGGGACGGCCGCGCGTTGTCGATCGACTACTACTCGGCGAGCCACGACACGCTGTCGAGTCGAGTCGTCGATCCGATCCGCGTGGTGCTGGTCGCCGACCACACCTACCTCGAGGCGTGGTGCCGGACGGCAGAGGGTGTCAGGTTGTTCCGTTTCGACCGCATCGTCGACGCGCGGGTTCTCGACGAGCGGTCGTCACCGCCAGAACCCGCCGTCGCCGCCCGCCCGGACACCTCGCTATTCGATGCGGATCCGGCACTGCCTGCGGCAACGCTGCTGATCGACCGGTCCGCCTCCTGGATGTTCGACTACTACCCGCTGCGGGTGGTGCGCGAGCTGCCCGATGGCGCCTGCGTGGCGGCCATGACCTATGGGTCCGACGGGTGGATGGCGCGGCTCGTCCTCGGCTTCGGCTCGGCTGTGCGCGTGCTGGAACCGCAGTCGCTGGCCGACCGGGTTCGGGAATCCGCCGTCGCCGCGCTCGAGGCGTACGAAGTCCGCAGTGCAATAGAGGGCGAGTAGACTCGTCCGCAACATCTGGAGGTGTCCAAATTGGGTGGTCTACAACCGTGGCACTGGTTGATCGTCATCGCAGTGTTCGTGTTGCTCTTCGGTGCCAAGAAGCTCCCCGATGCGGCGCGGTCGCTCGGGAAGTCGATGCGCATCTTCAAGTCCGAGATCAAGGAGATGCAGTCCGACGGCAAGGAAGACGAGCCGGCCAAGCCGGCAGCGTCGCCAACGCCCATCACGTCGGAGCGGGTGGAGCCGGCACCGGCTCCTCAGCAGCCCACCGAGCAGCGACCGGCCTGACCAACCCATCCCCTCGGCGCGCCGCGAGGCCGCGCCGGTAGGTGGCGTCCAGACAACCCGTGCGCATTCCCGGAATCTTCAAGCGGCTCGACCCCCGCCGTCGCCGATCGCAGGCCAATCCCGACGGGACGATGTCCCTCGTCGACCACCTGCAGGAGCTACGCAATCGTCTGCTGATCGCGGTCGCCGCCATCCTGCTCACGACGATCTTCGGATTCTTCTGGTACAGCCATGGCTTCCTCGGCGTACGCAGCCTCGGTGACTGGTTGCGTGAGCCCTACTGCTCGCTCCCCGCCTCGTCGCGCGCCGACATCGCGCCAAACGGCGAGTGTCGGCTGCTCGCGACGGCACCGTTCGATCAGTTCATGCTGCGGCTCAAGGTCGCGCTGACCGCAGGCGTCGTGCTGGCCTGCCCCATCTGGCTGCAACAACTTTGGGCGTTCATCACCCCGGGCCTGTACCGAAAGGAGCGACGCTTCGCCTCGGTGTTCGTCGCCTTCGGCGCGGCGCTGTTCATCACCGGTTCGGTGCTCGCCTACATCGTCTTGTCCAAGGCGCTGAGCTTCCTGCTCACGGTCGGCAGTGACGTACAGGTGACGGCGCTCAACGGTGATCAGTACTTCAGCTTCCTCCTCAATCTGCTGTTGGTCTTTGGCATTAGCTTCGAGTTCCCACTGCTGATCATCATGCTGAACCTGGTCGGCATGCTGCCCTATGAGCGATTGAAGGCGTGGCGTCGAGGACTGATCTTCGGCCTGTTCGTCTTCGCCGCCTTCGCGACGCCGGGTTCGGATCCGTTCTCGATGCTGGCCCTGGCATCGGCGTTGACGCTGCTGCTCGAGTTGGCCATCCAGGTCGCGCGCTTCAACGACAACCGAAAGGCCCGCCGCGCGGCCCTCGAGGACGTGCCCGACGACATGGCCGCACCCCTCGGTGACGTTGAGCCCGTCGAGCCGCCGAGTGCCGTGCCCACCCCGTCCCGGCTGGGCATCGATGACCAAGCCACCTGAGCAGTCACCCGGTAGGACGCAGCTCGCCGACTTCACCGAGCAATTGCCGTTCTCGCTGGATGGATTTCAGGTTCGCGCCTGCACGGCACTGGAGAACGGGCACGGCGTCCTGGTCTGTGCGCCGACGGGTGCGGGTAAGACGGTGGTGGGGGAGTTCGCGGTGCACCTTGCGCTCGCTGCGGGCCGAAAGTGCTTCTATACCACGCCGATCAAGGCGCTGAGCAACCAGAAGCACAACGATCTGGTTCAGCGCTATGGCGCCGAGCGCATCGGTCTGCTGACCGGTGATCAGAACATCAACGGCGATGCACCGGTGGTGGTGATGACCACCGAGGTCCTTCGAAACATGTTGTACGCGAACTCCGATGCCCTGCGTGGTCTTTCGCACGTCGTGATGGACGAGGTGCACTTCCTGGCCGACCGGATGCGTGGCGCGGTCTGGGAAGAGGTGATCCTGCACCTCTCCGAAGACGTTCGACTTGTCAGCCTTTCGGCGACGGTGAGCAATGCCGAGGAATTCGGTGGCTGGATTCAGACCGTGCGTGGCGACACCACCGTCGTCGTCGACGAGCACCGGCCGGTTCCGCTGTGGCAGCACATGATGGTCGGCAAGCGGGTCTTCGACCTCTTCGAGGGTGCCGACGCGAACGCCTCCGCCACGCTGGTGGACCGCGAACTGGTTCGGCACATCTCGCACCGGCGGGAAGCCGATCGGCTTTCGGACTGGCAGCCGCGCGGCAGGCAGGGAAATCGCGGAAACTCCGGCCAGCGTGGCCGTCCGACCTTCTACCGTCCGCCGGCACGGCCCGACGTGATCGCCGTACTCGATCAAGAGGGTCTGCTGCCCGCCATCACGTTCGTATTCTCCCGCGCTGGCTGCGATGCGGCGGTAAAGCAGTGTCTGCGTTCGTCGTTGAGGCTGACAAACGACGAGGAGCGGACGCGCATCGCCGAGGTGATCGACCGGCGGTGTGCCGATCTCGACGACGCCGACCTGGTGGTACTCGGCTACTACGAATGGCGGGAAGGGTTGCTCCGTGGCATCGCGGCTCACCATGCTGGGCTGCTGCCGGTCTTCCGCCACACGGTCGAGGAGCTGTTCACCGCTGGGCTGGTGAAGGCCGTGTTCGCCACGGAGACACTCGCTTTGGGAATCAACATGCCCGCCCGGACCGTCGTGCTCGAGCGGTTGGTGAAGTTCAACGGCGAGCAGCACGCGCCGTTGACGCCGGGGGAGTACACCCAGCTGACCGGGCGGGCCGGTCGCCGCGGCATCGACGTCGAAGGCCACGCCGTGGTGCTGTGGCATCCGGACGTCGAACCCGCCGACGTCGCGGGGCTCGCGTCCACCCGTACCTTCCCGCTGCGCAGCTCGTTCGCACCGTCGTACAACATGACGATCAACCTCGCGCACCAGATGGGCCCCGAACAGGCGCACCAGCTCTTGGAACGGTCATTCGCGCAGTTCCAGGCGGACCGCTCCGTCGTCGGCCTGGTCCGCGGAGTGTCGCGCGGTGAGCGGATGATGGATGAGCTCGCGGCCGAGTTCGGCGGCCGGGACGCACCGATCCTCGCCTATGCGCGGTTGCGCGCCACGATCTCCGAACGCGAACGGGCGCAGTCCCGGGCGTCTCGGGTGCAGCGCCGCCAGGCGGCCAATGACGCCCTTGCCGCGCTGCGCCGTGGCGACATCATCACGATCGGGCAGGGCCGCCGCGGCGGCCTCGCGGTCGTGCTGGAGCCCGCCGGTGACCGCGACGACCCCAGGCCGCTGGTCCTCACCGAAGACCGTTGGGCGGGCCGCATCTCGTCGACGGACTACTCCGGGGCGTCGTCGCGGTTGGGGTCGATGACCTTGCCGAAGCGCGTCGAACACCGGCAGCCGCGGGTCCGCCGCGACGTCGCGTCGGCGCTGCGGTCGGCGGCCGCCGGGCTGCAAGTACCCGGTGGGCGGCCCAAACGTGGTCAGCAGGGCCAAGATCGGGAACACGGGGTTCGGGAACACGACGTCGACCCCGAACTCGCCGGTCTGCGCGACCAGCTGCGGGCCCACCCGGCACACCATCTCGCCGACCGGGAAGAGCGGCTCAGGGTGGCCGAGCGCTTTCTGCGCATCGAGCGTGACAACGCCGACATCCAGAAGAAGGTCAACGCCGCGACCAACTCGCTGGCCCGCACCTTCGACCGGATCGTGCTGTTGCTCACCGAACGTGGCTTCATCGAGAAGGTCGAGGATGGCGATCTGAAGGTGACCGCCGACGGACTTCTGCTGGCGCGCATCTACAGCGAGAGCGACCTCCTCGTCGCGGAGTGTCTGCGCAGCGGCACCTGGAATGGTCTCGACGCCGCCGAACTGGCCGGTGTGCTGTCAGCCGTGCTGTTCGAGTCAAGGGGCGACACGCCGGGCGCGACTTCGGTTGTCGAGGGCGCAACCCCCGGCATGAGGCGGGCGCTGTCGCAGACCCGGCGGTCATGGTCGGAGATAAATGCCGATGAGCAGAGGCACCGTCTCCCGGCGAGTCGAGAGCCGGATGCCGGCTTCGTGGCCGCAATCTACCGCTGGGCCACGACGGGTGACCTGTCGGCGTCGCTGGCGGCCTCCGATGCCTCGGGTAGCGGATCGCCCTTGTCGGCAGGCGATTTCGTGCGGTGGTGTCGGCAGGTGCTCGATCTGCTCGACCAGGTGCGGAACGCCGCCCCCACATCGGCCCTGCGGACGTCGGCGAAACGCGCGATCGACGCGATTCGGCGCGGCGTTGTGGCAGTTGATGCGGGGTAGTCTGTGGCCAACGTTTCGATTTTGACGATGGAAGCAACCAAGGAGAGACGATGAGCGGACCGCAGGGATCCGATCCCACCCAGCCGTGGGCGGGTCAGCAGCCGGCCGACCCCGCTTGGCAGCCTCAGGCTCCCGAACAGCAGCAGCCCGAACAACCTGCCTGGGGTCAGCAGCCGCCCGCCTACGGTCAGCAGCCTCCGGCGTACGGGCAGCAGCCCTACCAGCAGCCGTCGTATGGTCAGCCGCAGTACCAGCAGCCCACCGCGTACAGCCCGTCGTCCTACCCGCAGCAGCCGCAGTACGGTCAGCCGCCCCAGTACGGGCAACAGCCGCCGTACGGGCAGTACGACCCCAATCAGCAGCAGTTCGGTCAGCAACCCGGCCAGTACGACCCCAACCAGCAGTTCTCGCCGTACTCGTCCACGGACAGCGGCTCCAAGAAGTCGATGGGCGTGATCCTCGGCGTGGTCGGCGCCCTGGTCGCGATCATCGTGATCGTGGTGGGCATCCTTGGTTTCTGGAAGCCCGGCTTCTTCGTCACGACGAACCTCGACATCAACGCCGCGCAGTCGGGCGTGCAGCAGATCCTCAGTGACCAGACCAACGGCTACGGCGCCAAGAACGTCCAAGACGTGAGCTGCAACAAGGGGGCGAACCCCAAGGTCGTCAAGGGTGGCACCTTCGACTGCGAGGTCAGCATCGACGGCACCAAGCGCCAGGTCACCGTGACGTTCCAGGACGACAGCGGCACCTACGAGGTCGGCAGGCCCCGCTAGCGCGAGGGCAGCGCGTCGAGCGCCTTCTGAAGGCGCGCGACGGACGAGGTGACACCATATTCGCCCGCGAGCTCGGCGACCCTCCGTGGATCCCTTGCGGTGAGCGGCAGCAGATCAGATTCCGTCGACATGCCGACCTGCGCGTCGGTGGCCACCCGGACCACCTTCTCCGCGACGGTCACGTAGTCGGTCGCGGCCATTAGCTTCTTGCGTTGCGCGGCAGGCATTTTCGACGACGGGTCGGCGGCAGCCGCCATGATCCGTTCCAGGGAGCCGTGCTGGGCCAGCAGGGTCGAGGCGGTCTTGTCGCCGATGCCTGGCACGCCGGGCAGGCCGTCGGACGGATCACCCCGCAGCACAGCCAGTTCCGCGTAGGCGGACCCCGCGCGTTCCAGTGGCACGCCGTACTGGTCGGCGACTTCGGCGGGACCGAAGAGCGTCGCCTTGGCCAGCCCCCGGCCGATGTAGAAGACCCTGACCCGAACGGGGTCGTCGGCGACGAGTTGGAGCAAGTCCCGGTCTCCGCTGACCACGATGACGGGATCGCGGCGCTCGGTGGCCGCCAACGTGCCGAGGACGTCGTCGGCCTCGTATCCCGGCGCGCCAGCGGTGGCGATCCCGAAGGCGTCGAGCATGGCCATGATCATGGCGACCTGTGGAGTGAGGTCGTCGGGCACCTCCTCGACGTCCGGATCGTCACCGGGGTTGGCCACCTCGACGCGGTGCGTCTTGTACGACGGGATCAGGTCGACCCGCCACTGCGGTCGCCAGTCGAGGTCCAGGCACACCACCAGTCGCCGCGGGCGCTCCTTGGTGACGAGGGTCGCGATGGTGTCCAGGAAGCCGCGCAGCGCGTTCACCGGGCGGCCGTCGGGTGCCGTGATGGACGACGGGACGCCGAAGAAGGACCGAAACCACATGCTGGCGCCGTCGAGGAGCATGACGGGTGCGGTCATTCCAGTGTCTCCGTTCGAAAGAGGTAGGAGCCCGAGGTGATCGCCTTGTCTCCGTTGCCCTCATCGTGCAATACGACCCGGACGGCGACCACACCGGCGGGGCCAGCCAGCGGTTCCGTCTCGACCCGGAACGGGCCGGCCTTGCCACGGGCCAGGAACATCACGTGAGACGAAACACCCTGCAGCAGAACTGAATTCACCAGGTCGGCTGCTGCGTCGGCGGCGGCGGTCTCGAGGACGACGAACTGCGGTCCGATGTGCAGCGCGGCGTCGGGCGAGGCGACCTCGGCGGACAACTCGGGCAGTGCCCAGTGGCCGTCCGGTCTGCGGTGGGCGCCGAACACCTGCCAGAGTGGCGGCAGGTCGGGGGAGTCGACGACTGCGATGTCGTCGACCTCCATCTTCTGCAGACCGTCGGGCGGCGTCCCGATGCTGACCCCCTGGCCCTCGATGAGGGCGAGCACGCGGTCGGGTCGGTCGGCGTCGACGATCTTGGCCCTGCTGTACCCCATCTGCCTGCCGCGGCGAAGTTCCTCGGAGACGATCTCGATGCGGCGGACGTCGCGGCCGGGGTCGAGGATCTGGCAGGAGTGCACGACGGGGTTGGGCACCGCCTCCAGATCCGACATGTGTCCGCTCTCCGGCGCCGAGATCCCCAGCACCGCGAGCAGCAAGCCGCCCGTCGGATTGCGCATGTCGTGGCGCAGCGTGACGGTGTCGTCGACGTCGCGAGGATCCATGGAGGCGTACTTGCGGCCGATGTATCGATAGCTCAGAAGTCCGCCCCAGCGTCGCCTCAGCTCATCGGCATAGGCTTCGCGCTCGTCGGTGAGATCGCGGATGTCACGCAGCATCCGACTGACAGTAGCGTGCGGTAGAGAGGGGGTATGACCTTCTCCGTCGACCGCATCGATCACGTCGTCGTCAACACGTCCGATGTCGACGCCATCGCCGACTGGTACGTCCGGGTGCTCGGGATGACCCGCGAGAGCTTCGCGGGCGGCCGGATCGCGCTGCGTTTCGGCAACCAGAAGCTCAACGTGCGGCCCACCGGGGCACCGAACTGGGTGACGGGGGCCGTGGACGCGCCGGGCTGCCTCGACCTGTGCTTCATCGCCAACGTCGCAGCCGACGTCATCGGTGAGCATCTGCGTGCGTGCGGCGTCGAGATCACCGAGGGCCCGGTCACCAAGACGGGCGCGCTCGGTCCGATGACGTCGCACTACTGTCGCGATCCCGACGGCAACCTGATCGAGGTCGCCACCTATCTGCGTGCCGATTAATCTCGAGGCCATGGATACCGGCAGATTTCCCACCGACGTGTACGCGGGACGGCTGAAGGCGGCGAGTGCCGCCGCCGCGGAGGCCGGCCTGGCAGGTCTGGTCATCACGCCCGGGTACGACCTGCGCTACCTCGTCGGTTCGCGGGCGCAGACCTTCGAGCGACTGACGGCGTTGGTGCTGCCCGCCGATGGCGAACCGACCGTCGTGGTGCCGCGGATGGAGTTGGCGTCTCTCAAGGACTCCGCGGTGGTGGAACTGGGCCTGGCAGTGCGGGACTGGGTGGACGGCGACGATCC
>NZ_JAVRQA010000038.1:0-17018 GCF_032161845.1 Mycobacterium sp.
TCGGGCCCACCGGTGGCGACGCTGAGTTCGTCGGCGGCGAAGTACCTGGGCACCGCGTCCTTCATGAGTTCCGCAGTGCGCGGGGTGATCTCGGACATCTTGATCATCACGCGGTTACCCGCGGCGAATGCCGCGGCAGCGGGTAGCACGACGAGGTTGAGCGGAAAGTTCCACGGTCCGATGATGCCGACCACGCCCAGCGGTGCCGACTCGACCTCGGCCCGCAAGCCAAAGAGCCTGGCGCCGCGCATGATTCTGGCGGGCCGCATCCACTCGGCGACGTGGGACCTGGTGTGCTCGATCACCGGGATCATCCCGACGACCTCGGTGAACAACGACGCGGCTCGGGACCGCGTGCCGAAGTCCGCGGCCATCGCGTCGACGAAGGCATCGGTGTTGTCGAGGACCAGGGCCAGCAGCCGGTCGATGCGGTTTCGCCGCAGCGTGACGTTCGCCGGTCCGTCGGCGACGAAGGCCCGGCGTTGACTGTTCAGGATCGCACCCAGTTCCTCGACGGTACTCATCTCACCTCCGTGGTCGGCGAATGACTTCGACAGGGCTGACGGATACTATACTGTAATCTTTACAGTAGTAGTCTACTGAGGCGTCGTCCGACCTCGTTCCCGCCCGGAGAGGTGCCGTGGAAACCGAAGCGCAGGCTGACCCCACCCCCGACGAACGGACCCGTCGCATCCGCGATCCGTATCCGTTCTTCGCAGAAAGGCGCAAGCAAGGCGGCGTCTTTCGCGGCAGCGTGATGGACTACTCCAAGACGCCGGAAAGCATGCGGCCCAAGGAGACCTACGCCGCGATGTCGTTCGACGCGGTGAACACCGTGTTCCGCGACGGCAAGCTCTTCAACTCCGCGATGTACGACGCCACGATCGGCCTCTTCATCGGGCCGACGATCCTCGCCATGGGCGGGACGACGCATCGCCAGCACCGCAACCTGGTCTCGGCCGCGTTCAAGTCGCGGTCGTTGGCGCGGTGGGAGCCCGAGATCGTGCGCCCCATCGTCAACGCCCTGATCGACGAGTTCATCGACACGGGCGAGACCGACCTGATCAAGAACTTCACCTTCGAGTATCCGACCAGGGTCATCGCGACACTGCTGGGGTTGCCGTCGGAGGACCTGGCCACCTTCCGGCAACGGGCCGTCGACCTGATCAGCTACACGGTGAAGCACGAGCAGGCGTTCGAATCGTCTGCGGCACTGAAGGATTACTTCCTGGCACAGATGGAGGCCAGGAAGAACAACCCGACCGAGGACATCATCGGTGATCTCGTCACTGCGGAGATCGATGGCGAGAAGCTCACCGACGAAGCGATCTACTCGTTCCTCCGCCTGCTGCTTCCCGCCGGTTTGGAGACCACCTACCGATCCTCGGGCAATCTCCTGTACCTGCTGCTCACCCATGCCGAGCAATTCGCGGCGGTCCAGCACGACCACGAGCTGATCGGTCCCGCCATCGAGGAGGGCCTGCGGTTCGAGACGCCGTTGACCACCGTTCAACGCTTCACGTCGGAGGACACCACGCTCGATGGTGTCCATATTCCGGCGAAGGCGGTGGTCGACGTCTGCATGGGGTCGGCGAACCGGGACGAAACGCGGTGGGAGCGGGCCGAGGAGTTCGACATCTTCCGCAAGCGCACCCCCCACCTCAGCTTCGCGGCAGGCGAACACACGTGCCTTGGCCTTCATCTGGCCCGTCTCGAGACCCGCGTCGCAGTGGAGTGCCTCCTGAGCCGGCTCACCAACATCCGGCTGCTCGACGACGGCGATCCACACATTCACGGTCAGCCGTTCCGCTCACCGAACGTGTTGCCGGTGACCTTCGACCCCCGCTGACGTCAACTCACCTCGTCGCCTCCGCGAGAGTGAATCTGGCGACGTTCTGGTGCGAATTTCGTCGTGACGTTCACAGTCGCGGGCCCGCCGCCCGGCGGCGCGCCGACCTCAACCCTTCCAGGGCACCGACTTGACGTAACCGCCTGCGTCGATGCGCAACTGGGTTCCGGTGATGTAGCGCGACGAGTCACTGGCCAGGAACACCACCGCATCCGAGACGTCCTGCGGTTCGATGTACGGAATCGGCATCGCCTGCATCGCCGGAAACGCCATCTCGGCATCCTCGCGGGTCGGCGACTTCAGGTCCGGTCGGAACACCTGGTAGAGCCCGTCGTTGTGCAGCATGTCGGTGTTGACGTTGGTCGGGTGAACCGCATTGACGCGAATCATCCGCTTGGCCAATTGGATCGACAGATCGTTCACGTAGCGGGCGACGATCTGCTTGGACAAGCTGTACGCCGACCCTCCCGGCCCCTGGTTCGTCGCGCTACCCAGCTGTGCGGCAAGCGATCCCGTCGCGATGATCGACCCACCGTCGGCGATGTGCGGCAGGCTGGCCTGGATCACGTTGAAGACGCCGACGAGGTCGGTGTCGATGGTGTCCGACCAAGACTGAATAGTCTGGCCCTTGCCCATCGCGCAGATGCCAGCATTGGCCACGACGACGTCGAGGCCACCCAACTCGGCGACGCCGTCGGCGATCGCCTTCCACACCGCGCTTCGCTCCCGCACGTCGACGATGACGGTGTGGCACCGCACCGCCTCCTTCTCGACCATGCGAGCCGTCTCGTCGAGGTCCTCCGGTCGCGACAGTGGGTACGTGCTGCCCTCCATGTCCGCACAGATGTCGAGGGCGACGATGCTCGCCCCCTCCGCTGCGAGGTTGACCGCGTGCGAACGTCCCTGCCCGCGCGCCGCGCCCGAGACCACTGCGACCTTGCCGTCCAGCTTGCCCATTTTCCTACGTGCCCTTCGTTCAGTTCTGCCGGGGCGTCCGGCAGGCGATCGTCTTGGTCTCCAGGTACTGCTCGAAACCCTCGATGCCACATTGGCGTCCGATCCCGGAGTTCTTGTATCCACCGAATGGCGCATCGGCGCCGTAGAACATGCCGCCGTTGACGCCGATCGAGCCCGTCCGAATGCGGCGCGCGATGGCCATGCCGCGTTCGGCCGATCCGGACAACACCGCGCCGGCCAGGCCGAAGGCGCTGTCGTTGGCGATCCGCACCGCCTCGTCGTCGTCGTCGAACGCAAGTATCACCAGCACCGGCCCGAAGATCTCCTCCCGAGCGATCGCCGCCGAGTTGTCGACGCCGACCACCACCGTCGGCTGAACGTAGAAGCCCCCGGCGAGTCCAGCGGGCAGATCGTCGAAGGGGCTCCCGCCCGTGGTGATCTCGGCACCCGCCCGACGCGCCCGATCGCACGCACCCAACACCCGATCGCGTTGCGCGGCACTGATCACCGGGCCGACCAACGTCTGCGCCAGCGCCGGATCGCCGACCGGCACCATGGCGAACGCAGCGGTGACGCTCTCTACCGCCTTGTCGAACAGGGACCGGTGCACCAGCATCCGGGTGGTCAGCGCGCAGGCCTGGCCGGCGTGCACGCACACCCCGACCGCGCTGGCCATCATCTTCGCCGGGTTGACGTCCTCGGTGACGATGAGGGCTGACTTGCCGCCGAGTTCGAGGAAGGTCCGCTTCATGGTCTCGGCACCCTGTCGGATCAACAGCTTGCCGACGGCGGTGGAGCCGGTGAAGGAGATCATGTCCACCCGCGGGTCGGTGGCGAGCAGTTCGGCGACGTCGTTGGCGGGTGTCGGCACGACGTTCAGCACGCCGGGCGGGATGTCGGTGTGTTCGGCGGCGAGCCTGCCCAATCGGGTGGCGTTCCACGGCGTATGGGGATCGGGCTTGAGGATGACCGTGTTGCCTGCGGCGAGGGCTGGTCCCAGCTTGTTGAGGATGACTTCGACGGGAAAGTTCGACGGGGTGATTGCGCCGACCACCCCGACGGGTTCCTTGACGACGGTGCGGACGTTCCGTTCGCCGAACAGCCCGCCGCCGTCGAGCACTCGTTCCCAGTCGAACGTGTCGATGAGTCGCGCTGGGTAACGCAGGGATTCGGCCAACGGCCAGTCCAGTTGAGCGGTCGTGATCGTCATCTCCGGACAGCCGACCTCGGCGATGAGTTCCTCACGCAACTGGTCGCGCTCGGCCTCGATCGCGGCTTGCAGCTGTTCGAGGCACCGTTTGCGTAACGCGCCGTTGGTCGCCCAATCGGTGTCGTCGAACGCACGACGTGCCGCACCGATCGCTCGCCCCATGTCCGAAGGACCCGCCGCGGAAGTGGCGCCAAGCACCAAACCGGTTGCCGGGCTGATGTTGTCGAACTCAGCGCCCGACTCGGCAGCAACCAGTTCGCCATCGATGAGCATCCGCGCCTCGGCATGCTGGGCCGCGCGCCGTCCGATCTCGATACTGGGCGCCGCCTGACGAAACGAGGGTTCGTGAACGATCACCTGGACTAGGTTACTGTAAGAGTTACAGTTGGCGTCGGTATTGGATCACGGTATTGGATCAGGAAGGCCTCACACCATGACTAACGACGTCGCCATCATCGGCGTGGGCATGCACCCCTTCGGCCGATTCGATGGCAAGTCCGCGATGGAGATGGCCGTCGACGCGATCTTCGCCGCGGTCGCCGACGCCGGCGTCGAATGGAAGGACGTCGGCGCCGCCGCTGGTGGAAGTTGGACCGTGGCCAACCCCGACGCCATCGTCGCCATGGTGGGACTGACGGGCATCCCCTTCACCAATGTCTTCAACGCGTGCGCAACGGCGGCCAGCGCGGCCAAGACGTGTGCCGACGGAATTCGGCTCGGCGACTACGACATCGGTATCGCGGTCGGTCTTGACAAGCATCCACGGGGCGCCTTCACCGAAGACCCCGCGCTCGTCGGCATGCCGCGCTGGTACGCCGAGAACGGTCAGTACCTCACCACCCAGTTCTTCGGCATGAAGGCCAACCGCTACCTGCACGACCACGGCATCTCCCAGGCGACCCTGGCCAAGGTGGCCGCGAAGAACTTCCGCAATGGCGCCCTGAACCCGAATGCGTTCCGCCGCAAACCGATCTCCGAGGAGGAGATTCTCAACTCGCCGATGCTGAACTACCCGCTGACGCAATACATGTTCTGCGCACCGGACGAGGGTGCCGCCGCGGTCGTCATGTGCCGCGCGGACATCGCGCACCGCTACACGAGCACACCCGTTTATCTGCGGGCCGTCGAGATCCGCACCCGCCGGTACGGCGCCTATGAGGTCAACACCACCTGCGCGCCCGTCGAAGAGGACGCGTCGCCGACGGTGTATGCATCGAAGGCGGCGTTCGAAAGCGCCGGTGTAGCACCGGAGGACGTCGACGTCGTGCAATTGCAGGACACCGACGCCGGTGCCGAGATCATCCACATGGCAGAAGCCGGCTTCTGCGCCGACGGCGATCAGGAGAAGCTGCTCGCCGACGGCGCCACCGAGATCGGCGGCTCGCTGCCGGTCAACACCGACGGCGGGCTGATCGCCAACGGCGAGCCCATCGGCGCGTCCGGCCTACGACAGATCCACGAGCTGGTCCTGCAACTGCGTGGGCAGGCCGGCGAGCGGCAGGTTCCCGGCAATCCACGGGTCGGGTTCGCCCAGCTCTACGGCGCGCCGGGTACCGCCGGCGCAACCATCGTCACGTTGTAACACCCCGGAGGAGACGAACCCGTGAAGCCACTCGCCAACCCCGAGCCCGGGGCGAAGGATCCGCCCGCCCTGGCCAGGTCACTTCGCCGGTGAGTAATTGGGCTTACCCAAGCCAAGCATGTACTGCGCGATCATGTTCCTGAACACCTCGAGCGTCCCGCCGTAGATGCCCACCAACGGCGCAAACCGGAACACGTACTCGGCGGCGCCGTCGTCGATGGCACCGTCGGCATCGACGGGGAGCGCGGCAGCGGCTCCCAGGATGTCCATCAACTCCGGGGACACGTCGCGCATCGCCTGGGCCAGCGCCACGCGGCCGAAGATGTTGGGCGTGCTGATCGCCACCTCCATCCTGGCGATGCTGCGTCCCAGGCGATAGGCGACCGACCGGTCGTCGACGGGCCTGCGACCGTGGGCATCCGGTGTACCCACGACAGCCGCCGCCTTGTCGCAGGCGGTGACCATGAACCCGCCCTGATGCATCATGATCGAAACATCCTGCAGGCCATCGGCACTCGCGTCGACCGCGCCGTGCTCGGCGTTCAAGGGTTCCCGCAACACCGTCCAGCCACCGTTCACCTCGCCGAGGCGGTACTTGTCGTCGACACGGACGTCGCTGTAGTACACGATGTTGGTGCGGTCGCCGTCGACGGTGCGGATGCCCTGGATCTCGATGCCGGGCAGATCCAGCGGCACCAGGAACATGGTGAGGCTCTTGTGTTTCCGCGCATCGGGGTCGGTGTTGGTGATCAGGAAGACGTATTGGCAGATGTGTGCGCCCGTGGTGAACATCTTCGACCCGTTGATCACCCAGGAGTCCCCGTCTCGCACCGCGCGGGTCTTGCACGTCGCGATGTCCGAGCCGCCGTCGGGCTCGGTGTATCCGAGGCAGAGCCGGACACGGCCGCTGAAGACGCCGGCCAGCACCTCGTCTCGAATCTCGGCGCTGGCGAACTTGGCCACCGACTTCGCGATCATCGACGTGGTGCCCGCCGTCACCCACGGCACGTGGTGCCGCCGCTTCTCGAGTTGCCAGAGCCGGTTGCGCACCCTGCTGAACCCGCCGTCGGATTCGGACCGCCATTCACCGGAGATGTAGCCCGCCGCGCCGAGCGCGAGGTGGACGCCTTCGTCGAAGTTGTCCCCCGTCTCGCGATCCCGCCGCAGCACGTCCTCGGTCACCTGGCTCGACAGCATGGCACGGGCCTCGTCGAGGAAGGTCTGGTCCTCGTCGGACAGTTCAACTCGTGAGAAGTCCATCTCGTCTCCCTAGCGGCTCTCGCGGGCGGCGACGATCTCGGCGATCTGGATCGCGGCCGCGCCGGGATCACCACCGGCCAACGGCCATCCTCTGGCCCTGACCAGGTATGCCGTCGCCGCGGCCTCCGCCGAAACGCCAAGTCCACCTTGGATGTGGACGGCCATCGTCGCTGCCTTGGCCGCCTCTTCGGCCATGAATACGAACGCCGAGGGGCCCAGTTCGGGCCGCTCGGCGGGTTCGTTGTCCAGGTACCAGGCGGCCCGCCTGGCCAGCGCTCGACCGCCTTGCACGACGATCGCCATGTTCGCCAGCGGATGCGAAATGCCTTGCAAAGTCGAGATGGGTACCCCGAGGGTGTAACGGTTCTTGGCGAATTCGGCCGCGATCGTCATCGTCTCTTCGACGAGCCCGGCCAGCGCGGCAGCAGTCAGAAGTCGCCACTCATCGAGTGCGAGTTGGTAACTCGCCAGGGCATCGGGGCCGCTACCCAGCACGGCACGGCTGTCCGCGGTGGCCGGGTCGACCCATGCCATCGGCAACTTGCCGATGTTGTCCACCCGGGTAGGGCGGGTGTCGAACCCAATGAGCACGACGTCATCACCGTCGCGCAGCACGATCCGGTCGGCGACCGAACCCGACGGGATCAGCCTCGAGCCCGCGGAGCTGTCGATCGCGGCATCGAGACCAACGATCTGCTCACCGGTGACGATCTGGCCGCCGCCGTCCAACGCTCCAAGGCGCGCCACCAACCTGGCCGCGCAGACGTGGTCGATCCACGGGACCGGAGCCAGCGACCGACCCACCTCCTCCGCGACCAGCGTCAGATCCACCAGGGTGGCACCGTCGCCACCGACCGATTCCGGCAATGCCATCGTCGTTGCGCCCGTGGCGCACAACCGCTCCCACAAACTCTTGTCGAAGCCGCTCACCTCGGCTGCCCGCACCGCTTCGATCGAGCAGTTGGCCTTGAAGAACTTCTGGTAGGCCGACTGCAGGTCGGTCTGGTCCTCGGAAAGACTGTAGTCCTCCCTGCGCAACTCGTAGCGATCCATGCTCACTCCTCGGGCGTGCCGAAGAAGAACTCCTCGGCGTTGTTGTAGAGATAGTTCTCGAGGACCTCTGGCGGCAGGTCCAGCGCGAGCGCCTCCGGTACCACGCGGCTCATCCGAAGCACCGGCCAGTCGGACGCAAAGATCACCTTCTTCGGCCCACGGGTACGCATGTAGTGAAGGAGACTGTCCGGCAGCCGCTTCGGCGACCACGCCGACGTCATCAACCGCAAATTCTCGTACTTGATCAGCAGCCGGATCGCGACGTCCCACCAGGGGTCGGCGCCGTGGATCATGCACAGCTTCAACTCGGGGAAGCGTACGCACACCCGGTCCAGATGAATCGGGTTCTGCACCTCGCCGGGGATGGGCGGCCCTGGCAGACCGGTGTTGACGCAGAGCGGCAGGCCCGTCTCGGCACACTTCGTGTACAGCGGGTAGTAGACGGCGTCGCTCGGCGGATATTGGCCATCACCCCAAAAGCTGGGTCCCACAACGGCGTAGGCGACCGGCAGGTCCTTCACGACGGCGGTCAACTCCCTCAGCGATGGCATCGGCCGCAGCAGGTTCACCCCGCCCATCGCGAGCGAAAACTTGTCCGGCCTGGCCTCGACGAACTTTCGCGCCGTCACCGACGGCTTGGCCAGGTTGTCCATCAGGATCGCCTTGGTGACTCCGTTGGCGTCCATCTCCTCGAGAAGTTCGCCGAGGTCGACGGGATCGAACATCGACTTCGGGCCCTTGAAGTAGTCCTCCCGCACCCTCGTCATGAAGGCCGGTTGCTCGTCCGTCTCACCGAAGTGGACGTTGACCAGACAGTCGATGCCGGTCACGTCGGCAGCACCGCGCGGCCCGCCGCTTCGCTCTTCGCCCAGCGGTAATCGGCCTTTCCGTTGCCAAGCCTGCGCACCCTTTCTACGAAGAGGAACTCCTTGGGCGCCTTGAACCGGGCCAGGTGCGCGACGCAGTCGGCGTGCAAGCCTTCTGGCGTTACCGCCGCCGCGGGGTGGGCTTCGACCAGTGCCACGATCTCCTGGCCCCACCGTTCGCTGTCACGACCGACCACCAGTGCATCAACCACCCCGGGGTGCGCGCGCAGCACTCCTTCGACCTCTTCGACGAACACCTTCTCCCCGCCGGTGTTGATGACCAGGGAGTCGCGGCCGAAGAGTCTCAGCGTGCCGTCTGCCTCGATCGACGCCCGGTCCCCGGAGATGACGACCCGGTGGCCGTCGACCTCGGGAAAGGTCCGCCGGGTGGCCTCTTCGTCGTTGAAGTACCCGAGTGGGATGCGGCCGTTGCGCGCAACCCAGCCCACCTCGTCCTCACCTGCCTCGAGGAACCGCGTGTAGTCCGCGGAGAGCACCAGTCCACCGTCGCGCAACTCGAAGGTGTCCTTCCGTTCCCCGCGCTGACTGCGCCCGAAGCCCATGTTCCCCGTCTCCGACGACCCGTACCCATTGATTATGGTGATCTGCGGAATGTACTCCAGCAGCGCCGCTTGATGTTTCGGGTTGGTCGCGGCCCCTCCGGTGCCGATGGCGAACATCGCCGAGAGATCGTAGGGCCGCCGGGCCAGTTCCTCGACCAGCGGAGCGGCGTAGGCGTCGCCGACCATGGTCATGAGCCCGACTCGGTGGCGTTCGGCGGTTTCGAGCACCGTGCGCGGATCGAACTTGTTCTTCGTGTCGTAGAGGACCGTGGTCTGACCGCTCAGCACCGCGGAGAACGCCGTCCACATCCCGGCCGCGTGCATCAGTGGGGATACGGCAAACCACGGGGGCCCGGCATGACGTACCTTGTCGTGGATCTCGTCCACCGCGGCGTGGTCGGCACCGTTCATCGACGAGACGTAGATGTCGCCTTGGCGCCAGAGCACGCCCTTGGGGCGACCCGTCGTGCCTCCGGTGCAGATCATCAGCAGATCGTCGGCGGATGGGGCGATGTCCTGGTCGGAATCGCCTTGGGCTAGCGCATCGTCGAGCGAGATCGCGCCGGCGAGCAATGGGGCGTCACTTCCATCGTCGACGGAGATGAGGAGGTCCGCGCTGTCCGGCGGGAGCACGTCGGCGAACTTGGCGCCAAGGGAGCGGTGATAGATGACGACCCGCGGCGTGACGTAGTCGAGCAGTTCGGATACTTCACGAGGGGTGTAGTAGTGGTTGACGTTCACCGGGACGGTCCGGGCCTTGAGGCATCCGATGACTGCGTCCGGGTACAGATCGTTGTGCATGACGAGTGCCACGCGATCCTGCCCGCATTCCCACCGTTCGAGGGACCCGCGGTCGCTACATGCGCCAAAGCCGTTGCTGGCCAGGAAGTTCGCCAGCCGACGCGTGCGGTCCCCCGTGTCGGCGAAGGTGCTGGTGCGGTCACCGCACACCGTCATCGGCCGGTCCGGGATGACGGTTGCAATGGCGTCAAGAACGGCGCCGATCGTCCACTCCCTCATCTAGCTGGCCGCGGGGACGCCGACGCCAAGGAGGTCGAGGGCGTTGTCCCGCATGACCTTCCGGGTGTCTTCGGCACTGAACTCCGGGAACTGGGGAATGTCGGCGGTGAACGTCATCGGGTCCGCGAGGCCTTCGCCGTGCGGCCAGTCCGACCCGAAGAGGATCTTGTCGACGCCGATCGTGTCGGCGAGCAGCTTCACGTCGTCCTCGTAGTACGGCGCGATCCACACGTTGTTGCGGATCTGCTCCACCGGATCCTGTTTGAAGTGGTGCGGCGCCGTGTTGGCGGCCTTCTTCAGCCGCTTGATCAACCGGTACACGAAGAAGGAGCCGTTCTCGATGCTGGCCACCTTCAACGCCGGATGACGGGTGAACACCTGGTGCACGACCATCGATGCCATCGTGTCGTGGATCGCCCGATCGTCGAGCAGGATCTGGTCGAGGGGGTCCTTCTTGCCGAAGCCCTCGAACTTCGCCTGGCCGCCCCACAGCGCCGCGATCGCGAGATAGCCGCTGTCGCTGAGGTGGAAGCCAACTGGGACACCGGCTTCGGCCAATCGCGCCCAGACGGGGTCGTGCAACCGGTCGCCGAGCGATCGGGGCTTGACCACACCGGGCACCGGTGCGGGGCGCACCAGTACCATCTTCGCACCGCGGGCCAGGACGAACTCGACCTCGTCGACCGCCTTGTCCGGATCCGCCAGCGAGATGATGGGCGCCGCGACGATCCGGTGATCCGGCCGGTCGAATCCCCAGTCCTCATCGAGCCAGAGGTTGAAGGCATGCACCGACGCCATCGTCGCGTCGATGTCGGCCTTGAGCGCCTCTTCGACGCCGCACGCGAACGTGGGCAACATGAACACCGTTTCGAGGTTCTGCCGGTCGAGGACCTTCACCCGCGCATCGCGGTTTTGGTACTCGGGATGGTTCGCCATCCGGTCGACCTTCATCAACGAGGCCGGGTCGACGCCCTCGGGGATTTCGCCGCGGAACAGCAGGTCCAGACAACCCGGCTCGATGATCGGGTCGAAGGTCGGGTTGGGGATGAAGTGGTTCACCTCACCACCCATGACCGCGAAGGTGCGCTTGCCTTCGGTGAGCATCTGCACACCGCGGCGCTTGAACTCCTTGGGCAGGTGGCGGGTGAACGAATCGACCGGCTCGTAGTAGTGGTTGTCGACGTCGATCGCCCGGTAGTCCAGCGTCTTGCCTTCCAAAGTCATTGTGCTGTCCGTCCTTTCAGTCCGGTCACTCGCAGAGCGGGGGGAAGTTCGGCGGGCGCTTCTCGAAGAAGGCGGTGATGCCCTCGATGAAGTCGGGGCGGCCCATCGACTCGTGCATGAGTTTCTCGGCGTCCGCACTGACGTCGACGAGGTCACGCTGCGCATCGTCGTAGACCTGACGCTTGATCACCGCCATCGAACTGGGTGCGCAATTCGCCGCCAGATCCTCGGCATAGCTCACTGCGTGCGCCATCAGGTCCTCCGGCGCGACGACGGCCTTGACGAGTCCGAGTTCCGCGGCCTCCTCGGCGTGAAAGGTCCGACCGCTCAACAGCAGATCGAGCGCAACGCTGTGGCCCACCACGCGCGGCAGGATCCAGGAGATGCCGTACTCCGCGATGAGGCCGCGGCGTGAGAAGGCGGTCGTGATCTTGGCGCCCGCGGCGGCGAACCGCACGTCGCACATCAAGGCTTGAGTCAGGCCGATGCCCGCGCAGGCGCCGTTGATGGCGGCGACGGTCGGCTTGCGCAAACCGGTGACGAAGTGCGGGTGGCGCTCGCCGACAAGTGCCGTGACGTCGGTGTCGCCGTCCCCGATACTGGCCCCGCCGATGCTCCCGCCGTCACCCATGTCGGCGCCTGCACAAAACGCCCGACCGCTACCCGTCAGGATGATCACCCGCACCGACGGGTCCGCCTCGGCGCGGTCCATGCACCGGTAGAACTCCGACGCCAGACCGCCACCCCACGCGTTGAGCCGGTCGGGTCGATTCAGCGTGACCACGGCGACGCCGGTTGGGCGCACGTCGTAGAGCACGGGGCTCTTCTGATCGGGGACGGTCAATGGGCCAGCCTTACCTGCTCGAATCGGTTCCCAACTGCACGTATGGAGATACTGTACACCTATCGGTATCTCTTTCCGCAACGCGTTCGAGGCTCATCCGTCGATCAGTCCCAGGCTCTGGTAGGCCTCGCGGATCTGGCGTTTCGCGACCTCTGGGAGGACCGCTTGCGGGGCTCGGGAATGCGGGTGATCGCCGATCGGCAGGCCGAGCACCGACGCCGCGTACTTGAAGGCGCCGCCCCAGTGGGTGAAGTACTCCGGGCGGCCCGGATAGCAGGTATACCAAGGACCCCGATCGAGCTCGAACTGATCCATGCCCGTCACCCGCGCGTGGTCCATGGCGTCGATCAGCTTGCCGTCCCACACCAGGTTCCAGTACTCGGTGAAGATCCGACGCTCGGGCGTCTCCATCAGGTAGCCGGCGGTGCCCAGTTGGGCCGCGCACACGATGCCGTCGCGGAGCCACCCGGCGCGGTAGACCGTGGTGTCGCACTCCCAGATCTGCAATTCGGGTGCCAACTCGTGCAAGCGGCGGCTGTTCGCCGGACGGAATGCGCCCTCCTTGGTGGCGCAAACGGCGGGAATTTCGGTCGCGATGCGTGCGCTCTCCACCGCCGTCAGCACGTAACCCGACGACGGCGAGTTGAACATGCCAAGCGCGATGTCGGTGCGGTCGGCGATGTAGCGGAAGAAGTTGAGAACGCCTTCACCGCCGTGGGTTTCCATGACGGGCGTCTGGATGTACACGATGTCCGCGCCGGCCTCCTGGGCGTGCCTGGTCAGATCCAGGCAGTCCTTCGCGGCCATCGCCGACGTGCAGGACTGAATCACCACGTCGGGGTTTACCGCGCGGGCTTCGGAGATCGCCACCTCGAGCAGACGCTTGCGCTCGGCAAGAGTCAACGCCCAGAATTCCGACAAACCGCTGGTGCACCAAAGCATTTCGTGGCCGAGGGCACCGACGCAGTGCCGCACCAACGTGCGGTAGGCATCCCAATCGATGTCATCGCCGTCGGTTCCGCAGAACGGCGTGTAGAGCGAGTCGCCGATACCGCGCAGCCCGTGTCGCGCCCAGTCGCGCGCTTCCTTCGCCGTCGCCATCTTCTCGCTCCCTTGCGGTGGGAAGTCTCAGGTGGAGTCGCTGGGCGCGGCCCGATGGGCGAGCGTCAGGAACCGGTCCAGTTCGGCGCCCGTTTCTCCGCGAACGCCGTCGCACCCTCCATGGCGTCCTTCGACGTGAACACCGGCATGATGAGTTCCTGCTGCTTGCGCCACATCTCCTCTTCACTCCACCCCGCGGACTTGACGATGACCTCCTTGGTCACCGCGACCGCCAACGGCCCGTTGGCAGAAATGCGCTCGGCCAGAGCCAGTGCCCCCGCGAGCGCTTCACCCGGTTCGGTGAGCACGTTGACGAAACCCCACTGAGCTGCCTGCTCGGCGGTGAAGCTCTCGCCGGTCAGCGCCAGTTCGAGGGCCTTCTGGTACGGGATCCGATGTGGCAGTCGCAGCAGCCCACCGCCCGCGGCCACCAGGCCGCGCTTGACCTCGGGGATGCCGAACTTGGCCACCTTCGACGCCACCACCAGATCGGTCGCCAGCACGATCTCGGTGCCGCCGGCGAGCGCATAACCCTCGACCGCGGCGATCACCGGCTTGCGCGGGGGCCGTTCGGTGAAACCGATGCCGCGTCCGGGAATCGAAGGGACCTCGCCTGCCATGAAGGCCTTGAGATCCATCCCGGCGCAGAAGTTTCCGCCGGCTCCGGTCACGATCGCCACCGACAGTTCGGGGGTGTCGTCCAGCTCGTCCATCGCGTCCGCGAGGCCTTTGGCGACGGCCAGATTGAACGCGTTGCGCGCCTCCGGTCGGTTGATGGTGATGACGATCGTTCGCCCTTGGCGCTCAGTCAAGACTTCGTCGGCCACGTTGCCCCTCTTGCTCATTCGAAAGCTTCCAAACCCGGTACCCGGTGAAACCTACTATAGGCATTTCGGTAGCCCCCGACGGGGCGAATCCGCTGCCCGTCGACGGCCCCGGCCATGGCCCTGACCAGCTGACCCACGAAGTAATCGAATGCCTACCGGTAAGGTTCACGGTAGTGTTGGCGGGGTCGACACGCATTCGTAGGCGCAGCTCGCGGATGCGTTGCCGGTAGATTGTGTTCCGCCGAACCCAGCGAGCGATCCGATGGAGGTGCCACGTGGCCAAGCAAGTAACCGCCGAAAAGCGTCAACGACGCGAACGTGGCTCCATCAATCCCGACGACATCATCAAGGGCGCATTCGAGCTCGCCGAGGCGGTCGGGATCGACAACCTCAGCATGCCGTTGCTCGGCAAGCACCTCGGTGTTGGCGTGACGAGCATCTACTGGTACTTCCGCAAGAAGGACGATCTCCTCAACGCCATGACCGATCGCGCGCTCAAGCAGTACGTGTTCGCGACTCCCTACATCGAAGCCAGCGACTGGCGGGAGACGCTCCGCAACCACGCGCGCGTCATGCGAAAGACGTTCCTGGGCAACCCAATACTGTGTGATCTGATCCTCATCCGATCCGCCCTCAGCCCGCGGGCCGCCAAGCTCGGCGTCGCCGCAGTGGAGAAGGCCATCGAAACCCTCGCCGAGGCCGGGTTATCGCCCGAAGACGCCTTCGACACGTACTCCGCCGTCTCCGTGCACGTCCGCGGATCCGTGGTGCTACAACGCCTCTACGACAAGAACCGGGCAGCTGACGATGCTCCCGGCGACTTCGAGGAGACGATGGTCATCGACCAGGAGACCACCCCGTTGCTGGCCAAGGTCACCAATGAGGGCCACCGGATCGGTGCATCCGACGAGAAGAACTTCGAGTTCGGGCTCGATTGCATCCTGGATCACGCCGAGCGGCTGATCAACGAGGATCCAACGCAGCGCCGCAAGGCGACCACCCCGCGGCGCAAGGCCGGAACCCGCTGAGGTCGGTCCTCAGACCTCGACCACGACGGCGCCACCCTGGCCGCCACCCGCACACATCGCGGCCACGCCGATACCGCCACCACGACGCTGCAGTTCGTAGATCAGAGTGGTCACCATGCGCGCACCGGACGCGGCGATCGGATGGCCGAGGCTGCAGCCGCTGCCGGAGAAGTTCACCAACTCCTCGTCTAACCCGTACTCCTTGCAGGCCGCGATCGGGACCGACGCGAACGCCTCGTTGATCTCCCACAGTGCGACGTCCGACGGCTTCAGGCCTGCGCGGTCGAGCACCTTGCCGATGACCTTCACGGCGCCGAGGCCGGTGTCACGGGGCGGGACACCCGCCGCGCCCCACGCCTTCACAGTGGCCATCACCGCAAGTCCCTCGGCCGAGGCGTAGTCGCGATCGACGACGGCCACGGCGGCACACGCGTCGTTCGTCCCGCTGGCGTTGCCCGCGGTGATCGAGAAGCCCTCGATCTCGGGGTGAATGACCTTGAGTCCGGCCAATTTCTCCGCGGTGGTGTCGCGGCGCGGATGCTCGTCGACGCTGAACTCGATCACCGAGCCGTCCGGCAGTTCGATCTTCAGCGGGATGATCTCGTCGACGAACTTGCCGGCGTCCATCGCGGCGATGGCGCGCTGATGCGATCGGGCCGCCCACGCATCCATCTCCTCGCGGGTGATGCCCATGGCCTGCGCGGTGTTCCACCCGACGGTGATCGACATGTCCTTCGACGGCGCGTCCGGCGTCTCGACATGAGTCGGCGGCATCCACCGCTCCTCGAACTTGAGCTCGGGGCCGGGGATGCGCCAGTTGGTCAGCGGTGTCATCGACAGCGACTGCACGCCACCGGCGATCAGCACCCGCTCCATGCCGGAGCCGATCTGCGCCGACGCGTTGCCGATGGCGGTGAGGCTGCCCGCGCAGTGCCGGTTGACCGACTGGCCTGGCACGTGCGACCACCCAGCGGCGTCCGCGGCGTAACGGGCGAGGTCACCGCCGCCGTAGTGCGATTCGGCGAAGATGATGTCGTCGATGTCGGCCGGGTTGATGCCGGACCGGCGGACGACCTCCGGCAGAACCGTCGTGATCAGCGTCTCGGGGGGCGTGTTGACCAGCGTGCCCTTGAAGGAACGGCCGATCGCGGTCCGGACGGCTCCGACGATGACTGGTGTTGACATATCTCACGACCTCGGATTTTGACGTAGACGACGTTACAAAAGTAGCAGAGATTGTATTGCCAGCAGTAGGTGACCCTAGTCACGAACCGCACGATCACTCCGGCTCGGGCACATGGAAGTGCTCGTCACGCAGCCGGAACGCCTCCTTGGTGCCGTGCCGAGCGCGGGTCTTGACGAAGTTGAACTCGCCCTCGGCGAACTGCAGGTTGGTGCCGTAGGCGTGGAACAGATAGCTGGCCACCTCTTCGCCCTGGTAGGCCTGGCTCTGCTCGACGAGCCGGAACGCCTCCTTGGCGATCACCACTCCGTCGGCGGGCATCTTGGCCGCCTTCTCGGCCCAGTACCTGGCGCGCGCGGCGACCCGGCCGGGGTCACACGTCTCGGTGAAGACGCCGAGGTGTTCGACCTCGGCCGCCTCGATGATGTCCCCGGTCAGCAGCATCCGCCGC
>NZ_JAVRQA010000039.1:0-41570 GCF_032161845.1 Mycobacterium sp.
ACGTTGTACTGGGCGACCTCGATCTTGCCCTTCTCGTCGACGACGAACGTCGAACGGATGACGCCCTGAACGGTCTTGCCGTACATCGACTTCTCGCCGAAGGCACCCCACTCGGTGAGCACCTTGCGCTCGGGATCGGACAACAGCGGGAACGTCAGTCCCTCTGCGTCGCGGAACTTCGCGAGCTTCTCCGGCTTGTCGGGGGAGATGCCGATGACGTCGAGGGCCGCCTCGTTCAGCTCCGTCAGACTGTCCCGAAAGTCGCAGGCCTGCTTGGTGCAGCCAGGTGTGGACGCGGCAGGGTAGAAGTAGACGACGACCTTGCGGCCCTTGTAGTCACTGAGCTTGACGGCCTTGCCGTCGGCGTCGGACAGGCTGAAGGCGGGGGCCTTGTCGCCCACCGCGAGGCGGGGGGTCGTTGGCATGCGTGAATGTCCCTTCGGTCGGCCGGTGCACGACTGCGGTCGTATGGCTGTCGCGTGGCTGCTCTAGGGTAATTCCCCAAGACAGCAACGCGATTGAAGGGGCTGACGTGGCCGACCGGGATCCCGACAAGATCAAGCAGGACATCGACGTGGCGCGCGAGCAGCTCGCGAGCACGGTGGATGCCCTCGCCGAGCGGGCGAATCCCGCGCGGATCGCCGATGACGTCAAGGCAGGCGTGGTGCAGTTCGTGAAGAAGCCCGTCGTCGCGGTATCGATCGCGGGGCTGGGCACCGTCATCGTGCTGGTCGTGATTCGACGGTTCAGGAACCGCTGAAAAGCGGAGGTCAGCGGCGGCGTCGGCCGAAGCGGAAGAAGTTCTTGAACGAGAAGCCGGGCGGGTTGGCCGTGAGGCCGAGCCTGGTGCAGTTGTAGACCACCACGACGCGCTGCTCGCCGTCGGCACCGTCAACCGCGAGGGGTGACGCGACAGTCGAGGCGGCCGCACCTGCGGTGGACATCAGCTAAGACCTCGTTCCTGTCTGGGAAATCATAGCGGTTACCGATACTTATAGCTGTAGCTAACACGATGGTAGCAGTGAATACCCGATTTCGTGTTCTTGAAACCTCGACGTTATCCCAGGTCGGAGCTGACGCCGCCGCAGATTTCGTAGGTAGTTGGCGCAAAAACTAGGCGGTCAGCGCGGATCTCAGCACACGTCTGGCATTGGGGCTAGTAAATCTGAGTAATAATTTACCCTAGCGTCAGTCGCTATCCAAGGATCCGGGTGCTGCCAATCGCGGATTGCATTCAGCCACGTCGTCGGCGTTTGTGCAGAAACCAAAAAATCGGGCCGTCGCCGACCCGATTGTGTGGTGCGCCGTCAGGGTTTCGAACCCCGGACCCGCTGATTAAGAGTCAGCTGCTCTACCAACTGAGCTAACGGCGCGCGTGAGAGACGATAACAGCCTCTGGGCGCTGGGTGAAATCCGAATGTCCGAAGCGCGGGGGCCAGCAAAACCGAGGCGCTCGTGTCGTGGGATTCCCTTACACTACTGGCAAGTAGGTGGGAATTCGGTGTGAACCAGGTCGGAAGGTGTTAGAGCATGTGGCAGGTCCAATCGGCGACCCGTCCACGTCGGACGAGCAACTGGCTGGGGGTCGTTCTCCTGGTGCCCGCCGTCGTGTTCGGCATCAGCGCCTGCAACAGCACGCCTGCCCCGGCGCCCCAGCCTCAGACCATCACCGACAAGGGCACGCCGTTCGGTGACCTCCTCGTCCCCAAGCTCACCGCGTCGGTGACCGACGGTGCGGTGGGCGTGACGGTCGACTCACCCGTGACGGTCAGCGCGGAGGACGGGGTTCTCGGCGCCGTCACGATGACCAACGACGGCGGCGCCACGATCGCGGGTCGGCTCAGCCCCGACGGTCTGCGCTGGATGACCACCGAGCCGCTTGGCTACAACAAGAAGTACACGCTCAGCGCGCAGTCACTCGGGCTCGGCGGCGTGACGAGCCGTTCGATGACCTTCCAGACGCATTCGCCCGAGAACTTGACGATGCCCTACCTGCTTCCCAATGACGGCGAGGTGGTTGGCGTCGGCCAGCCCGTCGCCGTCCGGTTCGACGAGAACGTCCCGAACCGGCTTGCCGCGGAGAAGGCGATCACCGTCACGACCAATCCTCCGGTCGATGGCGCGTTCTACTGGCTCAGCAATCGCGAAGTACGTTGGCGCCCAGCGTCTTACTGGAAGCCGGGGACGACGGTCGACGTCGCCGTGAACACCTACGGCGTCGATCTCGGCGACGGGCTGTTCGGCCAGGAGAACGTCACGACGCACTTCACCATCGGTGACGAGGTCATCGCGACCGCCGACGACGACACGAAGACGCTGACCGTCCGTCGCAATGGCGAGGTCGTCAGGACCATGCCGATCTCGATGGGCAAGAGCAGCACACCGACGAACAACGGCACCTACATCATCGGTGACCGGCTCTCGCACATGGTGATGGACTCCTCGACCTACGGCGTCCCGTCGAACTCGCCGAACGGCTACCGCACCGAGGTCGACTACGCCACGCAAATGTCCTACAGCGGCATCTACGTCCACGCGGCGCCGTGGTCGGTCGGCAGTCAGGGCTATAGCAACGTCAGCCACGGCTGCCTCAACGTGAGCACCAGCAATGCGCTGTGGTTCTACGAGAACACCAAGCGTGGTGACATCGTCGAGGTCTCCAACACCGTCGGATCCGTGTTGCCGGGTACCGACGGCCTCGGCGACTGGAACGTCCCTTGGGAGCAGTGGAAGGCCGGCAACGCCAACGTCTAGCCAGCGCCACCGAGAACGCAGCGTGACCCAGAAAGCAGAAAGTCGGAGGGCGTACACGCCCTCCGACCTGCTGGCTGACTGACGGGACTCGAACCCGCGACAGCCAGGATCACAACCTGGTGCTCTACCAACTGAACTACAGCCACCATGACTGCGTTGCCCGTGAGGGCACTGCAGCGCTACCGATCTTAACCGCTCGGGCGGTCTGCGGCCGAATCCATTTGCGTCGAGTCTTCGGTGGGCGGTCCGAGCTCCGCAGCGACCGCGGCAATGTCGCTGGTCGTGGGTCCAGGGGCGGCCACGAAAGCAGTGCTGCGGTAATACTTCAACTCGCGGATCGACTCGTGGATGTCGGCGAGTGCCCGGTGCGCAAGGCCCTTCTCCGGCTGCCCGAAGTAGATGCGCGGATACCAGCGACGGCACAGCTCCTTGATCGAGCTGACGTCGATCATCCGGTAGTGCAGAAAGTCGTCCAATGCGGGCATGTCCCGTGCGATGAAGCCGCGGTCAGTGCCGATCGAATTGCCGGCCAGCGGCGCGGTGTTGGGCTGCTTGACGTGTCCCCGGATGTAGTCGAGGACCATCGCCTCAGCGGTGGGCACGTCGACGGTGGACGCCCGCACCTCATCGGTCAGCCCCGACTTGCGGTGCATCGTCGCGACCACGTCGACCATTCCGGCGAGCGCCGCATCGTCGGCGTGGATCACCACGTCGAGGCCCTCGCCCAGCAGGTTGAGCTCGCCGTCGGTCACCAGGACTGCAATCTCGATGAGTCGGTCTGACTTGAGGTCGAGCCCCGTCATCTCGCAGTCGATCCATACAAGTTCGTCACGCACAGCGATCAACAGTATTCGCACAGCCCGACAGGGTCCGTCTGGGGCGGCCCCAACCCCCTGCTCGATCGAGGCCCGCCCAGTAGTGTCGCCCGCATGAGTACAGAAGCGACTGCCACCCCCGCGCAACAGATTGCTGCTGGTTATGCCGTCGAAGGACAGGCCCTCGAGCTGGGCTCCGTGGTCGTGGACGGCGTCGCCGACCCGACCGCGCAGGTCCGGATTCCGCTGGCCACCGTCAACCGTCACGGTCTCGTCGCTGGGGCCACGGGTACCGGCAAGACGAAGTCGCTGCAGGTGCTCGCCGAACAACTCTCGGCCGCCGGGGTGCCGGTGGTCATGGCCGACGTCAAGGGCGATCTGTCGGGGCTGTCGCGCCCAGGCACGCCGGGGGACAAGACCACCCAACGGGCCGCCGACACGGGCGACAGCTGGACGCCGACCGCGTTCCCGGTGGAGTTCCTGTCGCTGGGCACCACGGGCATCGGCGTCCCGGTCCGTGCCACCATCACCAGCTTTGGGCCGATTCTGCTGTCGAAGGTGCTTGGGCTCAACGCGACTCAAGAGTCGACCCTCGGCCTGATCTTCCACTGGGCAGACCAGAAGGGGTTCTCCCTGCTCGACCTCAAGGACCTGCGCTCGGTGATCCAGTTCCTGACCAGTGATGAGGGCAAGCCGGAGCTCAAGGAACTCGGTGCGGTGTCGCCGACCACCGCGGGTGTCATCCTGCGTGCCCTGGTCAACCTCGAGGCGGAGGGCGCCGACACCTTCTTCGGTGAACCGGAGCTCGAACCAAAGGACTTGATGCGATTCGACGCGCAGGGTCGCGGTGTCATCACGCTGTTGGAGCTGGGCGCCCAGGCGGCTCGGCCGGTCATGTTCTCGACGTTCCTGATGTGGGTGCTGGCAGATCTGTTCACCACGCTGCCGGAGGTCGGTGACGTCGACAAGCCGAAGCTGGTGTTCTTCTTCGACGAGGCGCACCTGCTGTTCAACGATGCGTCCAAGGCGTTCCTCGAGCAGGTCGAGCAGACCGTCAAGCTCATCCGTTCCAAGGGCGTCGGCGTGTTCTTCTGCACGCAGTTGCCCACCGACGTGCCCAATAACGTGTTGTCTCAGCTGGGTGCTCGCGTGCAGCACGCGTTGCGCGCCTTCACCCCCGATGATCAGAAGGCGCTGACGAAGACGGTGCGCACGTACCCGAAGACCACCGTCTACGACCTCGAGGAGGCGCTGACGTCACTGGGCATCGGCGAGGCGATCGTCACCGTGCTCTCCGAGAGGGGCGCGCCGACGCCGGTGGCGTGGACCAGGATGCGGGCTCCGCGCTCACTGATGGACACCATCGGTCCCGACGCGATCAGCGCCGCGGCGAAGGCGTCCCCCCTGCAAGCCGAGTACGGCCAGACCATCGACCGGGAGTCCGCCTACGAGCGACTCAACGCCAAGGTGGCGCCACCAGAGGCCCCGCCGCCACCCGTCTCTGGCGGCGGGCTGGCCAGCGCATCAGGGAGTGGGAAGATCTCGACGCCCGCGCCGGAAGGCCCCAGCATGGTCGAGGAAGTGATTCAGAGCTCCGCCTTCAAGAGCTTCATCCGGTCGGCGGCTACCGTCGCCGGACGGGAGATCACCCGCAGCGTGTTCGGCACCGGCACGCGTCGGCGCCGCTGAGCGAGCTAGTCGCCACCGAGCTTCTTGTAGACCGCGCCGACGATCGGCGTGACGATGGATCGCGGGGCGTATCCGCTGGCCACCGACATCGCCTTGGACGTAACCCCGGGGACGACGCGCATCTTGTTGCGCGCCAGGCCATCCAACGACAACTTCGCGGTGTGCTCGGTGGAGATCCAGAGGAAGTCGGGGATCAGCTTCTCGACGAGTGACTGCTCGTCGGGATTCGGCAGCTCGGTGCGTACCGGCCCGGGTGCCAGCACGGTGACGTGGATGCCGAGCGGCTTGACTTCGCCGCGCAGCGACTCGCTGAACGTGTTCACGAAGGCCTTGGACGCCGCATAGGTCGCATTGTTCGGAATCGGGGAGTTGCCCGCCGCCGAGCCGGAGATCAGGATGCCGCCCGCACGTCGTGCGACCATCCCCGGCAGCACGGCCAGCACCAGGTCGTGGACGCCGAGCACGTTGAGCTGAACCTGCGCCTTCTCGCCTTCGACGTCGAGGTTGGCGACCGGGCCGAACGTGGCCGTGCCTGCGTTGGCGCACAGGATGGACACGTTGCGCTGCGCGAGTTCGGTGCAGAGTTCGGCGCGTTGGGTGGGGTCCACCAGATCGACCGGGCGCACCTCGACGGTGACGCCATAGCGGTCGGTCAGTCGGCTCGCCAGCCCCGTCAGCACGTCTTCGCGGCGGGCGGTGACGATCAGGTGGTGTCCACGGGCGGCGAGCTCGGTGGCCAATGCCTCACCGATGTTCTGGGAGGCGCCGGTGACGACGGCGCGCGCGTCGGGACTGGGAGCGGGTACGGACATGGCCCAATCGTAGGTACCAATAGAGTGCGGTCATGACCAACCCCGCGGGGACCAGAACCGCGGGGCGACTTCCCGTCGTGGCGTGGGCGTTGTGGGACTGCGGCGCCACCGGTGTGAACGCGATCGTCGTTACGTTCGTCTACTCGGTGTATCTGACCGAACAGGTCGGGGCGGGGCTGCCGGGGGCGACGACGCCCGCGAGTTGGCTTGGCCGGGTGTTGACGATCGCGGGGTTGTTCGTCGCGCTGCTCGCACCGGCCACGGGTGTTCTCGTCGACGCACCGCACCGCCGCCGCACCGTACTGGCCATCCTGACGGGGGTGGTCGTGGCGCTGACGTCGGTCATGAGCCTCATCCGCGCCGACTACCACTACCTGTGGCCGGGATTGGTGCTGCTCGCGTGCACCGCTGCGTTCAGCGATCTGTCCACGGTGCCGTACAACGCGATGCTGCGACAGCTGTCGACCCCGGAGACGTCGGGCCGGGTGTCCGGATTCGGTTCGGCAGCAGGCTACTTCGGCAGCGTCATGCTGCTGCTCGTCGTGTACCTCGGTTTCATCGAGGGTGACGGCGACACCCGGGGCGCGCTGTCACTGCCTCACGACGACGGTCAGAACGTCCGAGCTGCAATGCTTTTGACCGCCGCGTGGTTTGCGTTGTTCGCGCTGCCTTTGCTGATCACGTCGAAAGTCATTGACACCGAAGATCGCCCGCCGGCCGTGGGAGTGTTCGGTGCCTACCGGGCGCTGTGGCTGGAGGTGAAGGGGGAGTGGCGGCGCGACCATCACGTCGTGTACTACCTGTTTGCCAGTGCCATCTTCCGCGACGGCTTGACGGGGGTGTTCTCGTTCGGGGCTGTGGTCGGCGTGACGGTGTACGGGGTGTCGCCCGCCGAGGTCTTGCTGTTCGGTGTCTGCGCGTGTGTGATCGCGGCGATCGGCGCCGTCGTCGGAGGTCTGCTGGATGACCGCATCGGGTCCAAACCGGTGATCGTCGGCTCGCTGATGTCGATGGTCGTGGTGGGCATCGTGCTATTGACCCAGTCCGGTGTCGTGGCGTTCTGGATCTGCGGGCTGTTGCTGTGTCTGTTCGTCGGCCCCACCCAGTCGTCGGCGCGAACGATGATGATGCGGATGTCGACGGAGGGCAAGGAGGGCGTGGCCTTCGGCCTTTACACGACGACGGGCCGGGCCGCCTCGTTCCTGGCGCCGCTGCTGTTCTTCACCTACATCGACGTCTTCGGCTCCGACCGCGCCGGCCTCGGCGGGTTGGTCACCGTGCTGGTGCTGGGACTGGTGGCGATTCTGGGCGTGCGGGTGCCGACCCGTTCGCGCTAGCGGGTCCCCAATGACGTGCACAACGTCAAGCCCGTACCGGTGTTTCGTTGGGTTTCGGTGCCGTCGATGGTGATCGAGCAGGTGAGTTCCCGGCCGACGTTGACGATGCTGACGCTCGCGGAGCTGTTGGCCGCCCCTGCGAGCTGAACCTCCTTGGTCCACGGCAGCAGAACGTTGAACTCGGTCTGTAGAACGCCGCCGCTGTCGAGGTACAGGATGCTGATCGCGCGGCCCTCGCCTTCGACCGTGTAGACGACGGTGTGCGTGTCGCTCGGGTCCGTCTGATCGGGCGGGGCGATTCCGGGCGTAGTCGTCGGCGCGGTGGTGGTGGTTCGCGTCGTAGTGGGCGTGCGAGACGTCGTCGACGGCGCCGTCATGGTCGGCTCGATTGGCGTCTGTGGGGGCGCCACCACCGTGTTCTGTTGCGAGCTGTTGACGATCACCAGTCCGATGACCAGCCCGAGGACGATCAGAAGCGCGATGGCCGCCAGTATCCAGAGCCAGCGCCGCGGGTTGGGACCACCCGGCTTCGGCGGCTCGGGCGGCGGCTGGTTCGGCGGACCGTACTGCCCCGTTGCGTACGGGTTGTACCCGTATGGCGAATATGCCGGAAGTTGCTCGGTGGGCTGGGGCGCGGCGGGCGCCGGGTACGCCGATGGGTACGGCGCCTGCTGGCCGTACGGCGAGCCGGGAAAGGCGGGGTAGTTGTAGGTACCGGGATGTTCCTGGTCCCACCCGTCACGGCTTGATGGATCGGTCATGTCCACCTCATGTCTGCAGGGTACCTGCGCTGGCGACCCGGCCTGCCAGGTCCGATCGGGTCGCGATGGTTCACCGTTGCGGGGTTTATCGCAATTGTCGGCTGGGTAAACCCTAGCGACGCCGCACGGGCGGACAGTGACATGGAGGTCCAGCATGCGAGGAAGCGGAATCATCGGCACGATCGTGCTCGTCTGGTTGCTCATCGGGGTCTTCGCCGCGTATCAACGGGACTACTTCAAGACCGCTGAAACCAATTGCGCAACAGCAGGAACCATCGCTCTCACGGTGGTCGCCGGGCCACTGAACTATGCGGGTGCGAATCCCAAGGTGGCGAACTGCAACGTCAACGTGCCGCAACCCAGCCAGTAACCAACCCGTTCAAAGGAGTCACCATGATTGCCATCGGCGTCATTCTTCTCGTTCTTGGCTTGATCTTCGGCGTGCCGATTCTGACCTATGTCGGCGTCGTGGCCTTGGTCATCGGAGCCATCTTCTGGCTGCTCGGTGCGGCCGGGCACGCGGTCGGCGGCAGGCGCGTCTGGTACTAGGCGTGTCGGGCAGAGGCGAGCGCGGCCAGGGTCATCGACCTCAGCACGGCACGGGACGAGTCGCGCACCGCGCCGGGCCTAACGCTGTGCGGGGTGGAGTTGAGTAACCCGAAGGTCGCGTGTGCCATCAGCCGGGCATCGCTTTCGTCGAGGTCGCCCGACAGTCGACGCAGGACGTCGACCCAGGTTTCGACGTACTGGCGCTGAGCGCGTCGCACCTGGCGCTTCGCCGCGACGGGGAGGTGCGCGAGGTCGCGGTCCTGAATTCGAATCAAGTCGGGCTCGGTGAAGACGAAGTCGAGGTGGAAGTCGATCAGGCGGTCGAGCGCGACGGCTGGGTCGTCGGTGCCTGCGACGACGTCGGTGGCACCTGCCAGCAGTCGGGTGCTGATCCCGACCAGCAGTTCGACCAGCAGTGCTTCCTTATTGGGGAAGTGGCGGTAGATGGCGGGCCCGGTCACCCCGGCGGCCGCGCCGATGTCCTCGAGACGAACGGCCAGGTACCCGTGTTCCGCGACGAGCCGCTCGGCGGCGGCGATGAGCTGCGAGCGGCGATCTGACTTGGCCTTGCTGCGGCGCGTCGTCGTCGGGACCGGCGGTGACGTCTCCACCATTTCCGCCCCCTAGTGCCTGTAGACATTTCGGTTAATGCTCACTAACATACCACCAGTTAGTCATCATTAACTCAAATGAAACGGGTGGGCATGGCAGCGCTCGTATCTCATCGCGACCAACACCTCGCGTTGGTGGAACGGTTGCGCGAGAAGCTCGCCGTCGCCGCACGTGGCGGCTCCGAACGCGCGCGCGAGCGTCACGTCAGCCGGGGCAAGCTATTGCCGCGCGACCGAGTCGACGGACTGCTCGATCCGGGTAGCCCGTTCCTGGAATTGGCACCGCTGGCCGCCGACGGCATGTACGACGACGAGTGCCCCGGCGCGGGGATGATCACGGGCATCGGCCGGGTATCGGGTCGGGAATGCCTGATCGTGGCCAACGACGCGACGGTCAAGGGTGGTACCTACTACCCGATCACCGTGAAGAAACACCTTCGCGCACAAGAGGTTGCGGCCCAGAACCGGCTGCCGTGCCTCTATCTCGTCGACTCCGGCGGGGCCTTCCTGCCGCGGCAGGACGAGGTCTTCCCCGATCGCGAACACTTCGGCCGGATCTTCTTCAACCAGGCCAACCTCAGCGCGCAGGGCATCCCGCAGATCGCCGCCGTGCTCGGATCCTGCACCGCGGGCGGCGCCTACGTGCCCGCCATGAGCGATGAGGCCGTGATCGTGCGCAATCAGGGCACGATCTTCCTTGGCGGGCCGCCGCTGGTGAAGGCCGCCACCGGCGAGGTGGTGACGGCCGAGGAGCTTGGCGGCGGTGACCTGCACTCGAAGGTCTCGGGCGTCACCGACCATCTCGCACACGACGATCGCGACGCGCTGCGGATCGTGCGGAACATCGTCGCCACGCTGGGGCCGCGGACGCCGGCTCCGTGGGACGTCCGGCCGACGGTCGACGCCGTCGCCGATCAGAGCGAGCTCTACGACGTCGTGCCCATCGACTCGCGGGTGTCCTACGACGTGCATGAGGTCATCACCCGCATCGTCGACGGTGGCGAGTTCGCCGAGTTCAAGGCCGAGTATGGCACCACCCTCGTCACCGGGTTCGCCCGAATCCATGGTCACCCCGTCGGGATCGTGGCCAACAACGGCGTTCTCTTCGGCGAATCAGCGGTAAAGGGAGCGCATTTCATCGAGCTGTGCGACAAGCGCTCCACACCGCTGCTGTTCCTGCAGAACATCGCCGGCTTCATGGTCGGTCGCGATTACGAGGCGGGCGGCATCGCCAAGCACGGCGCAAAGATGGTGACCGCCGTCGCGTGCGCGCGGGTACCCAAACTGACCGTCGTCATCGGCGGGTCATATGGTGCTGGCAACTACTCGATGTGTGGGCGCGCGTATTCGCCTCGCTTCCTCTGGATGTGGCCGAACGCGCGAATCTCGGTGATGGGTGGCGAACAGGCCGCCTCGGTGCTGGCTACCGTTCGCGGCGAGATGACTCCCGAGGAAGAAGAAGCGTTCAAGGCCCCCATTCGCGAACAGTACGAACACCAGGGCAACCCGTACTACTCCACGGCACGGCTCTGGGATGACGGTGTCATCGACCCTGCCGACACCAGAACGGTTGTCGGCCTGGCCCTCTCAGTCGTGGCACAGGCTCCTCTCGAGCCCGTGTCCTACGGCGTCTTCAGGATGTGACCCCGTGACCTCTACGACTTCCAAGACCGCGCGGAGTTTCGACACCGTGCTGGTTGCCAACCGCGGAGAGATCGCCGTGCGGGTCATCCGCACGTTGCGGGCCATGGGAATTCGCTCCGCCGCGGTCTACAGTGACGCCGACGCGGGGGCTCGGCACGTCGCCGAGGCTGACGTCGCCGTCCGCATCGGGCCCGCGCCGGCCCGGCAAAGCTATCTCTGCATCGACGCGCTCCTCGATGCAATTCGGCGCACGGGAGCCAATGCGGTCCACCCCGGCTACGGATTCCTCTCGGAGAATGCCGAATTCGCGCAGGCGCTGCAGCGAGCAGGCGTCGCGTTCATCGGGCCACCGGTGACGGCGATTCAGACCATGGGCGACAAGATCGCGGCCAAGGCGGCCGTGTCGGCGTTCGGCGTACCCGTGGTGCCAGGCATTTCCCGGCCCGGCCTCACCGATGACGATCTGATCGGCGGTGCGCCAGAGGTCGGCTTCCCCGTCCTCGTCAAGCCGTCCGCAGGTGGTGGCGGCAAGGGCATGCGGGTGGTGCACCAGGCCTCCGAGCTGCCGGCCGCCCTAGTCTCCGCGCGCCGTGAGGCCGCCTCCGCCTTCGGTGACGACACGCTGTTCCTCGAGCGGTTCGTGTTGAACCCCAGGCACATCGAGGTCCAGGTCGTCGCCGACGGGATCGGCCCAGGGAAGGGCAACGTGGTGCACTTCGGTGAACGCGAGTGCAGTCTGCAGCGCCGTCACCAGAAGGTCATCGAAGAAGCACCGTCGCCGCTGCTCGACCCGGCCACTCGCGCCAGGATCGGTGCCGCGGCGTGCGACACCGCCCGCAGCGTCGACTACTCCGGGGCGGGCACCGTCGAGTTCATCGTCTCCGCTGACCGCCCCGACGAGTTCTTCTTCATGGAGATGAACACGCGGCTGCAGGTCGAGCATCCGGTCACCGAACTGGTGACCGGTGTCGACCTCGTCGAGCTGCAGGTGCGCATCGCGGCAGGAGAGACGCTGCCGTTGACGCAGGACGACGTCACCATGTCGGGCCACGCCATCGAAGCTCGGGTGTACGCCGAGGACCCGGCGCGAGACTTCCTTCCGACGGGTGGGACGGTGCTCGACATCGTCGAATCACGCACCGCAAGAGTTGATTCAGGCATCTACCCGGGCACCGTGGTGGGCAGCGACTACGACCCGATGCTCGCCAAGATCATCACTCACGCCGAGGACCGGCCGTCGGCGCTGAAGGCGCTCGATCGCGCCCTGGCCGACACCGCGGTGCTCGGTGTGACCACCAACATCGACTTCCTGCGCTTTCTGCTCGCAGACCCCGACGTCGCCGCGGGTCGACTCGATACCGGGCTGCTCGACCGTCGCACCCCGGACTACGTCGGGATCCAGGCCAGCGACGAGGAACTGATCACCGCCGCCGCCCGCCGCTGGCTGGCACTGTGGCCCTCCGCGCCGGGGGACCTCTGGGCCGTACCGTCGGGCTGGCGGGTCGGAGAGCGAGCGCCAAGCACGTTCCGGCTGCGCGCGGGCGAACGCACCGATCACGTCCACCTCAGTGGTACCCCCGATGCGGCCACCGCCCGCATCGAGGACGGCGAAATCCATACGCTGTCAGCTAAATTGGTCGGCCGCGATCTGGTCGTCACCATCGATGGGCTGCGCACCGAGTACGTCACCGCCGCCGCCGACGGGACGATCTGGCTGTCGGGCAACGGGCGGACGACCGCGATCGAAGAGGTACGCGAGGCGCCCGTCCGCCCCGACGAGGAACACAGCGGCGACGCCGAACTCGTCAGCCCCATGCCAGGATCGGTGGTCGCCATCGGCCCGGCGGACGGGGCGACCGTCACCGCGGGGACGACCGTGGTCACCGTCGAGGCCATGAAGATGGAACATGCACTGTCCGCGCCCGTCGACGGTGTCGTCGAACTATTCGTCGCCGTCGGCGACCAAGTCAAGGTGGGCCAAACGTTGGCCCGGATCACCGCCGGCGGTGCCGGCAATGCCATGGAAGCCAAAACCGAGGAGCCCAATCATGAGTGACTTTTTGTCCACCGGCACGCTGCCGGATCACTACGAGCAGCTCGCCAAGACCGTCCGCGACTTCGCCAGGACCGTCGTCGCCCCGGTGTCGGCCAAGCACGACGCCGAGCACTCGTTCCCCTACGAGGTCGTTTCGGGGATGGCCGACATGGGATTGTTCGGGCTGCCGTTCCCCGAGGAGTACGGCGGCATGGGCGGTGACTACTTCGCGCTGTGTCTGGCCCTAGAGGAACTCGGCAAGGTCGACCAGAGCGTCGCGATCACGTTGGAGGCCGGCGTATCGCTCGGTGCCATGCCCGTGTACCGCTTCGGCAACGACGCGCAGAAAGAGGAGTGGTTACCACTGCTGGCCAGCGGCAAGGCGCTCGGTGCCTTCGGTTTGACCGAAGCTGGTGGTGGCACCGATGCGGGCGCCACCAGGACGACCGCGAAGCTCGACGACGGGCACTGGGTGATAAACGGCTCCAAGCAGTTCATCACGAACTCGGGCACCGACATCACCAAGCTGGTCACCGTGACCGCCGTGACCGGGGAAACCGATGGGCGCAAGCAGATCTCGTCGATCTTGGTGCCGGTCCCCACCGCGGGATTCACCGCAGAACCGGCGTATGACAAGGTCGGCTGGAACGCGTCGGACACCCACCCGTTGAGCTTCGACGACGTGCGGGTGCCGCAGGAGAACCTGCTGGGTGAGCAGGGTCGCGGCTATGCGAACTTCCTGCGCATCCTCGATGAGGGCCGGATCGCGATCGCCGCGCTATCCGTCGGTGTCGCGCAGGGCTGCGTCGACGAATGTGTCAAGTACGCCAAGGAACGCGAGGCGTTCGGCGTCGCGATCGGAACCTACCAGGCGGTCGCGTTCAAGATCGCGCGCATGGAGGCCCGCGCCCACACCGCCCGCACCGCCTACTACGACGCCGCCGCACTCATGTTGGCGGGCAAGCCCTTCAAGAAGGCTGCATCGATCGCCAAGCTGGTGGCCAGCGAAGCCGCCATGGACAACGCCCGCGACGCCACGCAGGTCTTTGGCGGCTACGGCTTCATGAACGAGTACCCGGTCGCGCGTCACTACCGTGACAGCAAGATCCTCGAAATCGGCGAGGGTACGACGGAAGTCCAGCTCATGCTGATCGCGCGGGAGGTCGGCCTGTGAGCGACAAGCGGGTGATAGTTCAGCGCGGGCTGTGGTTCGAGGAGTTCGAGACCGGCGTGCTGTACCAGCACCGCCCCGGTCGCACCATCACCGAGGCCGACAACGTGCTGTTCACCACGCTGACCATGAACACGCAGGCGTTGCATCTGGATGCTGCCTTCGCTGACGCGCTGCCGCCGTTCAATCAGCGGCTGGTCAATTCGATGTTCACGCTGTCGACTCTCGTCGGACTGTCGGTGGCCCAGCTGACCCAGGGCACCATCGTCGGCAACCTCGGCTTCAGTGACGTGGCATTTCCCAAGCCGATGTTCCACGGTGACACCCTCTACGCCGAGACCGAGATCACCGACAAGCGTGAGTCGAAGAGCCGCCCGGGGGAAGGCATCGTCACGTTCTCCCACGTCGGCCGCAACCAACACGGTGACGTCGTCGCGACGGCGTCACGAAAGACCATGGTGCGCAAGCTTCCTGCGAGCGAGACGGGCGGTGTGAACTGATGGCGCTTGGCAACGATGGGCCTGGGTGGCTGTTCTGCCCCGCCGACCGACCCGAACGCTTCGCGAAGGCCGCTGCTGCCGCTGACGTCGTCATCCTCGACCTCGAGGACGGTGTCGCGGCCAAGGATCGCGACGCCGCAAGAAGGGCGTTGATCGACACCCCGCTGGACCCGGCCCGTACGGTGGTGCGGGTCAATCCCGTTGACACCCCCGACCACGCGCTCGACGTCGAGGCCCTCAGGGGAACCGAGTACACCACGGTGATGCTGGCGAAGACCGAGACTCCCGAACAGGTGCGCTCATTGGCGCCGCTCGACGTGGTGGTGCTCATCGAAACCCCCTTGGCCGCACTGTCGGTCGCCGATCTGGCGCGGGTCGACAACGCCGTCGCCGTGATGTGGGGCGCCGAAGACCTGTTCGCCGTGCTCGGCGGCACGGCCAACCGCCACACCGACGGTAGCTATCGCGACGTCGCCAAACACGTTCGCTCCCAAAGCCTTCTGGCCGCCAAGGCATACGGGAAGATGGCGCTGGACTCGGTGTACCTCGACATCAAGAACCTCGACGGGTTGCGGGCCGAGACCGACGATGCGGTGGCCGTCGGGTTCGACGCAAAGGTGGCCATCCATCCGACGCAGGTCGCGGTGATCAGGGCTGGCTACGCTCCGACCGACCAACAGGTGCGTTGGGCGCACGACGTGCTCGCCGCGGCGCGTGCGGAGCGGGGCGTCTTTCAGTTCGACGGTCAGATGGTGGACATGCCGGTGTTGCGCCGCGCGCAGCGGATCGTCCAGCTCGCGCCAGACGCCTAGCGGCTACGAGCGCCGCTGCGCGGCTGCCAATCGGGCTGCGAAGTCGGGCGATTCGATTGACGCCGCTTGCGGACCGATTTCGACGTCGACCGCCATCCGGTGCTGGTCGGAGTCGACGACTCCCGGGTTGGCGGTCGCGCGCATGGAGGCCTTCGTCGCGATGACGACGTCACGCGGCGCGGACGCGGGACCCATCGCCAGTTCACGTGCAGCGGCGACGGGGTCGTCGGCGACCCGTAATGCCAACCCGTAGCGCACCGATGCCTCCGCGTCGAAGCGCATCCCGAACAACAGCGATGCGCGCGCGACCTGTGGTCCCACCGCCCGCTGCAGCATCCACGTGGCGCCGCCCCCGGGGTGGATGCCGAGCTTCTGAAATCTCGGATCGAACAACGCTGCCGGACCGGAGATCCTGACGTCGGCGGCCAGCGCCAGGTTCAGCCCCGCACCGACCGCGGCCCCGTTGACTGCAGCGATCGTCGGCAAGGAACAGTTCGCCACGGCGAGGAAGCCGTCGTAGATCACCCGCAGGCCCTCGTCGGCGGCCGCTCCGAGGGCCGTCAGGTCAGCCCCGGCGCAGAAGGCCTTCCCGGCCCCGGTGACGATGACCGCGTGGACACCCGCGTCGTTCTCAGCCGAATCGACGGCCGCCCGCAGGGCCGCGGACATGTCGGCGGTGACGGCGTTGCGACGGTCGGGATCGTTGACGGTGATGAGTGCGACGCGGTCCACGACCTGCGTCAGTACGAGATCAGCCACGGGTAGAGGGTAGTGGAACCGAAGCCGCTCCTGGACGACATGCGTAGGCTCATTGGTGAGCCGCTTCGCTCGCCCGACGGCCTTCCTCAATCGCGAAGGATCGCACGTGATGGCCCCCAACCTCTGCGCATCGACGTCGACAGCCGCAGCGTGACCACCGCGCCGTCACGACGAACGGCGAGCCCCGTGCGCCTCACCCTGGGTAGTGCGCTTGGCCGGCGGGTCGACGGCGCGTGGTGGCCCCACTCAAACCAGCTGGCCAGGGAGCTTCCCGAGCTCGTCGGCGTTCTGCATGGCCGGCTCGGCGAAGTAGTCGACATCTCGGTCAACTGGTCGTTGTCCGAGAGCTTGCCTGACCTGAATTCGCGGCATTGGCAGAACAAGCACCAGCACCTCATGGCCGTCAAGGGTCGAAACGCCAGCGCCAACCTGCTGATCATCCCGAGCTTGACACCGGGCACCCTGGCGGGCCTGCTACTGCGGATCGCGGCTGGCCTGCCTCTGACTGCCGCTCATCAGGACACGCCGCTCTTTCGCACCGCCGCGGAGATCATCGACGCGGCGCGAGGTCCTAGTTGACGAGGGCCAATGCGTGCGCGCGCCGCAGCTTTCCCGACGGCGTCTTCGGGATGACGCCCGGCTGGAGCACGACGACGTTGCGGGGCCGCACGTCGACGTCGGCGAAGACCTCGTGTGCCACCTGACGCTCGATCCGGCGGACTTCCTCGACGTCGGCGAAGTCGTTCGATTCGACTGCGACGGCGAATGTTTCACGCGACAGGCCCGCGTTGAGTCGCACTGCGACCGAGCAGCCGGGACGCACGCCGGGCACTCTGGTGGCGGCGCGCTCGATGTCGGTGGGGTAGATGTTCTTGCCAGCCATGATGATGACGTCCTTCACCCTGCCGCAGACGACGATGTCGCCGACCTCGGTGAGGTATCCCATGTCGCCGGTGTCGTACCAGCCCGCCTTGTCCTGGGCCCCGATGAAGCCGGCCATCGTGATGTAGCCCCTGGTGACCGACTTGCCGCGCACCTGGATGACCCCCACCGCGCGGGAGGGAAGTATGGTGTCGTCCTCGCCGACGATGCGGACCTCCAGTCCGTCGATGGGCTGGCCCAACGCAACCAGACGGCGGGTATTGCCCTTCGTGGCGGGCACGGCGCGATGGAGGACCGCCAGCAGATCGGCGTCGACCTCGTCGACGACCATGCCCGCATTGCACTCGGTGAACGACACCGCCACCGTCGTCTCGGCCATGCCGTAGGCAGGCACGATCGCGTCCGGCCTCAACCCGAAGCGAGCACCGGCTTCGCATAGGTCTTCGACGTCGGCCGGGTCCACCTGTTCGGCGCCGGAGAGCGCCCAGCGCAGCGACGACAGATCGAACTGCCCTTCGGTGGCCTGCCTGCGCAGTCGCTTGGCGAAGAGGTTGTAGGCGAAGTTGGGCGCCGCGGTCATGGTGCCCTTGTACTTGTCGATCAGCTTGGCCCACAGCAGGATGTCGCCGAGGAAGTCCATCGGTGTGACCTTGACCAGTTCGGCGCCGAAGTACATGGGCACGGTCAGGAAGCCGGTCATCCCCATGTCGTGAAAACAGGGCAGCCAGCTGACGATCACGTCGGTGTGGGTATCGAAGTGGGCGCCAACGAACATGGCTTCGGCATTGGCCACGATGTTCGCGTGCGAGATGCACACGGCCTTCGGAAAGCCGGTGGATCCTGAGGTCAGCTGCATCAGGGCAAGATCGTCGTCGTCGGTGTCCACGGGGTCGATCGGATCGTGGGCAAGTAGTTGCTCGACGGTCAGCACGCTGATTCCACGCTCGACCAACACGGGTGCCGCAGGCATGAACGGGTCGGACACGATGACGACCTTCGCCTCGATCATCCCGATGACGTCCATGGTCTCCTGCGCCCATCGCTGCAGGTCTGTGCGCGGCGTGGGCTGGTGAAGCATGGTCAGGCTCGCGCCGCGCATCCAGATGCCTTGAGCAGTGGGAGCGATCTCCACCGGGGCGCCTGCCAGAACGGCAACGGCGTCACCATGCTCGATGCCTGCGGCTTCGAGCCCGCCTGCGATGCGACGTGCGCGCTCGTACACCTCTTTCCAGGTGTGCCGAACCGGCGTGCCAGGATCTCCTGTGGTCATTCCGTTGCGACTGGTGCTCGCGTTGGCGAACATGGTCTCGGTGAAACTACTCACGAAAGTCCTTTCGGGCTCTGGCGCGTTCGCGGTGATACAAGACGTGATTTTCGAACTATCGTCCCTCTGTCGAGCACCTTCAAGAGGCTGAGCGGGACTTGGCGCCATTGCCGCGTCGGCAGCACGGATGAAGCAATCATGGACATCGCGCGCCGATGAAGGGCGAAGCGCGAACTCCTGCTGGTTGGTCGGACGCACTGACTGTACAGACTGAACCCCTGAATCGAGACCTGGCGCGGCGATCTGAGGACGATCGACGCCTCGCTGTCAACAGGGTTAATTTCGGGGCGGCAACCGTGATCGGTTGCTCGATGTCCGGCCGTAGCGGTCATCGATCTTGAATCCGTGCCCGACCGTTGTCCAGCATGGTCGCTGAACTGCAGGTTCGCGGAGAAAAGTTGCATAATCAACGACATCGGAGGCGCCTCGCGATGTTCGCGGAGATCTGCACACGTCGTCACATTGCGCCTGATTTCGGGTCGGCTTCGGGTGGACGAGGTCTTCGTCGTAACCCCATGTTCGACCGCGCACTGACACGACATGCCGCGCCGCGCCGCGCAGTGATCAAAAAGTAATGGGGCGCAACGGAAGACTGCCGCACGGTGAAACGGGCGCTTTGATGTTCACAATCGAACGGCCCCTAGTCAACACGCCCACCGAGCACATCGCTCACGCTCCGAGAAGCGCCCTGCACCGAAACCGAAAACTCTGTGCGGCAAGGGAATACGTCGCTTGTGGCGATCGGTGGGTGTGGCGACGCGCAGCCCGTTGTCGAGTGGATCCGGCCCACCTTGCCGGGAGTCGCGGCGCTCCGCGCCCTCAAGGTGCAGGATGATCGGATGGACATCTCCAACGCCACTGCCCTCGTCACGGGCGCGAACCGCGGGCTCGGTCGCCAGTTCGCCACTCAACTTCTCCAGCGCGGTGCAAAGGTGTACGCCGGCGCGCGCAACCCAGACTCGGTCGACGTCGACGGTGCCATCCCACTGGAGGTCGACATCACCGATCCAGCGTCAGTGGCTGCCGCGGTGGAGGCTGCCGGTGATGTGACGCTGCTGATCAACAATGCCGGAATCGACACCGGCTCGAATCTGCTCACGGCAGACCTCGATGGCGCGCACCGGGAGATGGAGACGAACTACTTCGGCACGCTGTCCATGGTTCGGGCGTTCGCACCGGTGATCACAGGCAACGGTGGTGGCGGGATTCTCAACGTGTTGTCCGTGCTGTCGTGGGTGAGCTTCCCGGCCCTCGGCGGATACTGCGCCTCGAAGTCGGCGGCCTGGTCGATGACGAATGCGGTCCGCGCCGAGTTGGTCGACCGCGGGGTCGTGGTCACCGCACTCCACGTGGGCCTAATGGAGACCGACATGGCGGCGGGTATGGACGCGCCCAAGGCCAACCCGGCCGACGTCGCCGCCCTCGCCATCGATGCCGTCGCGGCCGGGGACTACGAGGTGCTCGCCGACGACACCAGCCGCGGAGTTCAAGCCGGCCTCTCCAACGGCGTGGCGGGCCTCTACCCACAGCTTGCGAGGTAAGTTCCCGCGTCGGCTACCGCCTGCGGCTTTCGAACCTAGCCAGGCCGTCGACTCTCGCGCGGCCGCGGCGTACCGCCGTAGGGATTGCGCGGCGGCCTGCGGGTCATCGGCGTGGGGTTTGGCTGCGCACCGTAGGGAAAGCCGGGCCTGGTGTCGTATGTCATCGGTGGGCCTCCATTCGGACGTGCCACCAGTATTGCGCCAACCACCGACGAATCGCGGGTGCCACTCGCCGGCCGGTGTCATGATTCTCCGGTGACTGAAGGTGGCTCCCGATGGGCGTCCTGAGAACGCCGGACGAGCGGTTCGCGAACCTGCCCGACTACCCCTTCCCGCCGAACTACGTTCAGGTCGAGCCCGGGGGCGTCGGCCAGGGGATCGACGCTCTCCGAATGCATTACGTGGACGTTGGGCCCGCGGACGGGCCGGTGGTCCTGCTCATGCACGGTCAACCAACGTGGTCGTACCTGTACCGGAAGGTGATCGGCGTCCTGGCCGAGGCCGGCCTGCGGGTCGTGGCGCCCGACAACATCGGTTACGGACGCTCCGACAAGCTCACGGAGCCAACCGATTACACGTTCGCGAGGCACGTCGACTGGCTGCACGGTCTCGTCTCGGGCTTGGACCTGCACGACGTCACGCTCGTCGTTCAGGACTGGGGCGGGCCGCTCGGGCTGAGTGTGTTGGCCCGCGATCCGGACCGCTTCGCCCGCATCGTGGCCACCAACACCATCCTGCACACGTGCGATCCCGCGCTGGAGGGCGAGCTCACCTGGGCGCACCACGGGGTGGGCACCGGTCGAATGATGTTGCAGGAGACACTTCTCGACTACTTAGCGTTCTACCAACGAGCGCCGGACATCGTGCCGAGCTTCTTCCTCGATGCGGTCGCGGGTCCGCTGCCCAAGGACGTGCTGGCGGCGTACGACGCGCCGTTCCCGGACCGTTCCTTCAAGGCGGGCCTGCGTCAACTCATCGCCCTGATTCCGCTCACGCGCAACGACCCCGGTGCTGCCATCGGCCGCGCCACCATGGCGGTGCTCGAGCAGTGGCAGAAGCCATTCCTCACCGCCTACTCCGACGGGGATCCCGCCACCCAAGGCTGGGACCGCGTGTTCCAGCGGAAGGTGCCAGGCGCCCGCGGACAGAACCACGTGACGATCGAGGGAGCAGGCCACTTCGTCCAGGAGCAACGGGGCGAAGAACTCGGGCGCATCGTCGCGGAGTTCGTTCACACCACTCCATCAGCGAACTAGCAGGGAGCCCTGGCAACCTCGACTGAAGGAATCGTCGGCAGGCGGCGAGGTGGCAGGGGGCATCCGTGGTCAGCGTGCTCGAGCGCGACGATCCGCCGCGCGGCGTGGCGCCCACGTCGCACCGCGTGCGGCGGCGCCGGCGCTGGCCCCGCATCGTGCTCGCGATGACCATCGTTGCCGCGGTAGTCATCGGCGGGTGCGTCGTCGACGCGTTGCGCGTTCCCGGGACGGACGGCATCGCGGCCAAGCTCGCCGAGTGGGGCCGCAGCCACGGCTTCAACTCCGAGGTGACCTGGCTCGAGAAGGAGATGTACCTACGCAATCAGCCTGCGATCGGTGGGCAGCCGGTCGGTGGCATCCCCGCTGCCGCCGGTGTGGTGCCGCAGGCCGCCGCCTCGGCGACGTTGTCCACCGCGCCGCTCGCGCCGCTGGGTGGGACGTCCCCCTTGCCCGATGAGGGCAGCTGGCACACCGTGGTGAGCGTTCGTGGCAAGCCTGCCGTTCAGGTGGCGGCACTGCGTCCCGATGGTCAACACACCTCGTTCGTCGTGGGTGTGCTGCGCATGGACCCCGCCCTGGTGCGGGGTGAACTGCGCCCTGGCACCACCGACCCGGGAGGTACCTGGCGCGCGTCGTCCTCGCTGACGTCCGACGAAATGCGCAGTGTCGCCGTCGCATTCAACGGCGGATTCCGGCTGACCGATCCAAGCCATCCCGGCTACTACAGCCAGGGGCGCACCGTCTCACGGCTGATCGACGGCGAGGCCAGCATGGTGCTGCAGGCCAACGGCACGGCGGACGTCGGTAGCTGGAACAAGGAGGTGCGGATGACGCCCGACGTCGTCAGCGTCAGGCAGAACCTCGTTCCCCTGGTCGACGGCGGCGAGCTCAACCAAACCTGCGCGACCGGAGGTACGAAGGAGTGGGGGACCACCATCGGGCAGACCGCCTTCATTCACCGCTCCGGATTCGGTGTCACGGCAAGCGGAGTCGAGGTCTACGCGGCAGGTCCGGCATTGTCGGTCTGCACACTGGGGCGCATTCTGCAGGATGCGGGCGTCGTCCGCGGCATGGAACTCGACATCAACCCGGACTGGGTGAGCGGGGCCTACTTCCATCCCCAGCCCAGAGGCGCGCCGCAGAGCTTCAAGCTGTTCCCCGACGAGAAGGTGTCTCCGCGGCACTATCTGGATCCGTCGACCCGCGACTGGTTCGCCTGGTTCACCCGCTGACGATCAGTCGACGCTGACCGCTTCGACGATGTTGAGACGTGCCGCGCGCAACGCCGGCGGGACGGATCCGAGCAAGCAGATCGCCAACGCGCCAAGGCCGATGAAGATCATCGACGGGTTGGGCCGCCACGCAACGTCGATGCTGAGCACGTTGGTCAACGCGATGGACGTCAGGTATTGGATGGCGGCGCCAAGGACGAGGCCCAGCAACCCACCAACGATGCCGATTCCCGCCGCCTCGGCAAGGATGGCCTTCAGCGTGAAGCTCCTGGTCGCTCCGATGGCGCGCAGCACACCGATCTCGCGCCGTCGGTCCAGGACCGACAGCATCAGCGTATTCAGCAGTGTGACAGCCGAAACCACGACGACGATCCACGCAATGATGGTGATGACTGCGATTACCTGGTCCAGCGCGCTGGCCACGCCGTCGAGCGCCTCGGCGCCCGAGTAGACGAAGCTCTCGGACGAGACGACCTTGCGGATGGCGGCCTCCACCGAGGCTGGGTCGGCGCCGGGGGCGACGGTGATCTCCAGATCGCTGGCTCCGGGGCGGACGAACCAGCCCTGCATCGCATCCAGGCTCATGGCGATCGTGCCCGTCATCCCGGAGAAGTACGGAACGAGCGCCAGCACGCGCACGGTGCGCTGGCCCGTGGGTGTCTGCAGCGTGATATGATCGCCCGCAACGACTTTCATCGACTTACCGAGGTCGCGCGACAACGCGACACCTTCACCGGCAAGTAGTTCCTGGCGGTCCCGCGGCGCCAACGACGTGTAGATGTCCCGATGTGAATCCGCGGCGACGCCGAGGAGCATCACGCGGGTGTCGCCCACCGTGGCGAAGGCCATCTGATCCGGTACGACGCGTTGCACGCCGGGAACGGCGGCGACGTTGGCCGCTGTCTCCGGCGGGAGGAGTGCCGACGAGTAGTCGGTCGCGGCGGCCGAACTAACCCACACGTCGGCCTTGGCGATCGAGGCGAAGGACGCGACCGTCGAGTCGACCGCGTTGGTGGTGGCACCGGTGACCGCGACGGTCGTGACGACCGCGGTCAACACCGTCATCATCGCGACCCACATGCGCCGTGGCGCGCGTTCGATGGTGGCCGCGCCAAGCACCCCCGCCGCCCCGAATCGACGCGCGACCGCCGCCGCGGCCGCGATGATGGGTCCGGAGAAGGCGAAGCACAGTGCGCTGAAGCCGATGAACGACAACGCGATCGATGCGATGGCGAGCTGCCCAAGATCGGCGGTGACGACGAGGACGGTGACGGTCAGGAGGGACGTCCCGGCAATGCCTGCGATAGTCCTGAGCCGACGCGAACCAGGTTCAGAGGTCGCCGCGCCGCCGGGTGCCAAGGCCTCGATCGGAGCCACTCCGTGGACCTGTCGCGCGGCCAGCGCCGAAGCGGTCAGGCTGGCGGCGACGCACGCCGTCACGGCAAGCGGCACTACCCACATCGGCAGCACGTACTCGAGGCGGGCATCGAGCGTCTGCACCATCGTCGACGGTAGTTTCCCGATGGCGAGGTAGCCGATGACGATTCCCAACACGGATCCGGTGACACCGCCGAGGAAGCCCACCAGCGCGGCCTCGGCGAGCATGTCGGACATGATCATTCGCCTGCGACCACCGAGTGCCCGCATCGTCGAGATGACGGGTCGCCGCGCTGCGATCGCGATGCTCATGGCGTTGTAGCTCAGAAAGGCGGCCACCACCAGCGAGACCGAGGCAGCCAACAGCGTCATCGCCTGCAGGATGGCGAACGAGCTACTTGCCTGTGCGGCACGGAAACTCGGCGTCGCGACAACTGCCCGTCCGTCGAGTGCGGCCGTAACGGCAGTGCGAACCTTGGCCACGTCCGCATCCGGCTTGGTGAACAGCAGGATCGAGTCGAGGCGGTGTTCTCGGCCCGAAATACGTTGCGCGAGTGCGAGCGGCGCTATCACGAAGTGGGCGTCGTTCAGGCGGCGGGCGGCCCGACCGTCGACCACGGCCATCGCCGTCACCGTCGTCGAGCCCGACACCTGGAACTGCGCGCCCTTGGCGATCCCGAGGCCGCCACCCACGATGACGCCGTTGGGCGCCGATGTCACCGGCGTCCCGGCTCCGAGCTGGTCCTGAATGGCGGCCTGGAGGTCGGAGTGCAGTTCGGAGGCATTTTGGGCAAGCCCGATCAGAAGGGCCGGTTGGCCGTCGGCGGTGATTCGCGTCCGGATGAGTGGCACAGCGGCGGAGACGTTTTCGACGCCGTTGACGGTGCCGAGCATGGTGTCGTCGACACCGTCACCGGTTATGCCGGAGACCTCGAGGTCGGCGTCGCCACCGATGCTGGTGGCGAGCCGGTCGATCGAGCCGGTGATCGACCCCGACACGCCGAGGACCGAGACGAGAAGTGCCGCAGCCACCGCGACCACCGCGATCGATGCGACCGCCCGCCCCCAGTGGGTGCGCAGTTCACGGACGTTCAGTACCTTCAGTCGGCTGAAGGCGGGAAGAGGCACCGGGCTAGAACCGGTGTGCCGAATGCCTGCCGCGCCGCCTCGCCGGGTCTGCGACGAGGTGACGCCCGGTGAGCTCGCCGTGGCGCACGTTCGGAATGATCTCGGTCGGCTGGTCGCGCGCACCTGCCGAGTGCCGTCCGCGCGCTGGTGCGGGCCTCGGGACGACGTCGGACGTGACCGCACCGTCCTGCACCGTGATGACCCGATCGGTTTGTGCCGCGGCCGCGAGATTGTGCGTCACCATTACGACCGCACGCTCGGAGCCGTCGGTGCGGGAAACGTCGCGCAGCAGTTCCATGATCGCTGCGCCGGTCGACGAATCGAGGTTGCCCGTTGGCTCGTCGGCAAGGATGAGCGGGGGATCCATCATCAGGGCGCGCGCCACGGCCACCCGCTGCATCTGTCCGCCGGACAGTTCGGCGGGACGATGGTCGATCCGGTTGGCCAGCCCGACGCGGTCCAGCAGGTGGACGGCATCAGAGCGAACTTGGCGTAGTTTCTGCCCGTCGAGCAGCATCGGCAGTGCGACGTTCTCCCATGCCGTCAGGGTGGGCAGGAGATTGAAGAACTGGAAGACGAACCCGATCTGGTGGCGGCGAAACGTCGATTGCTGTTCGTCGGTCATGGTGGCGATCTCGGTGCCGTTGAATTGAATCGAGCCGGAGTCCGGCGAGTCCAACGCACCGAGCAGTTGCAGGAGCGTGCTCTTGCCTGCGCCCGACGGGCCGACGATGGACGTGAACTCGCCACCGATGATTCGCAATGTGACCCGATTGAGGGCGCGGACGGTGTGCCCACCAGTGCGGTACTCGCGTACCACGTTGGTCAGGTCCACTGTCAGCGGCATGTCACCTCACCTCGCGGCGAACTGTTCCAGGCTGGGCATCGTCTTCTCGGCGAAGCAGTCCCGAATCTTCTGTCCCACCTTGCGATTTCGACGCTCGGCGATGCCCATTAGCGATGGAACGTGGGCATAGACCGCCTGATTGTTCGGGGCGTCCATGTGCGTGAACGGGGGCGTCCCCGCGAGCGGTATGAGCGGCAGCCCGAGAATGTCACGCGCTGCCCTGACGACGGGTGCGTCCAGAACTGCCACGAAGTGCTGAATGTTCTCGTGCATCGCGGCTAGGGCGACGACGCGCATGATCTGGACGTGCGTTGCCGCGAGCCTGCGACGGTAGCGGCGGGGGATCGCCGCGGTGGCGCCGTCCCAGCAGCGGTCGAGATCGTCGATTCCGTGGTGGCGCATGACGTCGGCGACCGGGATTACCGCGGGCGCGATGGGGGACTTGATCGAGTCGTCGAGGTCGACGATCGTCTTGAGGCCCGCCGAGGAATTGCGGATCATCCGCAGCACGCCGGCGGGTACCTTGTCGTGCGTGTCGACGGCCATGAAGAACACGCTGCTCTCGTCGTACGGGCCGTACTCCTTCTTCATGGTGGCGGAGTCGTTGCCCCACGAGTCTTCGAAGACCTCGCGCTCGAGCTGTCGCGCGATGTTGGCGTAGGGGTCGGTGCTCTCCAGCGCGAAGCAGGCGAAGCGGTTGCAGCCGAGTTTCTTGGTACCGAGGAATTGTTCTGTGAGCGCGTCGCGCTCGGGATCCGACATGTCGTAGACGTATTCCGTCACTCGTCGGTGCTCCCACCTATCAGCTCGCGTTCCGGCAGGCCGACTGCTGTCGCGGAGATCACCCGGCGCCGGGTTGCGACTGACCATGCCATCCGCCGGGACGAGACGCAAACCCGCCGGACGGGTTCTCAGCGGCCTCCCAACCACACCGCAGGCGCCGAGCAACCTTGCCGCTGCTGCTGGGTAGCGAGGCTGCCTCAATGAATTCAACGCATTAGCAAATATTGATCATCTGCTGTCGCTTACAGTCCTCGCATCACCCGCCACGGACGATGGGACATGTCGATGACGGCCCAGAAATTGGCGGATCCGGCAGCCGGGTGCAGGTTGTGATTCCGAACATCAAGAGAGCAATGCGGCTGGCCGGAATGCGTCCGCTACCAGGATCGTCCGCACGCGCGTCGGTAGATCTGCGCGGCAAGCGGATTCTGCTGACCGGCGCGTCGTCGGGAATTGGTGCGGTTGCGGCGCAGAAGCTTGCCGCAACGGGGGCGACGGTCATCGCGGTTGCACGTCGGGAGGCGCTGCTCGCCGACGTCGTCGAGCAGATCACCGCGTGCGGGGGCAACGCCGTTGCGATGCCAGCTGACCTCGCCGATCTCGATCAGGTCGATGCCCTTGTCAATGCAGTTGGCCCCGTTGACATTCTGATCAACAACGCAGCGAGGTCGATCCGCAGGCCGTTGATCGAGTCGCTGGACCGCTGGCACGACGTCGAACGCGTCATGGCGCTCAACTACTACGCGCCACTGAGACTCATGCGGGGCCTTGCACCCGCAATGATGGAGCGCGGCGACGGGCACATCATCAACATTGCCACCTGGCGAGTCTTGCCGGAGTCCTCACCAATGTTCGCGGCCTACAACGCATCCAAGGCCGCCCTGAGTGCCGTCAGCCGTGTCATCGACACCGAGTGGGGTCACGCCGGCGTGCACTCGGCCACCATCTACTACCCCCTCGTGGCCACGCCGATGATCGCCCCCACCCGCGCCTACGACGGGATTGCCGCACTCACGGCCGAGGAGGCCGCCGGGTGGATGGTGACCGCCGCCAAGACGAGACCGATCCGCATCGCACCTCGAAAGGTGCTCGCGCTTCGTGCGCTCGACGTCGTGGCGCCCCGCACGCTCAACAACGTCCTGGAACGCGAAACCATTCGGATGAACGCGAGGCTTTGATGATCAGATGCGCGGTGGCGGTCGTGCTGGCGACGTCGCTCGTCCTGACCGGTTGCCAGGATTCCGAGTCGACGTCCGCAGGGGAGACCTATCCGTCGGGACCGGTGACGATGACGGCGGGAGCCAACCCGGGGAGTGGATTCGACCTCACGATCCGCTCGGTCGTCGACGCCTTACAGAAGGAGAGGATCGTCAAAGTGCCGCTGCCGGTACAGAATCGACCTGGCGCAAGCGGAGCCGACTTCCTTGCCGCCATGGTGGAGCAGTACCGGGGCGACGACGACCAGGTGTCCGTGACGTCCCTGTCGATGATGATGAACGAGATTCGCGGCACGTCCAAGTTTGGGTTCGCCGACGTCACGATGATCGCCCGCCTGATGACCGAGTACTTCGTCGTCGTCACGGGTCCTGATTCACCCTTCAAGAACCTCGAGGACGCCATGACGGCGATCAAGTCCGATCCTCGCCATGTCGCCGTCGGCGCGGCCAACGACGACGAGGCCCCCTTCGACCTCCTGGTGTCGGCAGCGGGCGGTGACCCGTCATCCGTCCACTACGTCACCCACGAGGGAGGCGGTGACCAGAGCAGAGCGCTGCTCAATGGCGACATCGCCGTTGCCATCGGCGGCGTCAGCGAGTTCATCGGCCAACTGAAGTCCGGACACCTCACCGCACTCGGTGTGCTCGCCGAGAACCAGTTGCCAGGACTTGACGCTCCCACCGCCAAAGCGCAGGGACTCGACGTCACCCTCTCGAATTGGCGAGGCCTCTACGGGCCGCCGGACATGCCGGCGTCCGCGGTGACCTATTGGCAGAAGGCACTCGGCGAGATGGTGGAGTCGCCCACCTGGAAGCAGATCGCCGAAGATAGACAGTTCACCACGACCTTCATGGTCGGTGACGAGTTTCAGACCTTCTTGGCCAAGACCCAGTCCGACGTCACGGCTGCCCTCAAGGCGGCGGGTCGGTGACCCAACTCCGACGTTTGCACGAGTGACGTGGTGACGTCCCAAGAGCAGGGCGCCCACCGACCCGAGAACCTCGCCGCGGGAGCAGCTCTCACGACCGCCGCATTCTTTTGCGTCGCGTTGGTCGGCACCTTGGCGAAGGTGTCGGGGCAGTACACCTCGACCGGGGTACTGCTGCTGGTCCAGAATCTGATCTGTCTCGTATTCATCACTCCCGCGGCGCTGCGCGGTGGTCGGTCGACGCTCAGGACCAACAGGATGGGACTGCACGTCCTGCGCGCGACGACCGGTACGGGGTGCTGGTACGCACTGTTCTTCGCAATCACGCAGATACCGCTGGCCAACGCGACACTGCTGACCTACAGCGCCCCGTTGTGGATGCCGTTGATCGCGTTGGCGGTCTCTCGCCAACGAGTCGCAACGGCGACGTGGATCGGGGCGGGGATCGGCTTCGCCGGGGTGATTCTCGTATTGCAGCCCCAAGGACACGGGTTCGGCATCGGCGAGACGTCCGCTCTCGCAGGCGCACTCTTCTTGGCCGTGGCGATGATGTCAGTGCGGTGGCTCGGAGCGACCGAACCCATCGTCAGAATCCTCTTCTACTACTTCTCGTTCTCCACCGTGTTGTCCATTCCCATCGCCTTGTTCGACTGGCAGCCGGTCACCGGGCAGGCGTGGGGATGGCTGATCAGTCTGGGGTTCGCGCAGTTGCTCTCGCAGCTTCTCATCGTGGTGGCCTACCGGTACGCGTCAGCGGAGAAACTCGGCCCGTTCATCTACTCCGTCATCGTCTTCGCCACCCTGATCGACTGGATCGTCTGGAACCACCCGCCGACTCTGTTCGTCTATCTGGGGGTGGCGCTGGTAATCGGCGGCGGACTCATCGCCATCCGCGCGAAAACCGCTGCAACACAAGCGGTCGTCGTCAACGGGTGTCAGAGTCGCTCGAAGTAGGTGGTGACTCGGCGGGTGACGGCGTTGGCGTAGGTGGCCCGCCCCTGCGGCGTCGCCAGATTGAGGCCGGGCGCTCGCTGCGCGACGTGCTGCCGGGTTGGTCCAATCCCTTGGCCGTGGCTCGCACCCTCCGGTCGGCCAGCCACACCACCAACCACACGGTGCAGGCGATGGTCACGATCAAAAAGCTTGGGGGCATGTTGAACATGGCCGAGGCCGCCAGCCCGGTCCACACCGACACGACGCTGATCACCGTCGACACCACCATCGCCATGACCGGTCGCGGCGTCAGCATGATCGCGGTGGCGGCCGGGGTGACGACCAGTGCGAACAGTAGAAGCGTCCCGACGGCCTGGACCGCCATCGTCACCGTGAGGCCCAACAGCGTCATGAAGATGATCGAAAGGGCCCGCACAGGGAGGCCCTTGGCCTCGGCGACCGGAGCGTTCACCGAGGAGAACAACAGCGGGCGGTAGATGAAGCCGATGCTCACGGCGAGAACCACGAGTAGCCCCGCGAAAGTGAGCAGCTGCTCGTGGGAGATGGCGAGCAGGTTGCCGAACAGGACGTTGGTCATGGTGCTGGAGCTCTTCGTGGCCAAGGAGTTGAAGAAGAGCCCGAGCCCCGTCGCCATCGCCAGTACCGTGCCGGTAGCGACTTCGCGGTCGGCAGCCCGTTTTCCCAGCACGCCGATCACCAAAGCGCCACCGACGCAGAAGATTCCGAGTCCCACCCCTACTGGCAAGCCGACCAATACGGCGCCCGTGGCGCCGGGCAAACCGATGTGAGCGAGCGCGTGGGTGGCGAAGGCGGTGTGCCGCACGATGATGAAGTAGCCGATCAACCCCGCCGCCAGGGCCACAATCGTTCCGCCGATCAGTGCGTTGCGCATGAACGGCGAGGTGAGAATGACCCACCAATTGCTTTGGTAGCCAAGGGCAACCACGTGTGTGGTCACTAGACGCTCCTCATGTACAGCTCACCCAACGGAGTTCGCGCCACCTCGATTGGAGTGCCGTAGAGGTGTGTCAGCAATTCCTCGTCGACGACATCCCCGACCGGCGCGTAGTGGGCGTGGCCGTCGAGCAGATAGATGGCGCTGTCGAGGACCGGCAGCAGCGGGTTGAGGTCATGGGCCACGACGACGATCGTCACTGCCAGCTCGTGATGCAAACGGGTGAGGAGGCCGATGATCTCGCGCTGGTTGCGTAGGTCGAGTGAGGCCAGCGGCTCGTCGAGGATCAACATCTTGGGTTGCGCAACGAGAGCTTCGGCGATCGCCACCCGTTGACGTTGCCCACCAGAGAGAGTGGCGAGTCGGCGATCGGCAAAACCGGAGGCCTCGACCGCTTCCAGCGTCTGCTCGACGCGACGTCGCTGGGTGGCCGACGCACGGCCGAACGCCCAACGAGTTCCCGTCAGTCCCAGCAGGACTGCATCCCGAGCCCGAATCGCGTCCCCCGCGCTGGCGGCATAGTTCTGCGGTACGTAGCCGATCGAGTTGTTGTCGGCCCCCGCAGGACGACCGAAGACGGCGAGTTGCCCCGTGGCGGCTGGGATCAGCCCCAGAATCATCTGCAGCAGGGTCGTCTTGCCCGCCCCGTTGGCTCCGATGACGGCGACGACGCCACCCGCGGGCACCTCGAAGGTGGCCTGCGACCAAATGACCCGACCACCGCGAACGGCGCTGACGTCCTCGAACGTCAGCGCCGCGTCGTCGTGACCTCCGCTAGGCGGCGACACCGAGCGCCTTGGCCAACGCCGAGAGTTGATCGTCCTGCCAGGCTTCGAACGAGGGCTTCCCCGGGGCCACCGTCTCGGTGACCTCGACGACGGGAACGCCAGCCTTCTCCGCAGCGGAGCGGATCTGCTCGGGGATCGAGCCTTCGGTCTGGGTGTTGTAGATCAGTACGTCGACCTGACGATCGCTGAGTGCCTGCTGGAAGGCGGCGATGTCAGCCGGGGATGGATCGGTCTCGTTGGCCGAGGCGGTCTGATACCCGGCTGGGGTCTTGTCGACCAGCCCGAGGGCTTCGGCCTGATAGTCGAAGATCCCCTCGGTCGCGGCATACGACTTACCCGCTGCACCCGCCTTGATCTTTTCGATGAGCCCATTGTAGGGGGCCATCGCCGTCGTGAATGCGGAGCGCCGATCGGCGAAATAGCTGCCTGCCTGAGCGTCCAACTTGGTCAGCTCGGCGGTGACGGCGTCGGCCACAGCGGTGACAGCCGATGGGCGGTACCACAGGTGGGGATTGCCACCGTCGGCCGTCTTGGTGAGCTCGCCGGCGTTGACGACCGGTGCGCTCGACGCGGAGGTCGCGGCGAGCTTGGACGCCCACGGGTCGTAGTCAGCGCCATTGACGACGACGAGTTGGGCACCGGCGAAGGACGCCGCGTCCGCTGGCGATGGCTCGTATTCGTGAGGATCGACCGACGAGCTGGCCAGGATGGTCTTCACGTTTGCGCACTTGCCGCCGAGTTCGGAGACGATGTCACCCCACTGGTCGACGCTGACCACGACGTCGACGGGGGCGGTGGGGCAGTCCGCGGCTGATTGCGCACCTGCACTCGAGCCGGTCTGCGTGCTCCCGGAAGTGCCCGTGCCCGACGAGGAGGTGTCACTCGACGAGCATGCGGCGAGTGCGAAGGGAGCGAACAGCAGGAGGGCGGCGCCGATGTGAGCCGCACGCGGGATGGACGTCATAATGGAAACGATAATCGTTAACAGTAATTTTTGCGAGTCGGCCCCGCGTGCCGCTGACGAGGGGTAGGTGACCGCGCCTCCAGCGTCGGGTCATCAGCGGACGATGGCTTGGGCGCATACAGCGGGAGGTTTTGTCGCGCAGCGCATTCGCGCCGATTGCCGCCCGAGTCTCGCCGTCCGGGCCCTGCGAGTGCACCGGTAACCCCGGGTCGGCACGCGTGCCCTGACCAGCGCCCCCGGCAGGGATCGAACCTGCGACCAACCGCTTAGAAGGCGGCTGCTCTATCCGCTGAGCTACGGAGGCAACCCGGACACTTTAGCCGGATGGCCACGAGCCGATGGATGGCTCATTCCCAGTCTTGGGTCGATGGCCAAGCACGACACCGGGGACGAGGTCGAGCTGTCGGACACAGTCGTTGGCTGATCTCGGCGAACACTGGCGCGCACCGATAGACCGCCGACTACCGTGGGCTTTGCGCGGACTACTACTGAGGAGATCGGCAGACGATGAGCGACGTGCCCGAGATCGACGGGGCCGGACTTCCCGAGGAACTGAGTGCGGTCGACCAGTTGTTGCACCGCGGGGAGGCCAATCCCCGTACCCGCTCGGGCATCATGGGCGTCGAACTGCTCGACGCAACACCGGACTGGGAACGCTTCCGGTCACGCTTCGAGAACGCGTCCCGCAAGGTGCTGCGACTCCGCCAGAAGGTGGTCATGCCGACGTTGCCGACGGCGGCGCCGCGCTGGGTGGTCGATCCGGACTTCAACCTCGACTTCCACGTGCGACGGGTTCGGGTGCCCGCGCCGGGCACGCTGCGAGAGGTGATGGACCTCGCCGAGGTCGCCCTGCAGTCGCCGATGGACATCTCGCGGCCACTCTGGACCGCCACCCTCGTCGAAGGGCTCGCCGACGGCAACGCCGCGACGATGCTGCATCTAAGCCACGCGGTCACCGACGGCGTCGGGGCCACCGAGATGTTCGCCAACATCTACGACCTCGAGCGTGACCCGCCGCCCGCGAAGGTGGCGCCGCTGCCCATCCCCGAGGACCTCTCGCCCAATGATCTGATGCGCGAGGGCCTCAACAAGCTCCCCGGCTCGATCGCCGGCGGCATCGTCGGCGCCATCGGGGGAGCTGCCTCTGCCCTCGGCAAGGCGGTCCGCGATCCGGTCTCCGCCGTCGGTGGCGTCGTCAACTACGCCAAGTCCAGCGCGCGGGTGATGGGGCCGGTGGCCGAGCCGTCGCCGCTGCTGCGCCGGCGCAGCCTGTCCTCGCGCACCGAGGCGATCGACATCAAGTTCGGCGACCTGCACAAGGCGTCGAAGGCGGCAGGCGGCTCGATCAACGACGCTTATCTCGCCAGCCTGTGCGGCGCGCTCCGGCTCTATCACGAAGCCAAGGGCATCCCGATCGCCACGCTGCCCATGGCGGTACCCGTCAACCTGCGATCCGACGACGATCCCTCGGGCGGCAACCGCTTTGCCGGGATCAATCTCGCGGCGCCCGTCGGCGTCGTCGACCCGACGAAGCGCATCCTGAAGGTGCGTGCGCAGATGATGATCAAGCGTGAGGAGCGGGCGATCGACATGGTCGGTGCCATGGCGCCGCTGATCAGCCTGCTTCCCGACTCGATCCTCGAATCGGTGGCCGGATCGGTGGTCAACTCCGACGTGCAGGCAAGCAATGTCCCCATCTATCCGGGTGACACCTTCGTCGCGGGCGCGAAGATATTGCGGCACTACGGGATTGGGCCGCTGCCCGGTGTGGCGATGATGGTGGTCCTGGTTTCGCGGGCCGGGTACTTCACCGTCACCACCCGCTACGACCGCGCGGCCATCGCCGACGAGGCGCTGTGGGCCAGGTGCCTGCAGGCCGGCTTCGACGAAGTGCTGGCGCTCGGCGGCGAAGGACGATCGACGCCCGCCTCTTTCGCCTCCGATGTCTCCGCTCCGACTACTTCGGTGTCCACCTCGGCCAATGGGAGTGCCGCGCAATGAGTTCGCAGAACGGACAACCCACCCGTCCGGGAGACAACGTGATCCTGCGGCTGCCCGGTTCGGTCGCCGAGATCGACGCCAGCCCGCAGGGCCCGGAGGTCGGTGCCTTCTTCGACCTCGACGGCACCCTGGTCGCCGGCTTCACCGGCGTCCTGATGACGCAGGACCGGCTGCGGCGGGGCCAGATGGGTGTCGGTGAATTCATCGGCATGGTTCAGGCCGGACTCAATCACCAACTGGGCCGCTCGGAGTTCGAGGATCTGATCGGCAAGGGCGCCCGCATGTTGCATGGCAACTCGATGAGCGACCTCGACGAGCTCGGGGAGCGGCTGTTCGTCCAACACGTCCAGAAGCGCATCTATCCCGAGATGCGCGCTCTGGTGCGTGCTCACATGGCGCGCGGCCACACCGTCGTGCTCAGTTCGTCGGCGCTCACCGTGCAGGTCGAGCCGGTCGCCAAGTTCCTCGGCATCGAGAACGTCCTGAGCAACAAGTTCGAGACCGACGACGACGGCCTGATCACCGGCGAGGTGCGCACCCCGATCATCTGGGGGCCTGGCAAGGCGCGTGCGGTGCAGGCCTTCTCGGCCAAGAACGACGTCGACCTGGCCAAGAGTTACTTCTACGCCGACGGCGACGAGGACGTCGCACTGATGTACCTCGTCGGCAACCCGCGGCCGACGAATCCTGCTGGCAAGCTGGAAGCCGTTGCCGTCAAACGCGGTTGGCCCGTACTCAAGTTCAGCAGCCGCAGCGGCAGCAGCCCGGTGGCACAGCTACGCACCGCGGCGGGCATCGCGTCTCTGGTCCCCGCGGCGGCAGGCGCCATCGGGCTCGGACTGTTGACGCGCAATCGCCGCACCGGTGTCAACTTCTTCACCTCCACGTGGAGCAGGCTGCTGATGACCTCCATCGGCATCGACCTCAACGTCAACGGGGAGGAGAACCTGACGGCCAAGCGGCCCGCGGTGTTCCTCTTCAACCATCGCAACCAGGCCGACCCGTTCATCGCGGGCCGGCTGGTCAGCGACAACTTCACCTCGGTCGGCAAGAAGGAGCTCGAGAAGGATCCCCTGATGGGCACCATCGGCAAGATGATGGATGCCGCGTTCATCGACCGCGACGACGCCAAGGCCGCCGTCGAAAGCCTGCACAAGATGGAAGAGCTTGCCCGCAAGGGACTTTCGATTCTCATCGCGCCGGAGGGCACCCGGCTCGACACCGTCGAGGTTGGAGAGTTCAAGAAGGGCCCGTTCCGGATCGCCATGGCGACCGGAATTCCGATCGTGCCGATCGTCATCCGCAACGCGGAGGTCATCGCCGAGCGCAACTCGAGCACGTTCAACCCCGGCACGGTGGACGTGGCGGTGTTCCCTCCGATTCCCGTCGATGACTGGACCACCGAGAACCTCTCGGAACGCATAGCCGAAGTGCGCCAGCTCTATCTCGACACCCTCAGGGACTGGCCACGCGGCGCGCTGCCCAGCCCCCCGCTCTACCAACGGAACGCGAAACCCGTCAAGAAGGCGCCAGCCAAGAAGGCGGCCGCCAAGAAGGCGGCCAAGGCGCCAGCCAAGAAGGCCGCTGCCGCAAAGGCGCCGGCGAAACGGGCTGCCGCCAAGGCCAATCCCGTCAAGAAGGGTCGGCCGTGAAGATCACCGCCGACGCCCTGCACAGTTTCACCCCCACCGATGATGCTCTGGTCCTCGCGTCGGTGGACTCGCCCGCCGAGGTCGAGATGCTCGACGACTGGCTGGCCGCGCAACGCCAAGCGCACCCCGACGCCCGCATCGAAGTGCTCCAGCTCCCCACTGACGACGACCCGCCGCCCGCCGTCCTCGCCCGGCTCGTCGAACTCCTCGAGGTCGACGAGGCCCGCTCCGTCGTCCCGGTGCGGGTGTTCTGGATTCCCGGCGGTCTGCCCACCCGTTCCAAGGTGGTGGCCTTCCTCGGTGGCCGCGACACCTATCGTCCGCCGAAGTTGTTGCAGCGCGGCATCCTCCGCAAGGACGCCGCCCGCGCCCGGGTGGTGGCCGGCGAACCGGCGAAGGTGTCCGAGCTGCGGCAAAACTGGAGCGACACCACCGTCGCCGAGAACCCGCGTGACTTCGCCCGGTTCGTCATGCGGCGCGCCGAGCTGGCGATCGAACGCGTCGAACTACGGCTGCTCGGACCGGAATACAAGTCGCCGCGATTGGTCAAACCGGAGATGTTGGCGTCGGCCCGCTTTCGGGAGGGACTCGAGCAGATCCCCGGCGCCACCCTGGAATCGGCGGGGGAGATGCTCGACGAGCTGGCGACGGGATGGAGTCGATTCTCCGTCGACCTGATTCCCACGTTGGGCCGCGCGATCTTCAGCAGAGGGTTCGACCCCAACATCGACTACGACCGTGCCGAGGTCGAGGCGATGCGAGTGGCGCTGGAGAATCATCCTGCGGTGCTGCTGTTCTCGCACCGCTCCTACCTCGACGGCGCCATCGTGCCTGTCGCGATGCAGGAGAACCGGCTGCCTCCGGTCCACACGTTCGCGGGCATCAACCTGTCATTCGGACTGATGGGACCGCTGATGCGCCGCTCGGGCGCCATCTTCATCCGCCGCAAGCTCGACGACCCCTTGTACAAGTACGTGCTGCGGGAATTCGTCGGTTACATCGTCCAGAAGCGGTTCAACCTGAGCTGGGCCATCGAGGGCACCCGCTCGCGAACCGGAAAGATGTTGCCGCCCAAGCTCGGTCTGCTCGCGTACGTGGCCGACGCGTACCTCGCGGGACGCAGCGACGACATCCTTCTGCAGCCCGTCTCGATCAGCTTCGACCAGCTGCACGAGACGGCGGAGTACGCCGCCTATGCCCGCGGCGGCGAGAAGACGCCGGAAGGGCTGTCCTGGCTGTACAACTTCATCAAGGCGCAGGGCGATCGCAACTACGGCAAGATCTACGTCCGGTTCCCGGAAGCCGTCTCGATGCGCAAGTACCTTGGCGAGCCGCACGGCTCGATGACCACCGACGAGGCAGCCAAACGTCTTGCGATGCAGAAGATGGCCTTCGAGGTGGCATGGCGCATCCTCCGCGTCACGCCGGTCAACGCCACCGGTCTGGTGTCGGCGCTCCTGCTCACCACCAACGGGGTCGCGTTGACGCTCGGTCAGTTGCATCACACCGTGCAGGACGCGCTGGACTACCTGGAGCGCACGCACACTCCGATGACCAACAGCACCATTCGGTTGCGCACCCCCGATGGTGTGCGGGCCGCGGTCGACGCTCTGTCCGGCGGCCATCCCGTCACTCGGGTGGACGGGGGCCGCGAGCCCGTCTGGCGCATCGCGCCGGAGGACGAACACGAGGCCGCCTTCTACCGCAACACCCTGATTCACGCCTTCCTCGAGACGTCGATCGTGGACCTGTCTCTGGTGTACGCCGGGCGCGCGGAAGGCGACCGAGTCGAAGCCTTCTGGGCACAGGCCATGCGGCTGCGCGACCTTCTGAAGTTCGAGTTCTACTTCGCCGACTCGGCGGCGTTTCGCGAGCACATCGCGAACGAGATGTCGTGGCACGACGACTGGGAGCAGCACGTCGCCGCAGGCGGTGGTGAGGCCGACGCAATGCTTCGCGCGAAACGGCCGCTGATCGCGGGTGCGATGCTGCGGCCCTTCATCGAGGCGTACGAGATCGTCGCCGACGTGCTCAGAAACACACCACCCGAGATCGACGAGAAGGAGCTGACCAAGCTCGCGCTCGGCGTCGGCGGTCAGTACATCGCGCAGAGCCGGGTCCGCAGCAACGAGTCGGTGTCGGCGCTGCTCTTCGCCACCGCGCGCCAGGTGGTCGCCGACCAGAACCTGCTGAAGCCGGCCGCTGACCTCGAGGAACGGCGCACGGCGTTCCTCGCCGAACTTCGCAGCATTCTCGGCGACATGGACAAGGTCGAGCAGTTCTCGCGTGAGCAGTTCTTCGTCCGCGAGTTGGTCATGCGCAAGGAAAGCGGCTGACGGCAGCCGGTTGGGGCGCGTCAGGAACGCGCCATACGCTGTTGGCATGACCACGACGGAGGCGCGCGCAGCGGCACGTACCAGCACGGTATGGCCGGTCCTGTTCGGCGTCGGTCTGCTCGCCGGCGCGACCGCCGCAGGCATCGCCGCCCTGTCGTTGGCCGACGCGTTGACCGCGACCGGTTTGCCCGACCCCGGCCCCGTCACCAGCTACGGGCTACCGTTCATCCGGGCCGCGGGCGAGATCGCCGCCGTCGTCGCGGTTGGCTCGTTCCTCCTCGCCGCCTTCCTGGTTCCGCCGCAGCGCAACGGCGTGCTCGACGCGTCCGGCTATCGGGCGCTGCGACTGGGGACCGTCGCCTCGGGCGTGTGGACGGTGTGTGCGGCCATGCTCGTCCCACTGACCGTCTCCGACATCACCGGCCAACCACTGACCAGTCGCCTCGACCCGTCGGCGATCTGGTCGGTGGCCAGCCTGATCGACGTCGCGGGAGCATGGCGCTGGACCGCACTGCTCGCCGCGATCGTGACGGTCGTCAGCATCCCCGTGCTGCGCTGGTCGTGGACGCCGCTGCTGTTCGCGGGTGCTCTGGTGACGTTCCTTCCGCTGGTGTTGACGGGTCATTCGTCGGCCGGTGGGTCCCACGACCTGGGCACCAACAGCCTGTTCATCCACCTCGTCGCGGGCGCCGTGTGGGCTGGCGGCCTGCTGGCGCTGCTGGCGCACGCCATTCGCGGTGGCGAGCACGCCGACCTGGCCGCCCGCCGGTTCTCCACCGTTGCGTTGTGGTGCTTCGTGGCGATGGCGGTGTCCGGTGTGGTCAACGCACTGGTCCGAATTCGCCTCGACGATCTGGTGCACACCAGCTATGGCTGGCTGGTTGTCGGCAAGGCCGTCGCGCTGTGCATCCTCGGTGCGCTGGGTTGGCAGCAGCGTCGGCGCGGCGTGGCCGCTCTGCAGGCCAACCCGGACGCGCGTGGCCCGTTGATCCGACTGGCGCTGATGGAGGCAGGCGTCTTCGGCCTGACGTTCGGCATCGCCGTTGCGCTGGGGCGCACCCCGCCGCCACCGCCCGCGGTATTCAACCCGTCGGTGACGGCCGTCGAGATCGGCTACGACCTCGCGGGACCGCCAACCGTCGCGCGAATCCTGTTCGACTGGCGCTTCGACCTGCTTCTCGGCACGGCGGCCATCGTGTTCGCGGGCCTCTATCTGGCCGGGGTCCGGCGGTTGCGCCGGCGAGGCGACAAGTGGCCGCCGGGGCGGATCGTTGCCTGGCTGTGCGGTTGCGCGGTGCTCCTGTTCGCGACGTCGTCCGGTGTCGGTCGCTACATGCCTGCGATGTTCAGCGTCCACATGGCGGCGCACATGTTGCTGTCGATGTTGGTGCCGGTGCTCTTGGTGCTGGGGGCGCCCGTCACCCTGGCGCTGCGGGCGCTGCCCGCTGCGGGCAGCGCCGGTCCACCTGGGCCGCGGGAGTGGCTACTGGCGGCGCTGCACAGCCGGGCGTCGCGTTTCCTGACCAACCCGATCGTCGCCACGGTGATCTTCGTCGCGGGGTTCTACGGCCTCTACTTCGGCGGAATCTTCGACGACGCGGTATCCAGCCACGCCGCCCACGTGGCCATGAATCTGCACTTCCTGCTCAGCGGCTACCTGTTCTACTGGGTCGTCATCGGCGTTGACCCGACGCCGAAGCCGATTCCGCCCATCGCCAAGCTGGCGGTGGTCTTCGGATCGCTGCCGCTGCACGCCTTCTTCGGGGTGGTGCTGATGGGGACCAAGGCCGTGCTGGCCGGCGACTTCTACAAATCGCTGCAGCTAACCTGGAATACCGACCTGTTGTCCGATCAACGACTCGGTGGCGGAATCGCTTGGTCTGCAGGCGAAGTCCCGCTGATCCTGGTGTTGATCGCGTTGCTCGTCCAATGGCGCCGCACCGATCAGCGCACCGCCGTGCGGCTCGACCGCGCCGCCGACCGCGACGACGACGCCGACCTCGCGGCGTACAACGCCATGCTCGCGAAGCTGTCCAAGATGGAGGAGCGCTAAGGCGGCCCTTAGCGCTTGCTCCCGCGCAGTCGCTTCAATGCCGACGTCGCCGCGAGGTGCCCGCTCATCCCGTGCACCCCTGCCCCCGGCGGTGTCGACGCCGAGCAGATGAAGTGGCCGGGAACGCCGGTCCAGTAGGGATCGAGCGTCAACCTCGGCCGAGCGATGAACTGCCGCAAGTCCATTGCGCCGCCGTTGACGTCACCGCCGACCAGGTTGGCGTCGTGGACGACGAGATCCCGCGGAGTGCGGACGTGCATCCCGACGATCCGGTCGCGGAAGCCGGGGGCGAAGCGCTCGATCTGGTCGAGAATCGCGGCGGTCGCGTCACCTGAGTAGTCGTGCGGCACATGGGCGTAGGCGTACAGGGGATGGACGTCACCCACGGACCGGCCGGGGTCCATCAGGTACTGCTGGGCGACGAGGACGAACGGGCGCTCCGGCATGTGACCGGCCGCCGTCGCACGTTCGGCCGCCACGACCTCCTCGAACGAACCGCAGACGTGCACCGTCCCCGCCGACCGGCAGAACTCGTTGAGCCACGGCACGCCTTCGGCCACGGCCAGGTCCACCTTGTACGCCCCTGCCCCGTGTCGAAAGTTCCTGAACGCGCGGTGAATTCGCGTCGGAAGTAGATCTCCGACGATGTCGGCGACCGCGCCGGGGGACAGGTCGAACATCACGATGTCGGCTGACGGCACGTCCGCGCGCGATCCCACCCGCTGGCCGGTCTCGATCGTCCCGCCCGCGTCCACCAGGATCGAGGCCATCGCGTCCGCCAGTCGGGCCACCCCGCCCTTGACCGTCGGCCAGCCGTATCGGTGTGCCACCGCGCCGAACATCAGCGCGAGCCCGGACGTCGGCGGGCGGCTCAACGGCGTCCACGCGTGGGCAGCGTTGCCCGCCCACAGGGCGCGCACTTCGTCGGTCCGCCAGCGCCGGGCGAAGGTGGTCGCCGGGATCAGGGCCTTGGCGCCGAAGGATGCCATCCGCACGGGGTGCCCGGGTATGCCGATCAGCGGGCCGAACACGTCGGGCGCCAGCTCGGGGAAGTGGTCCGACAGGGGTTCGAACAGTCGGCGCCACGCCCTGCCGTCCTGAC
>NZ_JAVRQA010000040.1:0-16416 GCF_032161845.1 Mycobacterium sp.
AACCTGGCAAACGCTTCGTCACACCAGTTATCTTGGCATACAGCGCTGTACTGAGTGGGTTATCTTGGGGAGTGTCGTAAATGCGCTGGCCAGAGAAATCATCTTCTTTACCGGGTTCCCCAAGGAACTGGCGATTCTTTAAAGGCTAGGAGTAGTACCCCCGTGGCATCGACCGCCGACTTCAAGAATGGGCTCGTCCTGCAGATCGACGGCCAGTTGTGGCAGATCACCGAGTTCCAGCACGTCAAGCCGGGCAAGGGCCCCGCCTTCGTGCGAACCAAGCTCAAGAACGTGTTGTCCGGCAAGGTCGTCGACAAGACGTACAACGCCGGCGTGAAGGTCGAGACCGCCACCGTCGACCGTCGCGACACCACCTACCTGTACCGCGATGGCAGCGACTTCGTCTTCATGGACGCCCAGGACTTCGAGCAGCATCCGCTCCCGGAGTCCCTCGTCGGCGACGCGGCCAACTACCTCCTCGAGGGCATGCCGGTCCAGGTGGCGTTCAGCGAGGGTGCGCCGCTGTACCTGGAGTTGCCGGTGACGGTCGAGTTGATCGTGTCCCACACCGACCCCGGGCTGCAGGGCGATCGCTCCAGCGCTGGCACCAAGCCCGCCACCATGGAGACGGGTGCGCAGATCAACGTGCCGCTGTTCATCAACACCGGGGACAAGCTCAAGGTGGACTCCCGCGATGGCAGTTACCTCGGTCGTGTCAATGCCTGACGGCATGGTGGTCGGGCGCGATGCCTGACCGTCGCGGGGATCGCGGCCGCCATCAAGCGCGCAAGCGTGCCGTCGATCTGCTCTTCGAGGCGGAGGCGCGCGGGCTGACCCCCGCCGAGATCGCCGACGGCAGGACCACGCTCGCTGAGGGGGACTCCGAGGTGTCCACCTTGAACCCCTACACAGTCACGGTCGCACGCGGCGTCACCGAGCACGCCGCGCACATCGACGATCTGATCTCCGCTCACCTACAGGGCTGGACGCTCGAACGGTTGCCCGCCGTCGATCGGGCGGTGCTGCGGGTCGCGGTGTGGGAGCTGCTGCACGCCGACGACGTTCCAGGGCCGGTCGCTGTCGACGAGGCGGTGGAACTGGCCAAGAGCCTCTCGACAGATGAGTCGCCGGGGTTCGTCAACGGCGTTCTCGGCCAGGTGATGTTGGTGACCCCGCAGATTCGCGCTGCCGCGGCAGCCGTCCGGGGCACGCCAGAGGTTTGACGATGAGCGCTTGCGCGAAGAGCGGGCAGCACCGATGAGCGCTTGCGCGAAGAGCGGGCAGCGCTGATGGCGGTGCCGCAGGACTGGGCTCCCTACAGCACCCTCGAAGAGGCTGCCAGGGTCTACCTGCGGGACCCCGAGATGGCGCTGGACCAATTGCGGGCGCTGGTCGACTTCTCGACGATCAAGTCGTTCATCATGTCCCGCGGCGCGAGCGAGGACGCCTGGGGTGAGGCCGTCTGGCAGGAGGTCCTGTTGACCGACGGCCGTCGCCTCATCATGTGGCGGTCCGACGACGAGCTGTCGACGGAGGAGGGGCGGGAGCCGCGGCGTCTGCTGGACGCCTCGGTAAGGACGATCCTGCTGTCCACGATCACCGATCACATCCTGACCACCGAGTTCGAGGTCCTCGCCGACGGCACCCGCAGGCTCGCCGAGGTCCGGCTGAGGATGTACACCCAGCTGCTGACGCGCACGCGGCAGAAGTCCGCCGTCGACACCGACCTGTTCTGCGAGTCGTTCCGCTACACCAAGACCGTCGACAACGGCGGGTTGGCGCAGATGCAGCGGTTGCTTCAGTTCGGCCGGGTGCTGTCGCACTCGATGTGACTCACTCGGCCGACGCGAGGTCGTAGTCCGGGAGTTCGATCGAGTCGGCCGTGGCAAAGAACTTCTTGGCGGCGAACGAGCGAAACGGCCAGCGTTGCATCCACTTCATCACCAGCGCCGTGATCACGATGTCGGAGTTCGACATCGGCGCGTACCCGCCGATGCCTGCGGGCAGGGCTTGGCACCTTTCGATGAAGGGAGACATCCGTTCGCCGTAGCGGGTCAGCGCGTGGTCGACCTGATCGGCGGTCAAAGTCTCTGCAGCGGAACCCAATTCACCCGCCAGCAGGTAGGACCCGACGAGCGCGAGGCTGGTTCCCATCCCGGTCAGGGGTGATGCACAGTAACCCGCGTCGCCGACGAGGGTCACCCGGCCTGACGACAACGAGTCCATGTGCACCTGGGCGAAGGCGTCGAAGTAGAAGTCGTCGGCGTTCGCGGCGGCGGCCAGCAGCGCATCGGACTGCCACCCCGCGCCCGTGAACCGGTCGACGAGCAGTTGGCGCTGGGCATCGAGGTCGCGCCGGTCATAGTCCAGCGGCTCGGACCGAAAGGCCAAGCCCGCCTTGGCGATCGACGGATCATGCGACGGGCGCATCGAGGCGTTCAGGCCACCTGCGCTCTGATACATCAGGTACCAGCCGTCGAGCCCGACCGGGTCGGGCGCGGTGAACCAGGCGTGATATCCGCCGAGCGGCTTGACGAACCGCTCCTCTGGGCCGAAGGTCAGCCGGCGCACCGCCGAGTGCGGTCCGTCGGCGCCGACGACGAGGCCGGCGGCGAGCCGTGTGCCGTCCGACAGCATCGCGACGACGCCGTCGTCGTCGGCCACCAGGTCAGTGATGCCGGTGCCGAAGCGGTATTCGACGTCGTCCTTGGTGGCCTCGTACAGCACGTCGACCAGGTCGCCCCGCAGGATCTCCAGCTTGGACACCACGCCGTTGCCGTCGAACGCCTCGACCGGCATCTCGGTGCGTCGCGTTCCATCCGATCGCACCCACGCGATGCCTCGCTGGTCCATCGAACGGCGCTTCGCGTCCTCGAGCAGGCCCATCCGTTGCATCACGTCGGCACCCGCGCCGCGCAAGTCGACGGTCTGGCCTCCCGGCCGGATACCAGGGGCCAACTCGACGACGACCACGTGATAACCGTTCCTCGACAGCCAGAAGGCCAGCGCGGGACCCGCGATTCCGGCGCCGCTGATGAGTACGGTCGGCTGTGTCATAGGCTAAGCGTATGACATACGCATTCTGAGAACAACGTCGATGGGGATGAAAGCGGGGACGCAGATTGCTGACCGAGGGATGACGGACAACGAACCAGAGACAGCCCTCATCGTCGGAGCGTCGAAGGGTCTCGGACTCGCCATGGCGGCTGAATTCCTCCGGCGCGGCTGGCGGGTCATCGCCACCGTGCGTGGCGGGAGCCGAACGGCGCTGCACGAGCTGGACGCACACGAGCGACTCGAGATCGAGGTTCTCGACATGACCGTGCCCGAGCAGGTCGCCGCGCTGCATGACCGGCTCTCCGGCAGGAGCCTGGACCTCCTCTTCGTCAACGCCGCCATCACCCACGGTGACGTCCCCGTCGCCGACGTCAGCACCGACAGCTTCACCGAGGTCATGGTCACCAATGCGCTCAGCCCGCTGCGCGTCGTCGAGTCGCTGCAGGATCTGGTGCCCGATTCGGGAACCATCGGCATCATGTCGTCCCGGCAGGGCAGCGTCTCGCAGAACACCAGAGGTGGCCACGAGGTCTACCGAGCCAGCAAGTCGGCGCTCAATCAGTTGTTTCGCAGCTACGCCGCCCGGCACGCCGATGATCCGCGAACGCTGCTCCTGATCAACCCCGGTCACGTGAAGACCGAACTCGGAGGTGACGACGCCAAGCTGACGGTGGACGACAGCATTCCCGGTGTGGTCGACACCATCGTCGCTCACGCAGGCGAGGGCGGCCTCCAGTTCCTCGACTACCAGGACCAGATCGTGGCGTGGTGACGATGACGTGTTGTGGGACCCCGACGACTGAGTTCTTGGGCATCGCCTAGCCCACCCACATCGGGCGCCAAGGTCGCGAGCGTTGACTAACGTCATGAACGAGACAGCCTCCACTGCAAGCACTGTCGTCATCGTGCTGGACGGCGACACCGATGCCGGCTACCGGTTGGCGAGCGGCCTATTGGCCGACGGACGCCGCGTCGCGGTCGTCGCCCGGCACCCGGGCGACGTGGTCAGGGTGATGCACGGTTACCCCGCCGAGCGGGTGCTGGCCATCGCCGGTGACGTCGACGACCAGCGCCAGTGGAGCCGGATCACCGAGCGGGTGCTGGCGAGATTCGGTCGGATCGACACCGTCGTGCGTGCCGAGGAATCCGCTCTGCGCGCGTCGGCATGATCCCTAGAGCTCGAGAGCCTGATAGGTCCGGCGGACGAATCTTGGCTGTGCGGCCTGCAGCTTGGCCAGCGACGTGTTGCCCGCCACCGCGGCGGCCGCCGCATCCGAACTGAGGTCGGGGAGGTTCTGGATGAGGTACATCACGATGAGATCAGCCGAAGGATCGGCCTGCCACCACGTGCCGTAGGCGCCGGGCCAACTGAAGGTCCCGAGTCCGCCGGGGCCGTACAACTGACGCGACCGTGCGGCATCGGTCACGACGGACAGGTTCAGGCCAAAGCCGCGACCCTGCCAGAACGGCATTCCCAGAAAGGGAAACGCCTTCTGCTGATCGGTCAGCCGGTCGGTCCGCATCAACTGCACCGACTCCGGCGAAAGCACCCTGACACCGTCCACGGAGCCGCCCTCGAGCAGCATGCGCGCGAACGCGAGATAGTCGTCGGCGGTCGACCACAACCCCGCCCCACCGGTGCAGAACGTTGGCAGGACTACCGGCGCCGGGCCCATCACGTCGTCACGCAGGGCGCCGTTCTCGTCGAGCTGGTACATGGTGGCCGCCCGCCTGCGACCTTCGTGACTCACCGCGAAACCGGTGTCGGACATGCCGAGTGGGTCCAGAATGCGCGCCGCGAGCACCTCGGCCAGCGGTTTGCCCTCGATCCTGGACAGGGCGATGCCAAGCACGTCGGTGGCATGGCTGTAGGTGAGGCGTTCGCCCGGTTGGTGGGCAAGCGGCAGCTTCGCCAATTCAGCCAGCCAGCGGTCTTGGTCTTGGCGGAACATCAACTTGCCGTAGGCCCGGCTCAGCGGAGGGCCAACCGAGAAGGCGTAGGCGAGACCGCTCCGGTGCGTCATCAGGTCGTCGAAGGTGATCGGCCGACGCAGGGGAACGGTCGCCTCCAGCGGCCCCGACGGGTCGGCCAGCACCCGGAGGTCGGCGAGCTCGGGCAGCCACTGCGCCACCGGATCGGTCAGCGCGAACGCGCGTTCCTCGGTCATCGACATTGCCGCGGCGACCGTCACCGGTTTGCTCATCGATGCGATCCGGAAGATCGTGTCGCGCTGCATCGGCAGCCCGGCGTGCACGTCCCGGTGGCCGAGTTCGTTGACCTGCAGGACCTTGCCCGCCTGCCACACCATCGTGACGGCGCCCGCCAAGAGGCCCGCATCGATCGCCTCGCGAATGGACGCCTGGTTACCGTCGAGATTCACCGGGCCAGCTTAGTCAGCGGGATCGTGCCGGGAGGCGGGTGTTAAGCTGCCGCGGAAGTTCGACGTCCTTTAACGATCCGTCCCGAGAGGCGGAGAAGGAGGTCCGGGTCAACCATGGCTGCACCCAGCCCCGACCGGGAATTGATGTCCGCCGCAGATGTGAGCCGGACCGTCTCCCGCATCGCTCACCAAATCATCGAGAAGACCGCCCTCGACGGGGCTGACGCGCCACGCGTCATCCTTCTCGGCATTCCGACCCGGGGCGTCACGCTGGCCACGCGGCTCGCGCACAACATCACCGAGTTCTCGTCGGTGATCGTCCCCGCGGGCTCGTTGGACGTCACGCTCTACCGCGACGATCTCAACTTCAAGCCGCCCCGCCCGCTGGAGGACACGTCGATTCCCGAAGGCGGCATCGACGACGCCGTGGTCGTGCTGGTCGACGACGTGCTGTACTCCGGCCGCACCGTGCGCGCGGCGCTCGACGCGCTGCGTGACGTCGGAAGGCCCCGCGCGGTGCAGCTCGCGGCGCTGGTCGACCGCGGACATCGCGAACTGCCCTTTCGCGCCGACTACGTCGGCAAGAACGTGCCAACGTCCCGCAACGACAACATCAAGGTTCTGTTGACCGAACACGACGGTCGCGACGGTGTGCTGATCGCTTCGCACGGAGGGCCCAAGAGATGAGCAGACACCTACTGTCGGCGGCCGACCTGTCCCGTGACGAGGCGACCGCGATCCTCGACGACGCCGACCGGTTCAGCCAGGCGCTCCTCGGCCGCGAGGTCAAGAAGCTGCCGACGCTGCGCGGCCGCACCGTCATCACGATGTTCTACGAGAACTCGACGAGAACCAGGGTCTCGTTCGAGGTCGCTGGCAAGTGGATGAGCGCCGACGTCATCAACGTCAGCTCGTCCGGATCGTCGGTGGCCAAGGGCGAGTCGTTGCGCGACACCGCGCTCACCCTGCGTGCCGCGGGTGCCGATGCACTCATCATCAGACACCCGGCGTCCGGTGCGGCACAACAGCTTGCGGAGTGGACACGTGAGGGCATCGAAGGCGGCCCCAGCGTGATCAATGCCGGTGACGGCACGCACGAACACCCCACGCAGGCACTGCTGGACGCGCTGACCATCCGTCAGCGACTTGGGTCGGTCGACGGTAGGCGCGTCGTGATCGTTGGTGACGTGCTGCACAGTCGGGTGGCCCGCTCGAACGTGTTGTTGCTGGCTACGCTCGGCGCCGAGGTGGTGCTCGTCGCGCCGCCGACCCTGCTGCCGACCGGCGTATCGACGTGGCCGGTCACGGTGTCGCACGACCTCGACGCCGAACTGCCCGCTGCCGACGCGGTGCTCATGCTGCGCGTGCAGGCCGAGCGGATGAACGGCGGCTTCTTCCCGTCGGCCAGGGAGTACTCGGTGCTCTACGGGCTCTCCGAGAAGCGGTCGGCCACGCTCGCCGGACACGCAGTGGTCCTGCATCCCGGACCGATGCTTCGCGGCATGGAGATCGCCTCGTCGGTGGCCGACTCGTCGCAATCGGCGGTGCTGCAACAGGTTTCCAACGGAGTGCACGTCCGGATGGCGGTGCTGTTCCATCTGCTCGTCGGCGCGGGCTCAGAGGCGGTAGGGGTGAACGCATGACGAAACACATTCCCGGGTCGCTACGCTCTCTCCCGCAAGCGGGGGGACCCCCAGCGCCGATCCTCATCAAGGGGGTGCTGCTCTACGGCGAGGGTGACGCGGTCGACGTGCTGATCGACGACGGCCAGATCGCCGCGATCGGAGCCGATCTCAGTGCGCCCGACGACGCCGACGTGATCGACGCGGACGGCAAGATTCTGCTGCCCGGTTTCGTCGATTTGCACACCCACCTCCGCGAACCTGGTCGCGAATACGCCGAGGACATCGAGACCGGTTCGGCCGCAGCAGCTCTCGGCGGCTTTACGGCCGTATTCGCGATGGCGAACACGGACCCCGTCGCCGACAGTCCAGTGGTCACCGATCACGTCTGGCACCGGGGCCAGCAGGTCGGCCTGGTGGACGTGCATCCGGTCGGCGCGGTGACCGTCGGGCTCAAGGGCACCCAACTCACCGAGATGGGCCTGATGGCCGCCGGGGTGGGCCGCGTGCGGATGTTCTCCGACGACGGCATTTGCGTGCACGACCCGCTGGTCATGCGGCGGGCGCTTGAGTACGCCAGCGGGATCGGGGTGCTCATCGCCCAGCACGCCGAGGAGCCGCGGTTGACGGTGGACGCCGTCGCACACGAGGGCCCGAACGCGGCCCGACTCGGGTTGGCAGGCTGGCCACGGTCCGCGGAGGAGTCGATCGTCGCGCGCGACGCCATCCTCGCGCGTGACGCCGGCGCGCGCGTCCACATCTGCCACGCCTCCACGGCGGGCACCGTAGAGCTGGTGAGATGGGCCAAGGAGCAAGGCATTTCGATCACCGCCGAGGTGACGCCGCACCACCTACTGCTCGACGATTCGCGACTGGAGTCCTACGACGGTCGCAACCGGGTCAACCCGCCGCTGCGTGAGGGCAGCGATGCGCTGGCACTGCGGCAGGCGCTGGCCGACGGTGTCATCGACTGCGTGGCGACGGATCATGCGCCGCACGCGGAGCACGAGAAGATGTGCGAGTTCGCGGTCGCCCGGCCCGGCATGCTCGGCCTCCAGACCGCTCTGTCGGTGGTCGTCGAGACCATGGTGCAGACGGGCCTGATGAACTGGCGCGACGTGGCACGTGTGATGAGCGAGGCGCCCGCTGCCATCGTCGGACTGCCGGACCAGGGCAGGCCGTTGGAAGTCGGCGAGCCGGCCAACCTGACCGTCGTCGACCCCGACGTGACGTGGACCGTGAGCGGCGCCGACCTGGCGAGCCGGTCGGACAACACGCCGTACGAGGCGATGACCCTGCCCGCCGCGGTGACGTTGACGTTGTTGCGCGGCAAGGTCACCGCGCGGGACGGGAAGTCTCCCGCATGAACACTCCCACGCTGATCGCGTCATTGATCATGGCCGCCCTGCTGGCCCTGCTGATCGCCTTCTTCATCCGGCAGATGCTGCGGGGCTGGCTGCATCGCGCGCAGCGCCAGGCGGAGTTGATCGGCTCGCTGCCTCCGCTGCCCGACACCGTCGGGCCTGCGATCATCGGCGCCACCAAGGGTTTGTACGTCGGCAGCACGATCGCGCCGAGCTGGCAGGACCGCATCGCCGTCGGGGATCTCGGCTTCCGGGCCAAGGCGGTCCTGACCCGTTACCCCGAGGGAATCATGTTGCAGCGCACGGGTGCCGGGCCGATCTGGATTCCCGATGAGTCGATCACCGCGATCCGGACCGAGCGGGGCATCGCGGGCAAGGCCTTGACGCACGACGGCATCCTGGCGATTCGTTGGAAGTTGCCGTCGGGCACCGAGATCGACACCGGATTCCGCGGCGATGACCGCCGCGAACTGGCCAACTGGACCGGGGAGGTCGCATGACAGGCGCGAAGGCCGTATTGGTCCTCGACGACGGCCGAGTGTTCACCGGCACCACCTTCGGCGCCGTCGGGCAGACGTTGGGTGAGGCGGTGTTCTCCACCGGGATGTCCGGCTACCAGGAGACTTTGACCGACCCCAGCTACCATCGCCAGATCGTCGTCGCCACCGCGCCGCAGATCGGGAATACGGGCTGGAACGGTGAGGACGGCGAGAGTCGCGGCGACAAGATCTGGGTCGCTGGTTACGCCGTGCGGGATCCGTCGCCGCGCGCCTCGAACTGGCGTGCCACGGGAACACTCGACGACGAGTTGATCCGCCAGGGCATCGTCGGGATCGCCGGCATCGACACCCGCGCCGTCGTCCGGCACCTGCGCACCGCAGGGTCGATGAAGGCGGGCGTCTTCTCCGGCGACGCGCTGGCTGGGGTCGAGGAGTTGCTGGCCAGAGTGCGGAGCCAACCGTCGATGTTGGGCGCCGACCTTGCGGGCGAGGTGAGTACCGAATCCGCGTACGTCGTCGAACCCGATGGCGCGCAACGGTTCACGGTCGCCGCCCTCGACCTCGGTATCAAGACCAACACGCCGCGGAACTTTGCTCAGCGGGGCATCCGAAGCCACGTACTTCCCTCGAGCACGAGTTTCGACCAGCTCGCCGCACTCGAACCCGACGGCGTGTTCCTCTCCAATGGTCCCGGTGACCCGGCTACTGCCGATCACGTGGTGGAGGTGACGCGACAGGTACTCGAGGCAGGCATCCCGCTCCTCGGCATCTGCTTCGGAAATCAGATCCTTGGCCGAGCCCTTGGTCGCTCGACCTACAAGATGGCCTTCGGTCACCGCGGGATCAACGTTCCGGTCATCGATCACCTCACTGGCCGGGTCGCGATCACGGCACAGAATCACGGCTTCGCCCTCGAGGGCGAAGCCGGCGAGCAGTTCGACACCCCGTTCGGTCGTGCCGTGGTCAGCCACACCTGTGCCAATGACGGGGTCGTCGAGGGCATCAAACTGCTTGATGGAAGGGCGTTCTCGGTGCAATACCATCCCGAGTCGGCGGCAGGGCCACATGATGCCGAGTACCTGTTCGACCAGTTCGTCGATCTGATGGCAGGGGAGGGGCGCTAATGCCGCGTCGCGAAGATCTCAACCACGTGTTGGTGATCGGATCGGGGCCGATCGTGATCGGCCAGGCCTGTGAGTTCGACTACTCGGGCACCCAGGCCTGCCGCGTGCTGCGCGAGGAGGGCCTGCAGGTCAGTTTGGTGAACTCCAATCCGGCGACGATCATGACCGATCCCGAATACGCCGACAACACCTACATCGAGCCCATCACGGCGGCGTTCGTCGAGAAGATCTTCGCGCAGCAGGCCGAGCGCGGCAACAAGATTGACGCGGTGCTGGCCACGCTCGGTGGACAGACGGCGCTGAATACCGCCGTCGCACTCCACGAGGGCGGTGTGCTCGAGAAGTACGGCGTCGAGATGATCGGCGCGGACTTCGAGGCCATCCAGCGCGGCGAGGACAGGCAGAAGTTCAAGGACATCGTCGCGAAGGTCGGTGGTGAGTCGGCCAAGTCGCGGGTCTGCTTCACGATGGACGAAGTCCGCGAGACGGTCGAAGAACTCGGGCTGCCCGTGGTGGTCCGGCCGTCCTTCACGATGGGCGGGCTCGGTTCCGGGATGGCACATAGCGCCGACGACGTCGAGCGGATGGCCGGTGACGGGCTCGCCGCGTCGCCGAGTGCCAACGTGCTGATCGAGGAATCCATCTTCGGGTGGAAGGAATTCGAGCTGGAGCTCATGCGTGATCACCGCGACAACGTGGTGATCGTCTGTTCGATCGAGAACTTCGATCCGATGGGCGTGCACACCGGTGACTCGGTCACCGTCGCACCCGCCATGACGCTGACCGACCGCGAGTACCAGAAGATGCGTGATCTCGGCATCGCGATCCTGCGCGAGGTCGGCGTCGACACGGGTGGCTGCAACATCCAGTTCGCGATCGACCCGGCCGACGGCAGGCTCGTCGTCATCGAGATGAACCCGCGGGTCTCGCGCTCCAGCGCGCTGGCGTCGAAGGCCACCGGCTTCCCGATCGCCAAGATCGCCGCCAAGCTCGCCATCGGCTACACCCTCGACGAGATCGTCAACGACATCACCAAGGAAACGCCGGCCTGCTTCGAGCCGACGCTCGACTACGTCGTCGTCAAGGCCCCGCGGTTCGCGTTCGAGAAGTTTCCAGGGGCCGACCCCACGCTGACCACGACGATGAAGTCGGTCGGTGAAGCGATGTCGTTGGGCCGCAACTTCATCGAAGCGCTCGGCAAGGTGATGCGCTCCCTCGAGACCCCGGGTCGCGGAGGATTCTGGACGGGCGAGGACCCAGAGTTGTCAGTGGACGAGCTTCTGACGAGGCTCAGGACGCCGACCGATGGCCGGCTGTACGACATCGAGCAGGCGCTGCGCCAGGGCGGAACGGTCGAGCAGGTGGCCGAGGCATCGGGCGTCGACCCGTGGTTCGTCGACCAGATCGCCGGTTTGGTCACCCTCTGGACCGAGCTCCGCGGCGCCGCCGTTCTCGACGAGGGACTGCTGCGCACCGCCAAGCACAACGGTCTCTCAGATCGCCAAATCGCATCGCTGCGACCCGAACTGGCGGGTGAGGACGGCGTCCGGACGTTGCGCCGACGGCTGGGGATCCACCCCGTCTACAAGACGGTGGACACGTGCGCCGCGGAGTTCGAGGCCAAGACTCCCTATCACTACAGCAGCTACGAGTTCGATCCCGCGGCCGAGACCGAGGTCGCGCCGCAGACCGAGAAGCCGAAGGTGCTGATCCTCGGATCGGGGCCCAACCGGATCGGCCAGGGCATCGAGTTCGACTACAGCTGCGTGCACGCGGCGACGACGCTCAGCGAGGTCGGCTTCGAGACCGTCATGGTCAACTGCAACCCGGAGACGGTGTCGACCGACTATGACACCGCCGACAGGTTGTACTTCGAGCCGCTGACGTTCGAAGACGTCCTCGAGGTGTACCACGCCGAATCCGCCTCCGGGGCAGGAGGTCCCGGTGTGGTCGGCGTCATCGTACAGCTCGGTGGGCAGACTCCACTTGGCCTCGCTCAGCGTCTCGCCGACGCGGGGGTGCCGATCGTGGGCACCAGTCCGAAGGCGATCGATCTGGCCGAGGATCGCGGCGAGTTCGGCGAGGTGCTGAAGAACGCCGGGCTGCCCGCACCGCGCTTCGGCATGGCGACGAGCTTCGAGCAGGCCAGGCGCATCGCCGCCGACATCGGCTACCCGGTGCTGGTGCGGCCGTCATACGTGCTGGGCGGTCGCGGCATGGAGATCGTGTACGACGACGAAACCCTGCGTGGCTACATCACTCGCGCCACTCAACTCTCGCCAGAACATCCGGTGCTGGTCGACCGCTTCCTCGAGGATGCGATCGAGATCGACGTCGACGCCCTGTGCGACGGCGCCGAGGTCTACATCGGCGGCGTCATGGAGCACATCGAGGAGGCCGGCATCCACTCCGGTGACTCGGCGTGCGCCCTGCCACCCGTCACGCTGGGCCGCCAGGACATCGCCGCGGTACGGCACGCCACCGAGGCCATCGCCCACGGCATCGGCGTTGTCGGCCTGTTGAACGTGCAGTATGCGTTGAAGGACGACGTGCTCTACGTGCTGGAGGCCAACCCGCGCGCGAGCCGGACTGTGCCGTTCGTCTCGAAGGCGACGGCCGTGCCGCTGGCGAAGGCCTGTGCCCGGATCATGCTTGGCGCCACGATTGCTCAGCTGCGGGACGAGGGCGTCCTGGCCGCCACGGGCGACGGCGCCAGCGTGGCGCCGAACGCGCCGATCGCCGTGAAGGAGGCGGTGCTGCCGTTCAACCGGTTCCGCAAGGCGGATGGCTCCCAGGTGGATTCGTTGCTTGGCCCCGAGATGAAGTCGACGGGCGAGGTGATGGGCATCGACCGTGACTTCGGCACGGCCTTCGCCAAGAGTCAGACCGCGGCGTACGGCTCCCTGCCCGCCGAGGGCACGGTGTTCGTGTCGGTGGCCAATCGCGACAAGCGTTCGCTGGTGTTCCCCGTCAAGCGACTGGCCGACCTTGGCTTCAAGATTCTCGCCACCGAGGGAACGGCGGAGATGTTGCGACGCAACGGCATACCGTGTGACACGGTGCGCAAGCACTTCGAGGAACCCAGCCCCGACCGGCCCGCGATGTCGGCGGTAGAGGCCATCCGGGCAGGTGGGGTCGACATGGTGATCAACACGCCGTACGGCAACTCCGGTCCACGGATCGACGGCTACGAGATCCGGTCGGCGGCCGTCGCGATGAACATTCCGTGCGTGACGACGGTGCAGGGCGCCTCGGCGGCCGTGCAGGGCATCGAGGCTGGTATCCGCGGCGACATCGGCGTGCTCTCGCTGCAGGAGTTGCACAGTCGGCTTGGCGCACCCCAGTGACCGGATTCGGGAAGCGGCTCGCCGCGGCGATGGCCGACCGCGGTCCGCTATGCCTCGGCATCGATCCGCACCCCGAGTTGCTGACGGCATGGGGGCTGCCGGTCGACGTCGACGGACTCACTGCGTTCTGTGACGTGTGCGTGCAGGCGTACTCCGGCTTCGCCATCGTCAAGCCCCAGGTGGCGTTCTTCGAGAGCTTCGGCGCGGCAGGCTATTCGGTGCTCGAGACGGTGATCGCCGAATTGCGTGACGCAGGCGTTCTGGTACTCGCCGACGCCAAGCGCGGTGACATCGGCAGCACCATGGCGGCCTATGCAACCGCGTGGGTGGGCGATTCGCCGCTCGCGTGTGACGCCGTGACGGCGTCGCCCTACCTGGGGTTCGAGTCGCTGCGGCCGTTGCTCGACACGGCAGCCGCGAACGACCGAGGGGTGTTTGTCCTTGCCGCGACGTCCAACCCCGAGGGTGCGAGCGTGCAGCGCGCCGTGGTCGACGGTCGGACGGTTGCGCAGTCGATCGTCGACGACGTGAGTGTCGAGAACCGCACCACGGGTTCGGGTTCCATCGGTGTCGTCGTGGGCGCCACTCTGGCCGAGGTTCCCGATCTCGACGCAGTCGGCGGACCGGTGCTCTTGCCGGGGGTGGGCGCGCAGGGCGGCCGACCGGACGCGCTTCGCGGACTTGGCGGCGCGGCGCCGGGAACGCTCCTCCCTGCGGCATCCCGAGAGGTGTTGCGGGCAGGCCCCGACGTCGCGGCCGTTCGAGCGGCGGGGGAGCGCATGCGCGACACCGTGGCTCATCTCGCCAACTGACTCCAGGAACGACGACGGCGGGCCACCGCTGTCGGTGACCCGCCCGTCTCGTCAGGTGTTGGCTTACAGCGGAATCCACATGCCAAGGAACCAGAAGCCCCAGCCCGCGCCGTTTCCGGCCTGCATCGGCGTGACTTGCTGGCCGTTCCAGTTGAACGGCTGATGGTCCTGACGGCCCTGGTCGACGCCGCGGCCTTGCCAGTCGACTGGTCCGTTGTCGTGCCGGTCATTGTTGCCTGGCCCATTGTTGTTCCAGTTGTTGCCGGGGCCGTTGTTGTGCTGGTCCTGCCCGCAGGGGGGCTGGCCTGGCGTGTTGCACTGGCCGGGGTTGGCTGACGCCGTGCCGAGGCCGACGCCGAACAAGCCCGCGACGCCGACTCCGGCGGCCAGGGTCGAGGCGTACATGGCTCGTTTGAAGCTCATCAGGGTGTCTCCACTCAATCTTCGGTGGGCGCGAGTTCGCCTCACTACCAAGACGTTAAGTGGCTGAACTAGGTCGCCACTGTGGTGACTATTGGCGCGCGCTGTACGTTCTGTAACGAAACGAAAACCGTTTTTTCTCAGGAGGATTGCGGCAACCTGGACGTGAGGAAGAAGAGGACGAACGGCACCGCAAGCTCGATGACGAGCATTGTCGAGTAGAACGCGTTGGGTGGACCGGAGATGGCGATCGACGCGAGTCGTGCCACGCCGCCGAACAAGAACGTCGCAGCGAGGAGATTCAGTGGCCGCCGCTTGTTCTCGACTTCCGGTACACACCAAAGGAAGACGAGGCCGTAGCAGAGGAACAGAGCTGCGAAGAAGCGATGCTCACCCTCGGCGGTCGCGTTGAGTGGGCTGCCGCCGATGACGGCCGCACCGCCGAGAATCAGGTGCCCGAGCGCGATTCCGACCACCGCGATTCCGATGAGCGCTACCAGCACTTGGGTCGTCCGTCGCATCGTCGCGCCCCCTTCGAGGTATCTACTACGCACTGTAGTTGTCAAGTGCGGGGTGCGCAATGGCGAAGCGGCCGGTGGAGTTGACACCACCGGCCGCTTCAGTTTCAAGCTCGATCAATCCGTCACAGCGGGATCCAGATTCCGAAGAACCAGAAACCCCAGTTGTTGTAGTCCTGGTTGAAGATCGGCTGAACCCAGTTGCCGTTGTAGTTGAACGGCTGGTGATCGAACCGGCCCTGATCGATCCCACGCCAGCCGAGGTCGGGAGGTGGTGGTCCCCATTCGGGGCCACCAGGCCCACCGTGGTAGTCGGGCCCGCCGCGAGGGTCCGGTCCGCCCCACTGAGGCCCGCCGGGCCCTCCGCGGTCGCCGGGCCCGCCGTGGTCGTCGGGACCACCGGGACCACCGTGGTCGTCGGGACCACCGGGACCGCCGCGGTCGCCGGGACCACCAGGCCCTCCGGGTCCGCCGCGGTCGCCTTGTTGCTGTTGAGGCGGCGGTCCGCCGGGCCCGCCACCGCGAGGCCCGCCTGGTCCGCCCTGGCCCTGGCCCTGGCATGGGACGTTCGGGCCGCACGGCGGACCGCCAGGCTGGGCTGCGGCAAGCCCGGCGCCTGCGGTCAGTGTGGAGAGGCCAACGCCGATGATGATGGCTGACGCACATGTCGCGCGCTTGAGATGCATGGCATCTTTCCTTTCGAGGCTTCGTTGGAGAGGGATCAACCCCGACTGCCGCACGCTATGCACGCAACCTGTGCGGGAGCTTTCCTCCACGTGTGAGTGGCGTACGTGACGGACGCAACTCAAGTGGCGGGCGTGCCCTCGCGGTGGTCCCGTTCAGCGTCGCCGACACGCCCGAGACGCCATGACCAGCGAAATTCTCATCAAATGGGTGTCCCTGGGTGACACCTGGCTCAGTTGGTCGCCGCCCCGCCTCCCTCGTCGGCGCCTCGAAATGGCACGAAAACGTCGTTGTACAGGCATTTCGAGGTCGTGACCCACCTCCACCCGGGCACCGCCGGGGTTCTGGCCATATCCCGGCGATTGACCTACACGCTGCGCTTTTGGCCCGGTAAGTCGGGGGGTGGGGTTAGCTTTCGTCAGCGGCCGTGGGTACGGTCGTCGTCGCTGGCTGGTTCTCCAACCAGTCAAGACACAAGTAGATGATGGCCAGTACAAAGATGGCGAGAGACGGAGGAACCCGTGGCCCTTCCCCAGTTGACCGACGAACAGCGCGCGGCAGCGTTGGAGAAGGCTGCTGCCGCACGT
>NZ_JAVRQA010000041.1:0-2613 GCF_032161845.1 Mycobacterium sp.
TGGCGTCGACGTTGCCGGCGGCGTCGGTCGCCCGTACCGCGAAGCTGTGCGCGCCGTCGGCGAGGCCCGTGTACTCCTGCGGAGACGTGCAGCGTTCGTACGCCGCGGCGTCGAGGCTGCATTCGAACGTCGAGCCGGCCTCGTCCGCGGAGAAGGTGAAGGTCGCGGACGCGCTCGACGCGGCGCCCTGCGGGCCGGTGTCGATCGTGGTCGCCGGGGGCCCCGTGTCCACCGTCCACTCGAAGGGCATCGGGTCGGCCTCGCGATTGCCCACCGCGTCGGTCGCCCGCGCTTTGAAGGTATGGGCGCCGTCCGCGAGACCGCTGTACTGCTTCGGCGAGGTGCAGCTCGCGTATGCGGATCCGTCGCGGCTGCACTCGAACGTGACGTTCGGCTCGTCAGCACTGAGCGCGAAGGAGACCGAGGTGCTGCTGGTCACGGTCGGCACGCTCGGATCCACCAAGGTGCTGGGTGGGATCGTGTCGACCGTCCACGTCCGGGTCGCGGGGGTCGGGTCGACGTTGCCGGTGGCGTCGGTCGCGCGCACCTCGAAGGTATGGGTGCCGTCCGCCAGGGCGGCGTACTGCTTCGGCGACGTGCAGCCCGCCCAGGGAACCTCGTCGGCGTCCTGCGGGTTGGGGTCCACCCGGCACTCGAACGTCGATCCGGTCTCGCTCGAGGACAAGCTGAAGCTCGCCGCGGCCGTGGTCACCGTGCCCGAGGGCCCGCTCGCGATCGTCGTCTGCGGCGGGGTGCTGTCGCCCGGCGTCACCGTGACCACGAGTTGCGGCGCGTGCGCGCCTTCCTCCTTGGAGGCGTAGTGCACGGCGTCGCTGCTAGTGGTCTTGAGCCCGAAGCTCAGCGTGCCGTCCCCCTGGACCGCCGGGGTCACGTTGAACTCGTACCACGTGCCGACGCCGACCGCGCCGAGGCTGTCGAGCTGGGTCCCGTCGATGACCGGCCGCGTCCTGTAGGTGACGGTCGGCTCCGACCAAGAGGTGTCGGTCATCTTGGCAACCGAACCGCCCTTGACGCTCCCGTTGTCGGTCACGTACATCCGCAGCTTCGCCGAGGTCACGGTGTTGCCGGTGAGTCCGGAGAGCCGGAACTTCATGTACGCCTCCTGGATCGGAGAGCCGTCGACGTAGAGGAAGCCCTTCTGGCCGTCCTTCGCGTCTTGCGCTCCGGCATCGACGTAGGCATCCTCGACGGTCGTGAACGTCCGCACGGGACCGGTCTGGGCGGTGGTCTCGCTGGCCTCCTCGGAGTACCCCGAGTCGCCAACGGCGTTGAAGGCCCGCACCCGATAGGTGTAGGTGTCGCCCGGGTTGAGTCCGGTATCGGTGTACGAGGTCACACCGGCGCCGACCGTCGCGATCTGGCCGTAGGAGCCGGAGCCCGTCTTGCGCTCGAGCTTGAACCCGTCTTCGTTGGAGCTGTTGTCCGACCAGGTCACCCGGAGGCTGGTGTCGGTGTTCGCGCTCGGCGCGGCCACGGCGGTGTCGGTCGGTGCCGCGGGGGCGGGGGCGGGCTCGCCGGCCAGGCTCATGGAGTTGTGCCAGTACATCGCGTGGCTGTTGGCGTCGGCCAGGACCACCAGCCCCGAGTCCGTGTTCGCGTTCTGCTTGGTCGTGCTCGGGTTGCTGATGTCGGTGTCGACGGCACTCTGCATGAAGGGCGTGCCCGCGCCCGGAGGGAAGGAGATGCTGTCGAGGCTCGACTTCTTGTAGTAGATCGTCCCGCCGACCTCCGGTGACACGGCGAACACGAACAGCTCGCGGTGCTGCTCGTCGATCACGACCATCGGCCGCGTGTGGAGCTCCTCCACGGCGCCGAAGTAGTGACTGGTCCATGCGCCGTGGCGGTCGCGGACGAGGAGGGACACGAACGCCTGACCGGCTTGCCGGTTCGCCGTCTTGACCGCGGCGAAGAGCCGGCCGCTGCCATCGCTGGACAGCGCCTTGACGTTCACGTGGTCGTTGGCGCACCCCGTGCTGCAGCCTCCCACACCGCCCCCGTAGGCAACCTCGGTCGTCCAATTACCGTCCGCCGCCCCATCCTGGTGGGTGGACAGGTAGAACTTGCGCGTGAGCTGGTTGCTCCACATCACGCCGACCTTGTCGCCCTGGTAGGCCACGATCGCCGAGACGTCGTCGTAGTGGACCGACGCCGCCGTCGCCGGGAGGGCGAACGGCGTGCCCCAGGCCGTGTCGCTGCCGACCGAGTGGTTGACGTAGACCTGGTTGCTGTTGTCGGGCGCCACCTGCGTATAGGTCACCCACAGTTCGCCGTCCGAGGCCTTGGCCAGGCTGACGGACTCGGTGCTGGCATGGTTGACGCTGACCGGGAAGCCGGGGTCGAGGGAGTAGACCTTGGTCAGCGGGTTGTAGCTGAAGCGCGACAGATCGGCCGAACCGGAGCTCACGTCGTCGGGGTTCGGCGGGTTGCTGTACTCCGAGACGACCGTCGTGCCGGAGACGACGTAGAGCTTGCTGCCGTCCCACAGCGCATCGCCTCGGGCCGTGCGGCGGCTGTCGACCACGGTGCCGGTGTCGAGCCAGGTCTCGGTCTGGGAGTCGAGACGCTGGATGGTCGTCGCGTGGACGCTCGTGC
>NZ_JAVRQA010000042.1:0-3474 GCF_032161845.1 Mycobacterium sp.
TCAAGGGACCCGAGCACCTCGCGGAGGTGCAGGAAGCGGCGAGAGACGTGGTGAATACAGTCATAGCGTGAGTTCCGTCGCGGAGGGAGACTGTTCGGCTCCCCAGAAACCCAAGCTGCCCAGCGAGGTCTGGGTTCTCGTCACCGCCAACGCGGTCATCGCCCTCGGGTACGGCGTGGTGGCACCCGTCCTGCCGCAGTACGCGCGCAACTTCGGCGTCAGCATCGCCGCCGCGACGTTCGTCATCACGGCCTTCGCGTTGATGCGGCTGTGCGCCGCGCCCGTCAGCGGCCTACTGGTGCAGAAGCTGGGGGAGCGGCGCATCTACCTGACCGGGCTGGTGATTGTGGCCGTGTCGACCGGGGCGTGCGCGTTCGCGCAGACCTACTGGCAGTTGCTGGTGTTCCGTTCGCTCGGCGGTTTTGGATCGGCGATGTTCACGGTGTCGTCGCTGGGATTGATGATCCGGATCTCACCGTCGGACGCGCGCGGGCGCGTAGCAGGGCTGTTCTCGAGCGCGTTCCTGATCGGCTCGGTGGGTGGACCCGTCATCGGCAGCCTCACCGTCGGACTCGGTTTGTCGGCGCCGTTCGTCATCTACGGTGTCGCGCTGCTGATCGCCGTCGCCGTGGTGTTCGTCCGGCTGCGGCACTCGTCGCTGGCAGCACCGGACGTGCAGACCGAGCCGGCGATCTCGGTGCGGACGGCCCTGCGCAACCGCGCGTACCAAGCGGCTCTGTTCTCGAACTTCGCTACCGGGTGGTCGGCGTTCGGTCTGCGCATCGCGCTGGTGCCACTGTTCGTGGTCGAGGTCCTCGGGCGCGGCGCCGGCATGGCGGGCTTGGCGCTGGCGACGTTCGCGATCGGCAACGTGTCCGCGGTGATTCCGAGTGGTTACCTGTCCGACCGGATCGGCCGACGCAAGCTGTTGATCGTCGGCCTGACGGTGTCGGCGGTGACGACGGTCCTCGTCGGCTTCACGACGTCGCTGCCGCTGTTCCTGGTCGCCGCGTACGTCACCGGCGCGGCGACGGGCATGTTCATCTCACCGCAGCAGGCGGCGGTCGCCGACATCATCGGAAGCAAGTCCCGCGGCGGCACAGCGGTGGCGACCTTCCAGATGATGTCGGACTTCGGGGCCATTCTGGGCTCGCTGGCGGTGGGTCAGATCGCGGAGCACCTGACGTTCGGGTCGGCGTTCGTGATCAGCGGCGTCATTCTGCTGTTGGCGGCCGTCGGGTGGATCTTCGCGCCGGAGACGCGCCCAGCGACCAGCACCGAGCACACCGCGGCCCGTCCGCTCGGTCCCGAAGCCGGTGGCGAGCTGCCGTGACGTGCGGTTTTGAACCGCAAGTACTGCTTGGTGTAGCGTCGACGGGCACCACTTGAAGGGGCTATGGCGCAGTTGGTAGCGCACCACACTGGCAGTGTGGGGGTCAGGGGTTCGAATCCCCTTAGCTCCACCCTTTTGAAGGTGAACCCGCGGGTCAGAGCGTTTTCGGTTTGCCGACCCCACCGTCGGACATGATGACAGGGTGACCGCGCGTGATCGCGACGAAGCGGGCCGGCCCCGCAACAGCCGTCCCCGCGACGCCTTGGGCCGGATCCTTCCACCGGGCAGCCAGGGTGTACCCCGCATCCCAGACGAGCTCGACCTGCCGCCGAACGAATTCCTCTCGTACGCACAAGATCTGCTCAACGAGGGCCGGGCATTCCACGCGCACGAAGTTCTCGAAGCCGCCTGGAAGAGCGGCCCCCATGACGAAAGGCTGCTCTGGCAGGGCCTGGCCCAACTGGCGGTCGGCATCACTCACGTCCAGCGGGACAACCCCGGTGGCGCGATCGCACTGCTGCAGCGCGGGTCCGGTCGCCTGCGCGAGGTGACCCGTCCAGTGCCACACGGCGTCGACATCGACGGTTTGCTCGGCTGGGCTGCCGCCCTGGCCGACGACCTCACTGGTGGGACGACGATCTCACCGCAGCGCCTGCACCCGGCGCTGACGACACCGCCGCCGGTCAGGAACTGATCGGAGCTCTGTCGGCGGCCTGATTTCCGGTGCGATCTGCTTGGTGCACTGTAATTACGGACACCGAGAGTGGCTGGCCGACCATGACATCGCCGCCAATGAGAACATCCGAAGGCACGTTCACAATCTTCGCTTTCGCTCGTCTCTTCCCGACTCGCATCTCGATTGAACTGCCTTCCAGATCCATGCTTACGACAAGTCCGGTCAAGACCTCCGGCAAAGGCTTCGACGACTTCTCGAACAGCCGCCCGCGGGGCCGATGCCCCTATCGCAGACGTGACCACAGCGGCAGACCGGGGGCCGAGACACGGGAGCGACGCCCGCTGATCTAGGCCCCGTCAACTGCTTGCGCCGTTGCCTCACCCGGTGGGATGCTCAATCGATGGGGGGGACCTACGAGGAGTTCGCGGCTGAACATGCGGGCCAGCACCTCAGCGCGGCCAATCGGTGGTGCGCAGTCGTGGGTAACTATTCGCTAGTCCCGATCGCAGTTTCGCTGCTGTTACGGCGTCCACGGGTAGGTGCGGCGATTTTTCTCGTGTCGACGGCGTTTCTCTTCGCGGGACACATCGTTGAAGGCACCTTCATCGAGGCTGTGCGAGACTTCGCCCGACACCCGATCTGGGGCACCCGAGCAGATATAGCTCTCGCCAACGCGACGATTAAGAACGTGCTGAACTCCTGACAAACAGCCCGGCTCGTGGCTGCGCCGTGAACCGCTAGCCGTTCCTGATTGCGTAGAACTCATCGGCGTTGATGCCCGCGTCGCGGGTCGCATCGAACAGACGCTTGTTGAGCCACTGACACTCGGTCCACGTATCGCCTAATTGAACGGCTGCGGCCCACAGCTCGGCTGTCAACGGGCTCTCGCCTACCGCTTCGCAGACACGACGAATCTGGTCCATCTCATCCTCAACGACATGGCACACGAACGAGCAATACCGATGCGGGCTAGCGGCATTCGTGGTTCTGGCACAGCCTTCACGCTGACACGGGCTGCACTTCACGCTGGTTCGCCTTTAATGGTCCCGTCTCCACCCATCGCCCCGAGTGCCGCACGGAGCACGGCGGACCGTTCAATGGCATTACTGGACGATCTCCGGCGATGGCCTGACCGACGACTGAGATAGTGCACTGCGCCGCGAAGTTGGCAGCGGCTTCGGCCTTGCGCGGGTCTTCCTTATCGGCTTCGTTCTGTTGCTCCGACGCGGTGTACCTGGCGAGCGCTGCCCGGAGACGACCAGCCTCGGTCTAATGGTGGGTCAAGGCCATGGCCAAGAGGGCAGAGCACTAGGACGCCACGGGCGAAGAGTTCGACGACGAGCCGGGGGGTCCGGTTAGACGTTATGGCGTGGTTTGACAGTGGGGGGCGTAGGCCGCGGCCTGGGTGCGGTTCTGGACGCCGAGTTTGGTGAGAATCGCGCTGACGTGGTTGCTTACGGTCTTG
>NZ_JAVRQA010000043.1:0-9802 GCF_032161845.1 Mycobacterium sp.
CCGGCGCAGATGAGCATGGGCGGCACCAGCTCGCAGATGAACCAGAAGTACCTGCAGGACACGTTCGCGAACATGCTCAAACAGGCCGACGACATGCAGACCATGATCGACACCCTGACGAACATGCTGTCGCTGATGGATGAGCTCAGCGCCAACATCCACGACATGGCTGGCAAGATCACCGAACTCACCAACACGGTGTACGACCTGCGTGACCACATCGCGGACTTCGACGACTGGTTCCGTCCGTTGCGTGCGTACCTCTACTGGGAGCCCCACTGCTACGACATCCCGCTCTGCACCGCGGGCCGCGGCATCTTCGACACACTCGACGGCATCGACCAAATCAGTGACCAGATCGGTGGTCTGGTCACCGACATCAACAAACTCGACAAGCTCACCCCACAGTTGGCGGCGTCGCTCCGACCGCAGCTCCAGCAACTGAGGGACACGAAGCAGATGATGCTGACGATGTACCAGACCCAGAAGGGTATGCAAGATCAGCAGACCGCGATGCAGGACAACCAGACCGCCATGGGCGACGCCTTCAACGACGCCATGAACGACGACACCTTCTACCTGCCACCCCAGATCTTCGACAACGCCGACTTCAAACGCGGCATGAAGAGCTTCATCTCACCCGACGGTCACGCCGTCCGGTTTATTATCAGCCACGAGGGCGACCCCTTGTCCGCCGACGGCATCGACCGCATCGACGCCATCAAGCAGGCCGCCAAGGAGGCCATCAAGGGCACGCCGCTGGAGGGCTCGCGGATCTACCTCGGCGGTACCGCATCAGCCTTCAAGGACATGGAGGAAGGCAACAGCTGGGATCTGCTAATCGCCGGAATCTCCGCTCTCACACTGATCTTCATCATCATGCTGCTGGTCACCCGCGCCCTCGTCGCCGCGGCCGTCATCGTCGGCACCGTGGTGATCTCCCTCGGCGCCTCGTTCGGGGTGTCGGTGCTGGTGTGGCAGCACCTGGTCGGCCTGCCCCTTCACTTCATGGTGATGGCGATGGCGGTCATCATCCTGTTGGCCGTCGGCGCGGACTACAACCTCCTGTTGGTGGCGCGCCTCAAGGAGGAGATCCACGCCGGTATCAACACCGGCATCATCCGCGCGATGGGCGGTACCGGCTCCGTCGTCACCGCGGCAGGGCTGGTGTTCGCGTTCACGATGTTGTCGATGGCGGTCAGCAATTTGGCCGTCGTCGCGCAGATCGGCAGCACCATCGGATTGGGCCTGCTGTTCGACACCCTGGTGATCCGCGCGTTCATGACGCCGTCCATCGCGGCGCTGATGGGCAAGTGGTTCTGGTGGCCGCAGGTGGTCCGGCAACGGCCGGCTTCGACGGGTGCGGTGCGGCTGCGTTAGCCGCGCCCGGTCAGCGTCCGAAACCCGCGTCGCGCAGCGCCTGCGCCATCGACCCCGCGGCCGGCGCGGACTCTCTCCGGCCGGAGTTCTTGTCGCGGTTCGGGTTTGGCCGCTCTCCGTGGTTCTTCGGCGCGGGCGGCCTGCCTTGTCCACCCGAGCCGCCGTGGCCGCCGCGCTGCTGCGGGGTGTCGTTGAGACGCAGCGTCAGCCCGATCCGCTGCCGATCCACGTCGACCTCGAGAACCTTCACCTTCACCACCTGCCCGGACTTCACCACCTCGTGCGGGTCGGAGACGTAGCGATCCGACATCGCCGAGACGTGCACCAGGCCGTCCTGATGGACGCCGACGTCGACGAACGCACCGAACGCCGCCACGTTGGTGACGATGCCCTCGAGCACCATGCCGACCTTCAGGTGGGCCACCTTCTCCACGCCCGCGGCGAACGTCGCCGTCGAGAACGCGGGCCGCGGGTCGCGGCCCGGCTTCTCCAACTCGGCGAGGATGTCGGTGACGGTCGGGATGCCGAAGCGGTCGTCGGCGAAGTCGGCGGGTTTCAGTGAACGCAAGGCTCGCTCATCACCGATGAGCTCGGCGAGCGTCACGCCGGAGCGGTCCAGGATGCGCCGCACCACCGGGTAGGACTCCGGGTGCACGCCGGACCCGTCGAGCGGGTCGTCACCGCCGTTGATCCGCAGGAAGCCTGCGCACTGCTCGAAGGCCTTGGGGCCCAGACGGGGAACCTTGAGCAGCGCCTTGCGGTTGCGGAACGGACCCGTCGACTCGCGGTGCGTGACGATCGCCTCGGCCAACGTGTCCGTCACTCCAGACACCCGAGCGAGCAACGGCACCGACGCGGTGTTCAGGTCGACACCGACGGCGTTCACAGCGTCCTCGACGACGGCGTCGAGGCTGCGGGCCAGCGTCCCCGGTGTCACGTCGTGCTGGTACTGCCCGACGCCGATCGACTTCGGCTCGATCTTCACCAACTCGGCCAGCGGGTCCTGCAGCCGCCGGGCGATCGACACCGCGCCGCGGATCGTGACGTCGAGGTCGGGGAGTTCGTGCGCCGCGTACGCCGAGGCCGAGTACACCGACGCACCTGCCTCGCTGACCATCGCCTTCACCGGAGCCTTGGCGCCCGACGCCGCGATGTCGGCGATCAATTCGGTTGCCAATAGGTCGGTTTCGCGGGACGCGGTTCCGTTGCCAATGGCGATCAGGTCCACTCCGTGGCGCGCGACCAGCGCCCCCAGCATCGCCTTGGATTCATCCCACTTCTGCTGCGGCTGATGCGGGAAGATGGCGCAGTGGTCGACGACCTTGCCCGTGGAGTCCACCACGGCGACCTTGACTCCGGTCCGGAAACCGGGATCCAAGCCCAGCGTCGTGCGGGTGCCCGCAGGCGCCGCGAGCAAAAGGTCCTTGAGGTTCTTGGCGAACACCGCGACCGCGTCCAACTCGGCGCGCTGCTTGAGCCGGATGCGGGCGTCGACTGCGGCGGACACCATCAGCTTGACCCGCCACGCCAGCTTGACGGTGGTGGCTAGCCACGGCGTTGCCGGCGCCTTGGCGGACAGGTCGACGCCGAGCGTTTGGGCGATCATGGCGTGATACACCTCGTCGTCGCCACCTTCGAGGTTGAGCGAGAGCACCTGCTCCTTCTCACCACGCATGACGGCGAGCACTCGGTGCGACGGCATCTTCTCTAGCGGTTCGGCGAATTCGAAGTAGTCGCGGAACTTTTGCGCTGCTGGGCTTTTCGCGGCGTCGGAGGTGGAAAGTGACGTGCGCATGGCGCCGTCGGCCCAGAACTTGGCGCGGACGGCCCCGACGAGTTCGGCGTCCTCGGCGGCACGCTCGATGATGATGTGCCGGGCACCCTCGAGAGCGGCGGCCGCGTCGGCGACGTCCTCGCCGAGGAACTCCCCAGCCGTCGCCTCGGGGACGAGTGTCGGATCGGCCAGCAGCCGGTCGGCCAGCGGCTCGAGGCCGGCTTCGCGGGCGATCTGCGCCTTGGTCCGGCGCTTCGGCTTATAGGGCAGATAGATGTCCTCGACCCGCGACTTGGTGTCGGCCGCCAGCAGCGAGGCGCGCAACTCGTCGGTGAGTTTGCCCTGCTCCTCGATCGAGGCGATCACCGCGGTGCGGCGGGCGTCGAGCTCCCGCAGGTAGCCGAGGCGCTCCTCGAGGGTGCGGAGTTGGCCGTCGTCGAGGCTGCCGGTGATCTCCTTGCGGTAGCGGGCGATGAACGGCACCGTCGCGCCGTCGTCGAGCAACTGGACGGTCGCAGCCACCTGGGCCTCCCGAACAGCCAGTTCGTCAGCAAGGCGGGCATTTACGGACTTGACGGCAGGGCTCGGAGTCACGCCGAGACCCTACCCAATGCGTCCGACGGGCCTCGGCGGGCAATGCCGGTGTGGTCAAGTCCAGGACCCGACTGGGCCGTCGACCCCGCTGTCCGGCAGCGCTACGACCCTGTTGCAGTAATGTTTTCGTGCCTGGAGTTCTGAGGTGCGGCGCACACCCGCGCAGCTACTGTCGTGGCCACGAAGAACCCGAGCGACGTCCAACCGGGGAGGCCACTGAGCCCGTACTTCGCCATCAGCAGGAGCGCCAGACCGGCTGCGCACACCAGTACTCCTGCGGCCACCGACCTGGCACCCGTGGCCCGCACCGGGGCGTCCCACCACGGCAGCCGGCGATGCTCCAGCGGCGAGAGCAACTTGAATGTCAAAGCCATGACGACCGCGAACACGACGGCCCGCAGTGCGAGGCGGCCCCAGAAGCCGGGCGCGTGCACGTCGTAGGCGTCGATGCCGACGGCGTGCAGGGAGAAGGTGGCCACCGCGATGGCCGGGATGTGCCACAGGTAGAGCGTCATCGCTCCCCCGTTGCCCGCCGCGATCGCTCCCCAGAGCCGAGTCCGGTCGGCCCAGCGACGGACAGCTCCGGCGGCCGCCACGAAGACGCACGACATCCAGGTGCAATGCAACGCGAGCAACAGCGTCGGAGGTGACACGTTCGACAGCCGTTCGGCCCCCGTCACGACCAGCGAGACCTCGTACGGTCCGGCGACGACCGCCAGGACCTGCGCGGCGAACGCGAGGGCGGCCACCGCGAGCGCAGCCCACGGACGGATCAGCTGACGTGCGTAGGCCACGCCGATCGTGACCGGGATCAGCCAGATGAAGACGAAGTTGGCGGCTCCAGCGTCCGGGGTGCCCACGGCGAGCCGGATCGCGTCCATCGCGGCCGAGGCGGCGAGAAGCGCGACGACGACGAGGATCACCGCGCGTCCGGTCCGCAACCGCGTCAGAGCGGGGACGAAGGCGAGCACGACGAGGTACACCCCGAGGAACCACAGGAGGGCGACGCACTCGCGCCCCAATCCGGCCGCGGACTCGGCTCCGAGCGTCATGCGGGTGACCAGAAGGCCCACCACCCACGCCGCGAGGTACCAGAACACCGGCCGGCACAGCCGCTGCGAGCGGGTGAACAACCAGGTACCCCACGCGGTACCAGGCTTCCAGCCGTAGGCGCCCGCCGCACCGCCGGCCAGGAAGAACAGCGGCATGACCTGCACCACCCAGGTGATCGGAGCGATCACGGGCATTTCGCCAAGCAGGTTGCCGATGCGCAGGCCGCGGGTGTCGATGGTGGCCAGCAGCAGCGCGCAGTGCCCGAACATCACCACGACGAGGGCGCCGAGGCGGGCGACGTCGACGGCGCGGTCGCGGACGGGTGCGGCGTCGTCGGCGACCGTGGGTGCCTCGGAGCTCGACTTGGTCAGTGCCATGACTTCAGCATGCCGTTCCCCGGGCTCGACGTGGATGAGTAGGACTACGCGACTTTGGGGCACGGGGTCGGATTCGCCTAGATTGCAGGTGATGCGTTTTGCACTGATCGTCCTGACCATGCTCATCGGCGTCGTGGCCTCGCCGATCGCCCCCGCGGGCGCTCAGCCACCGGCGATGCCCGACCTGCGCGGCTTCACCACGGTGTCGACCTACCCCTTCGCGATGGGCAACGAGGTGTACTTCCAGACGCCCGACGGGCTGCTCTGCGCGATTCAGCCGGATCGCGGCGCCGCCGGGTGCGATGGGCGGCTACCTGGCACGCCGGGCGAAGTCAACGAGATCGTCCTGGCCGCCGACGCCGGCGCCCGAGGGTTGCGCGCCACGGCCAATCACGCCTTCGTGAAGTCGACCGGTGACGCCGCCCCGGTGCTGCGCGAGGGACAGAAGATCGTGTTCGGCGACTTCGAATGTGCCGTCGGCGGTGGGTCGTTCACCGCCTGCACCAAGGGTGAGCCCGCGACGCAGTGGATGGTGGTGTCGCCCAACGGCACTGGCATCGGCCCCGCGACGGAGGGTCTGCCACCCAACTTTCCCGACCCGAACGAGTTCATCGTGGGCGACGACAACTACATCGTCGGCGAGGGCGCGAAGAACATGTTCCCGGTCTTCACCGTCGATGGTGGCCTGACGTGTTCGATCGTCGTGTACAGCGGCGGTGAAATCGGTTGCGACGGACCACTGCCCGGGGTTCGGGGCGGCCAGAACGAAGTCTTCGCAACGATTCCCGGCGGCGCCGGCATCCGCCGTACCGACGCCCCGAAGTTCAAGAAGCCGGCCTATCCCGGAACGATCAGGCAACTACCGGTCGGATACCGCATCCACGGGGTCGGCACGATCTGCATGGCCACCGCGGGTGGAGTGGCGTGCTTCGGCACCTCGGCCGGTGCGGTTCAAGGGTTTCAGGTGACGCCCACGGGCGTGACTACGTTCGGCGGGTGAGCGAGACTAGCTCGCGACGTAGACCGTGTTCGTCGAGTAGCCACCGGTCAGCGGGTTGGCGAACTGGACGATGGATGCCTCGGACCGATCGAAGACCTCGGCGAGGGTCACCTCGAAGTTCGGGTCGGGCGGATCATCGGACCACAGCGCGAAGACCCCGCCGGGATGCAGGTGCCCGACGAGCTTTCGCAGTCCCGCTGGCGTGTACAACGCGGAGTGGCTCGGGTGTAGGACGTGTCGCGGCGTGTGATCGATGTCGAGGAGGATGGCATGGAAGCGTCGGCCCGGTCTCGCTGGATCGAAACCGACGTCGCTGTCCGCCATGGCGAAGAAGTCTCCCCGCTGCAAGCGCACCCGTGGATCCGACGCCAATTCGGTGGTGTCGGGAAGCAATCCACGTTCGTGCCAGCCGATGACCTCTCCGAGCGCTTCCACCACGACGAGCGATTGAATTCGGGGATCGACCAGCGCTGCCTGCGCGGTGTAGCCGAGCCCCAATCCCCCGACGACGACGTCGAGGTCGGCATCGACCGCCTTGGTTAGGCCGAGGCGCGCAAGCTCCACCTCGGCCACCGTGAACAGGCTGGACATCAGGAACTCGTCGCCGAGTTTGACCTCATAGACGTCGACGTTCAGGGTCGGCTCGATCCGCCGACGAAGGCTAATGACCCCCAAACGAGTCTCGCACCAGTCGAGTACCTCAAAGCGTGCACTCACGACGCACCACCTACCCGCCCGGACCATCGCTCACCGGGAGCATCCCGGCGGGCGAATCCTACAGACGCACGGTCGGACAAGGGCTTGACGACGTCGCAAAAGCCGTTCTCGGCCTCATGCAAAAGCCGAAATCGCGCGTGATCGTTCGGCTTCGTGGCGTTGACCGGGCGAAAGTTCATGCCGCAGTGGATGTATGGGGCCTTGGAGCGAGCAATCGGTACCGAACGCGCGTTTCAGGATGACGTTGACGACGCACTGCGCACCGAATACAAGCAGAGGACGAAAACGTCCTAGAGCCGCCGGCGCCCCGAGTTCACCCCAACTGTGCGGCGATCGCTGCTGAGTCGAGCCAGATGTTCTCGCGGCTGATCAGCGCGTCCCGGAACTGAAATACGTGCAGCATCCGAAATGTGATGGTGCGCCCATGGCCTGGAAAGCCGAGTAGGGAACCCACGACCGCTCCCGTCATCGCCTGCTCGAGGATGATGGCGTCATTCGCCTGGAATCGACGCAACAGCTCCCACCCATGTGTGTGGAAGTTGGCGATCAGATACTGGTAAAACTCACGCGCACCGTCTTTCCCGTGGCTTGGGCTACCGGGAAACCCGACGACATCGTGCTCGACGTCGTCGGTATAGACAGCCACCGCGGCCTCGACGTCGCCTCGGTCCTCGGCCTCCATGTGGCGCGATACCAGGGCCTGCATTACGGCGCCGTCCATGCAGCCCCCTAGGTGCCCTCGGTGACGGAACGGAACCTAGCACGCAGCGGGCAACACGGTATTGAAATCCCGCAGGATCCGACGCGCGTTTGCGCTGCTGGTGACACGATGTTGAGGTGAGCGGAGGCGGGATGCGCTCGGGGGACGACGGCGGCATCGAGGGCCGACCGCGGATCGACGAACTGCTCGATCGGGCGGTTGCGGCGATTAATCGTGGTGACCGCGCTACCGCCACGGCCTTGGCCGGCCAGGTACTGGCGGCCGACGAAGGAAACTTCGAGGCTGAAGACCTCCTTGCGGCCACCGACGACGGCGGCGAGATCCGACGGCTCACGATCTTCTTCGCCGATCTGGTGGATTCGACAGTCTTGTCGACACAGGTCGAGCCTGAGACCTATCGGCTGGTGGTGGGTCGCTACCGTGACCAAGTCGTCCGGATCGTGGCGAGCTACGAGGGCCACATCGCTTCCACCAAGGGCGACGGCCTACTGGCCGTATTCGGTCATCCAATAGCGCACGAGGACGACGTGCGTCGAGCGGTGCAGGCCGGACTGGACATCACCCGGGTGGTGGGACGGCTCAGTCAACAGGCCAAACGTCGGTTCGGGATTGAAATCAGTGTCCGGGTCGGGGTTCACCGCGGGCTTGTCTACCTGGACACGGCCGGCGACGAAGTCTACGGCTTGGCCGCCAATCTGGCCGCGCGCGTCTCGGGACTCGCACTGCCAGACTCGGTGGCGGTGTCTCAACCCGTTGAGTCATTGATACGCAACAACTTCGAGGTAGATCCGCGGCCCGCTGCACACGTCAAGGGCGTCAAGGAGCCCGTTGTCCACTTCCTCGTCGTCACAGAGCGTACGCAGGTTCTACGGGCCGACCGCAGCCCCCTCGTCGGTCGCGAGGCCGAAGTACTACAGATCGAAAGCAGCTGGGCCAAAACACAATTAGGCACCCTCGTCACACCGGGCTTGGTGTTTCGAGGTGAACCTGGCATCGGCAAGAGCCGGCTTTCCGGGGTGGCCACGGAGTTGGTGCACCGCGACGGTGGACCGGTGCTGGAGTTGGCGGGATCACCTCTCCACCCCGATGCCGGCCTTCATCCCATCCGCACGTTACTGGAGCGACGCTGCGGCATCGGCCGCGCCAGTGATCATACCGAGCGGATTCGGCTGCTGGAGAACGAAGTCCGGGGGCTAGGACTAAACGTGCTGACGATCGTCCCGCTGCTGGCCGCCGTGCTCGGGATCGGGGCGGATGCCGGTTACGAGCCCGTCGCCGCAGAGGGCCGCAGGCTCTACGAGATGGTTTCCGAAGCGGTCCAGAACTACGTCCACGCGTGCTTTGGAGATCGCGCCGGCCTGCTGGTGGTCGAGGACGTGCACTGGTTCGATCCGTCCACAGTGGAGGTCCTTGGCGCGCTCCTCAACTCCGCGCGCGGTGACTTGTTGGTGGTGGTCACCGGGCGCCCCGGCGTTTGGTTGCCGACCGATTGGCCGGCACGCGTGTTCGAACTGGCCCCGCTGACCGACGAGCAGACCGATGAACTGATTGGCAGCCTGCATCCAGGCCTGTCGGCCATCGAGCGGGCAGAGGTGGTCGAGCGTTGCGATGGCGTTCCGTTCTACGTCGAGGAAGTCGTCGCCGGACTCAGCCAGACGGGCGTTCCCGAGACGCTGTACGAGCCGTTGTTCGCGCGGCTGCGCACCAGTCCGCACGTCGTGCCGGTGATCGAAGCCGCGTCCGTCATCGGGCGCGAGCTAGATCGCGACCTGCTGTGCTCCGTGGTCGACGTGAGCGACGAGGCGGTCGACAAGGCCATCGGCGATCTCGAGGACGCAAGGGTGCTGGAACCGTGGGGACAGGATACGTGGCGGTTCCGCCACGAACTTTTGCGCGAAGTCGCTGCCGAGTTGGCGCCGCCCACCGTGCGGCGGAAGCTCAACGCCAGGGTCGCCGATGCCTTGACCAGCGCTGGTGATCCCGAATGGCGGGTGGTCGCCATTCACTATGAGAGGGCCGGACGGTTCGACGACGCGGCCGCAGCCTACCGGCGGGCAGCCACCGAAGCCCGTCGTCGCGGTGCCTTGTCGGAGGCGCGGACGTGCTTGAGTCAAGCCCTCGAACAGCTTGAACACTGCCCACCAGGCGCAGATCGCGACCGCGGCGAAATGGCCACGCGTCTGGAG
>NZ_JAVRQA010000044.1:0-5915 GCF_032161845.1 Mycobacterium sp.
CGTCGCCTTCGACTGCGGCTTGAGGTCGGACGCCAGCACCAGCGCCGATAGGACGACGGCCACCAGCAGCAGCGCCGGGACGTCGCCGGCGAGATGTCCCATGTGGTGCCCGCCCCCGAAGGACTGCGCCGCCATGATCAAGGCGTGGACGGCACTCGACCAGACGGCGAACCAGATGAGGCTGAGGTTGGCCTTCGGATTCCGCGCGGCGTTGAGCAGGAAGACGCCGAGGGTCGCGTACAGGCCGACGATCATCATGAAGTAATCGGACTCATACGGTGCTCCGGAATGCCACGCCCACCCCGACGGCCAGACCATGGCGAGGGGATACAGAAGTAGGGCGATCACGCCAAAGACCGCCAGCGCGAGTTGGAGAAGTTTGTAAGCCGCCGACATGGTGCCCCCGAGGTAAGTGCGAAACCGACAGTCTAAATACGTCCGCACTCGGTCAAAGGGTTCAAATGCCAACGACTGCAATCGGTTGGCTAGTCGTTGCCGACGGTAACCGCGGTGGCTTGGTCGGTCAGCTCGTCGACCTCGTCCTCGGCGTCGTCGATGTGAGTCAGGTAGGGCTTGCTCGCGACCAGGACCCCGGCGCCGAGCAGTACCGCGGCCGCGCCCACCCAGAACGGCAGGTGCGCGTTGAACGTCTCGCCGAGCACGCCGGCGAGCCACGGCGCGATGGCGCCGCCGCCGAACCGCAGGAAGCTGTACGCGGCCGATGCCACACCGCGCTCCACGGGCGCCGCCTTCATCACCGTCTCGGTGATCAGGGTGTTGTTGACGCCGATGAACAGCCCGGCAATCACCACGCACGTCGCGAGGACGGCCCTGTGGTCGGCACCAAGGGCCATCACGGCGAGAAGCAGTGAGAACGCGAGCAGGTTGAGGACGAGCACGCGGATGGTGCCGAACCGGCGCTGCAGGCGCGGCGCGACGACCACCGAGGTGAACGCCAACGCCACCCCCCAGCCGAAGAAGATGAGGCCGATCTGGTGGGCGTTCATGTCGAGCGGGAACGGCGTGAACGCGAGCAGGGTGAAGAAGCCGAAGTTGTACAGCAGCGCGGTGATTCCGACGCCGAGCAGGCCGCGGTGCTTCAGAGCGCGCAGCGGGTCGGCCAGGCTGGTCGCGCGTTCGGCGCGTGGCGTCGACGGCAGCAGGAAGGCCGTCACGACCAGCGCGACGGCCATCAGGGCCGAGACGCCATAGAAGGGCCCGCGCCAGGAGATCGAGCCAAGGACGCCGCCGACGAGTGGGCCGACCGCGATGCCGAGTCCCAGAGCGGCCTCGTACAGGATGATCGCCTGGGCCACCGAACCGCGGGCGGAGTTGACGATGGTGGCGAGGGCGGTGGCGATGAACAGGGCGTTGCCCAGCCCCCACAGTGCCCGCCAACCGACGATGCCCATCACGGAGTCGGACATTCCCGCCAGGCCTGCGCCCGCGATGATGATCACCAGTCCGACCAGCAGGGTGCGCTTCGGCCCGATGCGGCTGGACACCACTCCGGTGATCAGCATTGCGACGCCCATGACGGCCATGTAGCTGGTGAACAGCAAGGACACCTGCGACGGTGTGGCGTCGAGGTTGTCGGCGATCGGCTTCAGGATCGGATCGACGAGTCCAATGCCCATGAACGCCACGACGGAGGCGAAGGCGACGGCCCAGACGGCCTTGGGTTGGCGCCACATGGGGCGGTTGCTCCTATTCAGTAGGGGTTGGGTTGTCGGAGAATCGAATTCAGTGACCATTCCTGGCATCCACCAGAATCGTGCGCATCACGCGGACTGCTTCGGTCAGCGATTCACGATCGGCGGGCTCGAGACGTTCCAGGTAGGGGTCGATGACGGCGCCACGGTCGGCGCGCACGCGAGCCAGGGCCTCCCGACCCTTCGGGGTGATGCTGATGAGGACGGCCCTGGCGTCGGCAGGGTCGGTGATGCGTGACACCAGGCCGACGTCTTCGAGGCGACGGACCTGCGTGGTCATGGTCGGTTGGGAGCAGTGGTCGAAGGCGGCGAGGTCGGAGATGCGCGCCGCGCCCTGGTCCTCGATCGTCGACAGCAACCGGGCCTGGGCGTACGGGAGTTGCATCTTCACGCGCTGGGTGGCGAGTCGGTTGAGCCTGGCGACCACGGACAATAGATCCGCAGCGAGGGAGGAGTCTGCCGCTGGTTGCGTCGCAGATGGTGAGGGCATGCACTCAGTTTTACATAGGATCTCTATGTAGATCAACGCGGGCAATCGTGGCCATGGTCACAGCCGGCCGCGAATGCTCGCCGCCGACAGCTGGCAGAATCGAGAAATGGCCCGGACCGGCAGCGAGACCGGCGGTGGCGCACCTCGACGAGCTGGCTCGATGAAGCCCGACGAGTTGGCGCACGCCGCCGTCATGGCCGCATTGAGCGCGGCCACTGCGATCATCGCCGTCGTCGTCCCGTTCGCGGCAGGTCTGTCGGTGCTCGGCACCGTGCCCATGGGGTTGCTCGCCTACCGCCACCGCTTCCGGGTGCTGATCGCGGCGACGGTCGCGGGCGGCACCATCGCCTTCCTGATCGCCGGATTCGGTGGCTTGATGACGGTCGTCAACTGCGCCTACATCGGCGGACTGACCGGGATCATCAAACGCCGCGGCCGCGGCACCTCGACGATCACCGTCGCGGCGGTTCTCGCTGGCGCCGTCTTCGGCGTGGCAGGCGTCGGTTTCCTGCTGGTGTTCTACCGGATCCGCGACCTGATGTTCGAGTCCGTCACCGCCAACATCGACGGCATCGCCGCGATCATGCAACGCATCTCCGGGCTCGAGCCGGCCGCTCAGCGACTTCGAGACGACTTCGCAACGATGTTGACCTACTGGCCCGTCCTGATCGTCGGCGCCAGCATCCTCAGCATCGGCTCGGTCACCCTCATCGGATGGTGGGCGCTGTCGCGGGTGCTCGTTCGGCTCTCCGGGGTGCCCGACGTGCACAAGCTCGACTCCGTCGATTCGGCAGAGCCCGTCGGCCCGGTGCCCGCCCGGTTCCGTGACGTCCGCTTCCGTTACGACGGCGCCGACCGCGACGCCCTCGGTCCCGTGTCACTGACGGTCGACGAGGGCGAGCACGTGGCCGTCACCGGCCCCAACGGGTCGGGCAAGACGACGTTGATGTTGGTGCTGTCGGGCCGGCCACCCACCGCGGGCATCGTCGATCGGCCGGGAAGCGTCGGCCTCGGCAAGGCCGGTGGCACCGCCGTCGTCATGCAACATCCCGAGAGTCAGGTTCTGGGCACCCGTGTCGCCGACGACGTCGTGTTCGGGCTGCCGCCCGGCACCGCCACGGACGTCGACCGACTCCTTGCGGAGGTGGGACTGGACGGGTTGGCCGAACGTGACACCGGCGGGCTGTCGGGCGGGGAACTCCAGCGCCTCGCCGTCGCGGCGGCCCTGGCGCGGGAGCCGTCGCTGCTGATCGCCGACGAGGTCACCAGCATGGTGGACCAACAGGGCCGAGAGGGACTCATCTCGGTACTGTCCGGGTTGACGAAGAACCATCGAATGTCGTTGGTGCACATCACGCACTACAACGACGAGGCGGCGTCGGCGGATCGAATCATCGACCTCACGGGTAACGGTGGCACCGCGGACAACGTCGAGATGGTCAGCACCGCGCCAGCGCCGACGCCCACCAATGCGCAGACCCGCCGCGGTGGGTCACCGCTGCTGGAACTCAAGGGCGTCGGGCATGAGTACGGGCTGGGGACCCCTTGGACGTCAACCGCTCTGCGCGACGTCGACCTGGTCGTCAACGAGGGTGACGGTGTGCTGATCCACGGGCTCAACGGTTCCGGCAAGTCCACGCTGGCGTGGATCATGGCCGGGCTGCTGACGCCGACCGCGGGCACCTGCCTGCTCGACGGCGAGCCCGTCTCGGATCAGGTTGGCGCCGTGGCGATCTCGTTCCAGGCCGCGCGGCTGCAGTTGATGCGAGGACGCGTGGACATCGAGATCGCCTCGGCCGCCGGGCTGGACTACTACGACCACTCACAGATCGTCGCGGCGCTGGCGATGGTCGGGCTCGACCCGAACATCGGCCTGCGCCGAATCGATCAACTCAGCGGCGGCCAGATGCGGCGGGTGGTGCTGGCGGGGCTGCTGGCCCGCAAGCCGCGGGTGCTGATCCTCGACGAGCCACTGGCCGGCCTCGACGCGGCCAGTCAGCGGGGTCTGCTGGGGCTATTGTCTGCCCTGCGCCGAGACGCCGGGTTGACGGTCATCGTCATCTCGCACGACTTCTCCGGCCTCGAGGAACTGTGCCCACGCACGTTACATCTACAGGACGGCGCGGTGATGTCCGCACCGACGACGGCGGGAGGGGTCGGATGACGGCGCCGCAACGTCCTGCCCGGCGTCCTGCCCGGCCCGTGGTTCTGCTGCGACCGGTACCGGGCCGCACCGTCATTCACGAATTGTGGGCGGGCACGAAGCTGCTCGTCGTCGCCGTCATCGGCATCCTGCTCACGCTCTATCCAGGGTGGGTGCCGATCGCGCTGGTCGCCACGCTCGTGTTGGTCACCGCGAGGATGGCCCGCATTCCGCGTGGTGTCCTACCGTCGGTACCCCGTTGGCTTTGGGGCCTGCTGTTCCTCGGCGCGCTGACGGCATCGTTCGCAGGCGGAAGCCCGCACCTCACCGTCGCCTCGGTCGACTTCGGGCTCGGCGGCCTGGTGAAGTTCCTGCAGATCACCGCGCTCTCGATCGTGCTGCTCGGGCTGGGCGGGTTGGTGTCCTGGACCACCAACGTCGCCGAGATTGCGCCCGCGGTGGCCAAGATCGGCAGACCGCTCCGACTCTTGCGGCTGCCGGTCGACGACTGGGCGGTCACGCTTTCGCTTGCGCTGCGGGCGTTTCCGATGCTGATAGACGAGTTTCGGGTGCTGTTCGCCGCCCGCAAGCTGAGGCCCCGCGAGCCTGCCAACACCGGGAGGGAACGTCGGCACCGCATGTCGAGGGAACTCATCGATCTGCTCGCGGCGGCCGTCACGGTGGCGTTGCGTCGCGCCGACGAGATGGGTGATGCCATCACCGCTCGGGGTGGCGCCGGTCAGATCTCCGCACTGCCGTCACGACCGAAATGGGCTGACGCCGTGGCGTTTGCGATCGTGATCGCGATGTGCGCCGTCTCGGTGTACGTCGAGCTCTTCACCCCGCTGGCGACGAGCACCTAGCTTTTTGCCGCCGAGTGGCCACTTATGCTACGCAATCAGCCAAAATGCGTGCGATAACTGGCCATTCGGCACCTGCCCGCCTAGCGGTCGGCCGCAGCGTTGGCAGCAGCCTGTGCTTCCTTGAGGCTGCTCGGGACGTCGCGGCGGCCGAGGAACATCTCGTCGAAGTACGGTTTGAACGCCTGGTAGCCGGCTGCGAAACCCGGCCCACCCGGCGCTGCGATGCGAGGTCCGTCGAGCACCTTGAAGAACGGCGCGACGTCGACGCCCCTGGCGGCCCAATGGTTGAAGTACACGGGTTGCGCCGCGGTCACCGCAGGGATCGCGGCGCCGTCGGCTCCGAGGAACGCGTTGCCGCGGGTGCTGCCCATCCATTCGAGGACCTGGCGCACCGCATCGGGATGTGGTGAGGCGGCGTTGCCCGCCGCGGCGATTCCGTTGGTGACGCTGACGCGACCCGTCGGACCCGTCGGCAGCATGGTCACGCCCCAGCGGAAGGGTGCCTGATCCGCGATCGCGGACAGGTTGTAGGTGCCCGACTGGAATAGCGCCATCCGTCCCTGCAGGAACTGGTTGCGCGAGAAGTCGCCGTTGTCGTTGGTGTCCGAGGCGGGGGGAGCGACGTGTTGGTCGTTGACGAGGCGCACCAGGTACTCGAACGCCTGGATCGCCGCGGGGTTGTCGAACGCGAAGCGGTCCCCGTCGGT
>NZ_JAVRQA010000045.1:0-2566 GCF_032161845.1 Mycobacterium sp.
CTCGACACGGCGCGACCTGGCATACACGACGGTCATGACGGTGCTTCAGCGCCTAGCGAAGAAGAACCTCGTGGTGCAGCACAGAGACGATCGCGCGCACCGGTACGCACCCACTCACGGCCGCGACGAACTGGTCGCAGGACTGATGGTCGACGCGCTTGACCAGGTATCGGACTCGGGTAGCCGCGAAGCGGCACTGGTCCACTTCGTCGAACGCGTCGGTGCCGACGAGGCGGACGCGCTGCGCCGTGCCCTTGCCGAACTCGAGGCCAAGCATCGCCACGCATCTCCGGCTAGCAATCCGGGCCATGCCTGAGGGAGACTGATGGGGTGTCCGCGCTGGCCTTCGCTCTCGTAGCGTTGTTGCTCGTCGGGCCGGTCCCGGCAATGTTGGCGCGAGCCTCCTGGCCGCTGCGCGCGCCACGGGCCGCCATTGTGCTGTGGCAGTCGATTGCCCTGGCCGCCGTGCTCTCCGCCTTCAGCGCGGGCATCGCGATCGTCAGCAGGCTGTTCGTACCCGGCCCCGACGGCCGCCCGACCGCCACCGTCACCAGTGAGATCCACGCGCTCGGCTGGCCGCTGTGGCTGCTCTACGTCGCAGTGTTCGCGCTCACGGTGCTGGTCGGGGCGCGGCTCGCGGTCGCCGTGGTCCAGGTCGCGATCGCGACCCGCCGCAGGCGCGCACATCACCGGATGATGGTCGACCTTCTCGCGAGTTCGCACGACTTCGCGCCCGAGGTGTGTACGCGGGCCAGCGGGCTGCGCATCCTCGACGTTGCACAGCCCCTGGCCTACTGCCTGCCCGGCGTACGCAGCCGCGTCGTCGTGAGCCAGGGGACGCTCACCACCCTGGCGGCCGGCGAGATTGCGGCGATACTCAGCCACGAGCAGGCCCACCTGCGCGCCCGGCACGACCTCGTTCTCGAGATGTTCACCGCCGTCCACGCGGCGTTCCCCCGGTTCGTGCGCAGCGCCAGTGCGCTGGATGCGGTGCGACTGTTGATCGAACTGCTCGCCGACGACGCCGCCGTCCGCGTTGCAGGCCCCACTCCCCTCGCCCGGGCCCTGGTGGCATGTGCCGCGGGACGTACGCCGTCGGGTGCCCTCGCCGCAGGCGGCCCGACCACGGTGTTGAGGGTGAGGCGCCTGGGTGGTCGGCCCAACAGCCTCGTACTCTCGGCAGCGGCGTACCTGTCCGCCGCGGCGGTGCTCGTCATACCCACCATCGCGCTCGCGGTGCCGTGGCTGACCGAGCTGAGGCGACTCTTCGCCGCCTGACCGACCCACTGCTTCGACCCCAATACCTCAGTGCCACGACACACGACGAAAGGCTGCCCGTGACTCCGTCCGACACCTCCTCCGATACCACCGGCACGGCACAGATCGGGGTCACCGGCCTCGCCGTGATGGGCTCGAATCTCGCGCGCAACTTCGCCCATCACGGCTACACCGTTGCGCTGCACAACCGCTCGGTCGCCAAGACCGACGCGCTGCTGAAGGACCACGGCTCGGAGGGCAATTTCGTTCGGAGCGAGACCATTCCGCAATTCCTCGCGGCGCTCGAGAAGCCGCGACGCGTCATCATCATGGTCAAGGCGGGCGACCCCACCGACGCCGTCATCAACGAGCTTGCCGACGCCATGGAGGAGGGCGACATCATCATCGATGGTGGCAACTCCCTCTACACCGACACCATTCGGCGCGAGAAGGCCATCCGCGACCGCGACCTGCACTTCGTGGGCGCGGGCATCTCCGGCGGCGAGGAGGGCGCGCTCAACGGCCCGTCGATCATGCCGGGTGGACCGGCCGAGTCCTACAAGTCGCTCGGCCCCCTGCTGGAGGACATCTCCGCCCACGTCGACGGGGTGCCGTGCTGCACGCACATCGGCCCCGACGGGGCTGGCCACTTCGTCAAGATGGTGCACAACGGCATCGAGTACTCCGACATGCAACTCATCGGCGAGGCCTACCAGCTACTGCGCGACGGACTGGGCAAGACCGCGCCCGAGATCGCCGACATCTTCGCGGAGTGGAATTCCGGCGACCTCGACAGCTACCTCATCGAGATCACGGCCGAGGTGCTGAAGCAGGTCGACGCCAAGACCGGCAAGCCGCTCGTCGACGTCATCCTCGACGAGGCTGAGCAGAAGGGCACCGGCCGGTGGACCGTGAAGTCGGCCCTCGATCTGGGTGTCCCGGTCACCGGCATCGCCGAGGCCGTCTTCGCCCGCGCGCTGTCGGGTTCGGTCGCGCAACGCAAGGCCACCACCGGCCTCGCCTCCGGGGATCTTGGCGCCAACCCCACCGACGCGGCGCAGTTCATCGACGACGTCAGCAAGGCGCTGTATGCCTCGAAGATCATCGCGTACGCCCAGGGCTTCAACCAGATTCAGGCTGGCAGCGCCGAGTACGACTGGAACATCACGCTCGGTGACATGGCCACCATCTGGCGCGGCGGCTGCATCATCCGGGCCAAGTTCCTCAACCGCATCAAGGAGGCCTACGACCAGGACCCCGAGCTGGCCACCCTGATCGCCGCGCCGTATTTCCGCAGCGCGGTCGAAGC
>NZ_JAVRQA010000046.1:0-7818 GCF_032161845.1 Mycobacterium sp.
CGAAGGCGCGAGCCAACTGCTTAGGGTGCGCGAAGGGGGGTAGCCAACAAGCTGTGGAGCCTGTCTCGAACGGTGTGGAGCAACCACCCGGCATCATCGCCATCGGCGCATCGGCGGGTGGTGTCGAGGCACTGAAGCAGCTCGCGGCGGGTCTGCCGGCCGAGTTGCCCTACGCGGTGCTGGTGACTCTGCACATGGCCGCCGGCAGCCCGAGTGTGCTGGCGCGGATCATCGATCGCTCTGGACCCCTGCCTGCCCAGAAGGCCGTCGACGGTGAGCACGTCCGCCCCGGCCGGATCTACGTGTCGGTACCCGACCGGCATCTGCTGGTCGCCGACCATCGGCTGGTCGTCTCGCGTGGCCCGACCGAGGACGGCCACCGCCCCGCGATCAACCCGCTGCTGCGTTCGGCGGCGGTCGCATTTGGTCCCCGTGCGATCGGGGTGTTGCTCTCCGGCGTGCTCGACGACGGGGTTCTCGGCTTGGTGGCGATACGCTCGAGGGGTGGCGTCACCGTGGTTCAGAGACCTGACGACGCGCTGTTCCCCGACATGCCACGCAATGCGCTCGCAGCACGGACCGTTGACCACGAGGTGACGGCCGCGTCGGCGGGCCGCCTCTTCGCGGAGTTGACGCGAACTAGAGGTGAGGAGGCTCCGATGGAGCCGGAGCCGGATCCAGCGATGGAACTCGAGAATCGCATTGCGATGGGCCCCCGCTTCGCCGACACCTTCGACGCCGAACTCCTCGGACCGCCGTCGGGCTACACGTGCCCTGATTGCAACGGGTCACTGATGGCCGTCGGCACCACCAACTATCGATGCCGGGTGGGGCATGCGTGGACACCGGAGAACCTATTCCTGGCCAGGGACAGCGAGACCGAGCACGCGCTCTGGATTGCCTTGCGGAGCCTCGAGGAGAAGGCCAGGTTGTCCCGCAAGCTCGCCGACAACGTCGGGCCAGGGGCACTGCAACGCCGTTACGTGGCGATCGCCGACGAGGCCGAAAATGCCGTCGACGTCCTCCGCGACCGTCTGGCGGACCTCATCAGCGAACCATCCGAGCGACGATGAATCCCTCTGAGTCGCGAAGCGAGGTGCGGCTCGGTTGGCGCACGACACCGGCTCACACGACGTTGGAGATCGACGGGGTGTTGGACGGCACCACCTATCGCACGGTGCGCGATGCCGTGGTCAAGGCAGCGCTCGACGTGCCGCCGTTGATCGTCGTCGACGTGACGTCACTTCAGGCGCCGTCACCGTCGGCCTGGTCCGTGTTCACCAGTGCACGATGGTTGGTGGGCGACTGGCCCGACATCCCCATCGGTCTGGTGTGTTCGCATGCGGTCGGCCGGCGGGCGTTGGCCCGCAACGGAATTGCCCGCTACCTTCCGGTATACGGAAACGTCGCGGCGGCGCTGGACGCCTTGGCGGCACAGCCCAGACCGCAACGCAGAAGGGTGCGGCAGGTGTGGCCGGCCTCCCCGTCGGCCGTCGCCTCCATCCGCCCCTACGTCTCGCACTGGATGGCGGTGTGGTCGCAGGACGAGTTGGCGGTCACGGTCGGCGTCGTCGCCAGCGTCCTCGTCGAAAACGTGATACGTCACACCGGCAGCGATCCCGACGTCCGCTTGGAGACCGACGGTGCCACCGTCACGGTGGCCGTCACCGACCACAGTCACCTTCCAGCTGGTGTCCACGAGGACGAAATAGGCACTGCGCTCAGGGGATTGCAGATCGTCAGGGCGCTCAGCAGAGTCTGGGGCAACACGCCTACCCAGGAGGGCAAGGTGGTCTGGGCGGTGATGGGGCCGGAGAATCGCCTTTAGCGGTTCAGGTCTACAGCCGATCAGGTCGTCGACACCGGCGCGGGGCGGCCCGCCGCGATGAGTGTTCCGCCGAGGTCGTAATCGTCGTCGGCGTTGAAGGTCAGTACGCCCACGGCCTTGCCGTCGGCCTCGTACCAGACGGTGAAGCCGTCGTCATGGTCGACCACGCGGCTGCCGTCGAATCCGTCGCCCCACGCGTGGTACTTGATCGTCGCGTCACCGATCGTCGACCAGAAACCAGGTACTTCATGCCAGGTGGCAGGCGTGCCCGCCGCCTGGGCGCCCGCGACGGTCCCATGGTCCATGGCGTCCTGCCAGTGTTCGACGGCGATGTGACGCCCGCGGGCGGTGTTGTACGCGAATGCGACGTCTCCCGCGGCGTAGACGTCGGGGGCCGAGGCCCGCATGTCCGCGCCGACGATGATGCGCGAATCCTGCATCTGCAGACCCGCTTTCGAGGCGAGGTCACCACGCGGCGTCACGCCGGTGGCGGCGAGTACCAGATCGCAATCGATCCAGACGCCGTCGTCGAGTTTGACCCTGGTGTCCTCGATCGCCACCGCGGAGGCACCCGCGACGTACCGCACCCCCGCCTCCCGGACCAGATCGAGCAGGCGTTCGCCTGCCTCGGCGCCAAGACGCTTCTCCTGAGGCACCCGGTCGGGCGCCACCAAGGTGACGGCCACGCCCCTCTTGGCCAGTGACGCAGCGGCTTCGCAGCCGATGAAGCCTGCGCCCACGACGACGGCCGAGGTGGCCCCAATGGCGGCGCTGCGCAACTCGCGCGCGTCCGACAGCGCCCGCAGGGACAGCGCCCGCTCACCGCCGGGCACGGGCAGCGGCGACGGTCCCGCCCCGGCGGCAAGCACCAATGCGCGGTAGGGAATTCGTTCCCCGTCGACGCTCACCGTGTGCTGGTCGGGATCGATCGCCTGGACGGTGCGGCCCTGGCGAAGCTCGATGGCGCGCGCGGTGAACCATTCCGGTGGATGCAGCGCGACGTCGTCGGTCTCGCCCCTCAGGAAGTCCTTGCTCAACGGCGGTCGTTCGTAGGGCAGGTCGGGATCGGCAGTGAGTACGGTGATCGACGTACTTGGGTCGTGCTGACGAAACGACTCCGCGGCGCTGATGCCCGCCGGTCCGCTGCCGATGACGACCAGTCCCGATGTGCTCACCGAAGTGTCATACCCCGATCCGCGTCCTGCACACGTGGTCTCAGCGTCGCCGACGCAGCGGCATGCGCCCCGGTGGCTGGCGTGGCGGGGCTAGCAGGGGCTCACGCGCCACCAGCTTCACCGTAGACGTGACGCCCGCGGTCAGTTCGAGATCGGTGCCGGCGTGGCGGATGGTGAGCGTGCCGTCACCGTCACCGTCGTGTTGCGGTCGGCGCAGGGTGTATCCGACTTCTTGGTGATCGACGGCCACGGTGAGGTGAAAGTCTCTCCACCGCAACCGGAATCGCAGTCGGCTGATCTCCTCGGGCAGCGCGGGGTCGAGGGTTAGCACGCCTTCGCAATCGCGCAGACCGCCGAAGCCGGCGACCAATGCGGTCCAGGCGCCCGCGAGTGACGCCATGTGAAGGCCGTCGCGGCTGTTGTGATGCAGGTCGCGCAGGTCGATCAGGGCGGCCTCGAAGGCGTAGTCATGGGCCAACTCCAGGTGTCCCACCTCGGCGCAGAGCACGGCCTGGGTGGCCGCCGAGAGCGACGAGTCGCGCACGGTTCGCGGCTCGTAGTAGTCCACGTTTCGGGCCTTCTGCTCGCTGCTGAAGACGTGGCCCTGCCAGTGCATGGCCAGTACCAGGTCGGCCTGCTTGACCACCTGGGCGGCATACAGCCGCACGTAGGACTCGTGCAGCAGCAGGGGGTAGTCGGTGTTCTCGTCGAAGTGCCACTCCCGCAGGGTCGTGAAACCCTCGCACTGCTGGTGCACGCCGAGGCCCTCGTCGAACGGCACGTGCGCCGCGTCGGCGGCATCGCGCCACGCGGCGGTTTCCTCGGTGGTGACCTGCAGCGCCTCGGCGGAAGACGGATGACGTTCGCAGGCCGCGGCGGCCACCCGTAGGTTGTTCGCGGCCATTAGATTGGTGAAGACGTTGTCGCGCACCACGGCCGTGTACTCGTCCGGACCGGTGGCCCCGTCGAGGTGCCACACTCCGTGGCGGTCGTGGTGGCCCAGGGACAGCCATAGTCTCGCCGTCTCGACCAGCACAGCCAGTCCGCAGTCGGCTTCCAGCGATTCGTCGCCCGTCACCACGCGGTAGCGTTCGAACGCGGCGGCGATGTCGGCGTTGACGTGCCAGGCCGCTGTGCCCGCGGGCCAATAGGCGGAGCACTCCTGGCCGCGGATCGTGCGCCACGGGAAGCTGGCGCCAAGGAGGTCCAGTTCCTTGGCCCGTTGGCGTGCCAGATCAAGGGTGGAGGCCCGCCAGCGCAACGCGTCGGCAGCGGCCTGCGGGTGGGTGTAGGTCAACACGGGAAGCACGAATCCCTCGGTGTCCCAGAAGGCGTGGCCGTCGTAACCGGTTCCGGTGAGGCCCTTGCCGGGGATGGCCCGGCGTTCGGCGCGGGCACTGGCTTGAAGCACGTGGAACAAGCCGAAGCGCACCGCCTGCTGGGACTCGGGATCGCCGTCCACCTCGACGTCGGCGTTGGCCCAGAAGTCGTCCAGATAGGCGCGCTGGGCATCGAGCAGGCCCTGCCATCCGGTGTACCGAGCTCCCGTCAGGAACCCGGCGACCTGATCCTGCAACCCGGGCCTCGAGCGCAGGCTCGACCATCCGTACGCCAGATACTTCACGATGCGCAGCTTCTGACCGGGGCGCAGTCCGCAGATCACGGTGGTTCGGGCCAGATCCTCGCGTGCCTCGGTATTCGTTTCGAAGCGGCCAGGCACTTCGACGTCGTGATCCATTGCCGCGGCCATCATCAACCCGCTGAGTCGGGTCTGATGCACCAGCACCGCCCGTAGGCCGTCGCATTCATGGGAAACCTGTTCCAGCGGCGTGTTCACCAAGGCAGATACCCGCGGATCGTCCGACGTCTCGGGCTGAGCCTCGTTGGCCACCAGCTCGGATTGGACGGTCAGCCTGGCAAATTCGTCGACGGCCTCCACGACGTATTCGATTGCGGCCACGCCGCGTTGGGCGAGTGACACCAGCCGGGTGGAGGTCACCGCGATCTGGCGCCCAGCGGGGGAACGCCATTTCACGTGGCGCGTCAGCGTGCCCGCGCGAAGGTCGAGCACCCGCTCGTGGTGCTGCAGTTCGCCGTACCGGACGTCGAACGGCTCGTCGTCGACCATCAGTCGCAGGATCTTGCCGTTGGTGACGTCGATGAGCGTCTGCCCCTCCTCGGGGTAGCCGTAACCGGCCTCGGCATAGGGCAGCGGCCGGACTTCGAAGAACGAGTTCAAGTAGGTGCCCGGCAGCCCGTACGGTTCACCCTCGTCGAGATTTCCGCGAAAACCGATGTGGCCGTTGGACAACGCGAACACCGATTCGGACTGTGCGAGCAACTCCAGGTCCAAGGTGGTCTCGCGGACCTGCCACGGTTCGACGGGGAACGTGTCCGCGGTGATCACCGGTCGGCCATGAGGTCGGCGAGATCGGTGACGACGACGTCGGCGCCGTGTGCCTTCAACGCGTCGGCCTGGCCGACGCGGTCGACACCGACGACGATGCCGAAGTGTCCGGCGTGGCCGGCTTCCACGCCGGAGAGGGCGTCTTCGAACACCGCTGCCACCGAGGGTTCGACCCCCAGCCGTTGCGCTGCCGCCAGATACGAGTCCGGAGCAGGTTTTCCAGCGATGTTCTCCTCGCGCATCGTGACCCCGTCGACGCGTTGGTCGACGAACCGATCCAACCCGGTCACCTCGAGCACTTCCCGGGTGTTGGCCGACGACGAGACGACGGCGATCGCAAGGCCTTGATCGACAACGGCTTCGACGTAGCGGCGCGATCCCTCGAACACCTTCACCCCTTCGGTGTGCAGCGTGTGTAGGAAGGCGTCGTTCTTGCGGTTGCCGAGCCCGTTCACCGTTTCGGCGACAGAATCGTCGGTGGGACTGCCTTCGGGAAGCGAGATGCCGCGACTGGACAGGAAGGACCGCACCCCGTCCGCACGCTGCTTGCCGTCGACGTAGCTGAGGTAGTCGGCGTCGGCGTCGAATGGCACGAACGTCGATCCGTCGCGTGCTGCCTTGTCGTGCAGGAAGTCGTCGAACATCGCCGTCCACGCCTTACGGTGCACGCTGGCCGTGTCGGTCAGCACGCCGTCGAGGTCGAAGAGGCACGCCCGGACTCCCTTCGGTAGACCCAGCAACCGGGCACCCCTCTTTCCCATCGTCGTATTCGATCGCTCGGCATGTGGAGTACCCGTCGCCACCTCATCTCAGACCGGGCCGCTGAGCGAAGAATCAAGGTCAGATCGCGAAGCAAATCCCGCGAATGGCCGCAGGCGAGGTGAATCCGGGTAGCAAGCGATGAGGTTGGCGGACGGAGCGCAATGCATGCGACGAGGCTGGACGCGCCGACCGTCGTGCTGCCCACCCGTAGCGGTTCGTTGAGTTGGCCGGGCGACGCGACGGTTGCCTTCGACACGGGCGAGTCCATCTTCACCCAGGGCGACGCCCCCGACTGCCTATACGCCATCGTCGAAGGCAAGGTGAGAATCGGTCGCGCGGCAACGGACGGCCGCGAATGTGTCTTCACGGTGTTGGGTCCTGGCGACGTCTTCGGTGAGGTCTCGCTACTGGACGTCGGCCCGCGCACCGCGACGGCAATCGCCGTGACGGACGTCCTCGCCACCACGTTGAACCGGTCGCAACTCCTGCGTCGCCTCGCCGACGACCCGTCGTCGGCCGATGATTTGATGCGCACCTTGGCGCGCCGGGTGCGGTGGCATTCGGACGCCCTGGTCGATCTGATGTCATCCGACGCGCCTGCGCGGGTCTCGAAGTTGTTGCTGCGCTTGGCCCGACGATTCGGCGCACGAGGCGACGATGGGATCCGGGTCGAGCTCGACCTCAACCAGGAACAGTTCGCGCAGATGGTCGGCACCAGCCGGGAGACCGTCAACAAGACGCTGTCTGAATTCGCCTCCGAAGGATGGATACGCCTCGAGCGCGATGCCATCGTCATCATCGACTCACAACCGCTGTCGCGGCGCACCGATGGTTGCCAGCGTTCGGATCGTTCCTCCCGCTGAAGCACTGCGGGTTAGGACGTCCAACCGGTTGGCGGTGGCCACGTTTCGACGTCCTGGCCCTTGTTCCGCAGCTTGACGTACTCGTATCCGCTGTCTGCCGCGTGGGCGATGGTGTCGGCATAGACGCGGCGCGCCTCGGCTCCGGGTCCGTTCACGAGCACGGATTCCTCGGCGCCGTCGGCTGGATTGCCACGGTCGTGGACCTTGGCGACCACCACTTCCCATTCCGCGCTGAATCTTGAGTCGTCCCGTGCCGTCAAGATGCACTCCCTTCGCTCAGGCGGCGACCTAGCGAGTCCTCTTCTTCATTCGGCATCTACCCGGCATCCGGCGCCCGAAACGGATGTGGATTGACGCGTCGACTGGCGGGTAGGGGAGAAGTGCGGACCGAGACGCGATGAGTAAGGAGGTCGACCATGACCACACCCGATGAACGTCGCTCAGAGGAGCACCTCCAGGCAGAGGAGGACGACGGATCGGCAGAGTTTCAACCAGAAGATGGGGGCATCGCTCCCTCGCCGTCCAATCAGCCTGGGCCTGCCCACAGAACCTGACCGCACACGCCCACGGGGTCGTGTTGTGATCCCGATCAAGGATGTCGTTGGCGAACCGTCAGTCCACTTTCCGGCTACCCATTGCCGATGGGTGCGCATGGCGTAGGTCTACGGTCATGCCGCCACCGTTGTCAGGGACTGTGCTCACGAGAGGGCAGTCGCCGGAGCCGACCTAGGGTTTGCGCCGTGTCCGTCGGTGCACGGATCGCCGCACCCACGGTGGCACCGG
>NZ_JAVRQA010000047.1:0-3247 GCF_032161845.1 Mycobacterium sp.
GCCGACCAGATCGTGGAACACTGTGCGCGGGTGTTGACCTCAGGTTTGGAGCGACGGTCGTGAACAGAGCTCGGGCGCTCGCGCTGGCGGGCATGGTTGCCGTCGTCGTGAGTGGCGTGGCAACGGCCGCCGCAGGCCCAATTACCGACGACCGCGGCTTCGTCGATTCGACGGCGCGCTGCGAAGCGCCGGGCACGGCAGCGGTGTTCGGTTCCACGGCGGGCTCCCGCGTCGCGATCTGCAAGAGCCCCTCCGGCAAGTACGAATACCGAGGCGTGCGCGTCGCCGACGGTGCCAAGCTCGTCATTGCCGCCAAGCCGATGGACGGCGGCTTCGTCGCCGAGAACGACGGGATCACCTACACGGTGACGTCCGCCGCCCTGACGGTCGCGGCGGCCGGCAAGGTGCTTCGCGACGACAAGATGGTCGACTTCCACGGGCAGGTTCCCGGCGGCTCGCCAGCTCCCGCTGCGCCCGCCCCTGCTCCGCCCGTCCCTGCTACGCAGCCGAGCGCCGCTCCTCCGGTCGTGGAACAAACGGCGCCGTTGCCGCCGCCGCTGCCTGCCGAGGCCGGCGGGGGCTAACCCGGCGATCCCGTCACGACACAGTGGGTGTGGCTGTAGATCGTGGGCATGCACTTGTTGCAGTGCGTGCACAGTGACTTGATCGAGTGGGCGGGGCCGTCGTCCTTGATCCGGTTGATCAGATCGGGTTCGGCGAGCAGCGCCCGGCCCATCGCGACGAAGTCGAAGCCCTCGGCCATCGCCAGATCCATGGACTCGCGATTCGTGATGCCGCCCAACAGGATCAGCGGCATGTCGAGCTCGGCGCGGAACTTCTTCGCCTTCTCGAGGAGGAACGCCTCGCGGTAGGGGTACTCGCGCAGGAACTTCTTGCCGGTCATCCGGATGCCCCACCGCAGCGGCGGCTTGAACGCTGCGGCGAACTCCTTGACGGGCGCGTCGCCGTGGAACAGGTACATGGGGTTGACCAGTGAGCTCCCCGCGGTGAGTTCGAGGGCGTCGAGCCCGCCGTCCTCCTCGAGCCACTTCGCGGTCTGCAGGGATTCGTCCATCGGGATGCCGCCGCGAACTCCGTCGGCCATGGTGAGCTTCGCGGTAACGGCGATCTGGTCTCGGACGGCCTCCCGCACCGCGAGCACCGTGCGGCGGGCGACCTTGGCGCGGTTCTCCAACGAGCCACCGAACTCGTCGGTGCGGCGGTTGAGCAGCGGGCTGAGGAATGAGCTGGCGAGGTAGTTGTGGCCGAGGTGGACCTCGACCGCGTCGAACCCGGCCTCGACGGCCATTCGCGCGGCGTTGGCGTGCGCGGCGACGATGTCGTCGAGATCCTCGCGAGTGGCTTTCTTGGCGAACCGCATGGACATCGGGTTGAAGAACCGCACCGGCGCGTACGCCGTCGCCTTCGTCGTGCGGGCATTGGCCACGGGCCCGGCATGACCGATCTGCGCGCTGATGGCCGCGCCTTCCGCGTGGACGGCATCGGTGAGTTTGCGCAAGCCGGGGATGGCCTCGGGACGCCACCAGATCACGTTGCCCTCGGTGCGGCCACCCTTTGTCACCGCCAGGTAGGCGACGGTCGTCATGCCGACCCCGCCGGCGGCGGGGAGCCGGTGGTAGGTGATGAGGTCGTCGGTGACGAGCGCGTTCGGCGACGCGGCTTCGAACGTGGCCGCCTTGATGATGCGATTGCGCAGTGTCAGCGGGCCGAGCTTGGCGGGACTGAAGACGTCGAACACCTTGGGCTGAGGGCTCATGCAATGAGCCTGACACAATGAGCTCGTGGGAGCGATCACTCTGGACGGCAAGACCACGCGCGTCGAGATCTTCGTCGACCTCAAGGAAAGGGTCGCCGCACTGACCGCGGCGGGCCGGACTCCGGGCCTGGGCACTGTGCTCGTCGGCGAGGACCCGGGATCGCAGGCGTACGTGCGCGGCAAGCACGCCGACTGTGCCAAGGTGGGCATCACCTCGATTCGCCGCGACCTGCCCGCCGACGTCAGTCAGGCGACGCTCGACGAGACCATCGACGAGCTCAACGCGAATCCCGAGTGCACCGGCTACATCGTGCAACTCCCGCTGTCGAAGCACCTGAACGAGAATGCCGCGCTCGAGCGCATCGACCCGGCCAAGGACGCCGACGGTCTGCATCCGACGAATTTGGGCAGGCTGGTACTCAACGAGCCGGCTCCGCTGCCGTGCACTCCGCGCGGGATCGTGCATCTGTTGCGCCGGTTCGAGGTGGAGATTGCCGGGGCGCACGTCGTGGTGATCGGGCGCGGCGTCACGGTTGGACGGCCGTTGGGTCTTTTGCTGACGCGTCGCTCCGAGAACGCCACGGTTACGTTGTGCCACACGGCGACTCGACATCTGCCGGAGCTCGCTCTCGAGGCGGACATCATCGTCGCCGCGGTCGGTCAGCCGCACATGGTGACCGCCGACATGGTCAAGCCAGGTGCCGCCGTGGTCGACGTCGGGGTCAGTCGCGACGCGGCAGGAAAGCTCGTCGGCGACGTGCATCCGGATGTGTGGGACGTGGCGGGCCACGTCTCGCCGAACCCCGGCGGTGTGGGGCCGCTGACGCGAGCGTTTCTGTTGACCAACGTGGTGGAGCTCGAGGAAGCGAAAGCCCTTTGACCGTAAGTGAGTTCGCGCACAAGGTGTTCGCCAGGCAGTGGCCGATTCTGTCTGTGGGACTGTTCATCGTGGCGGCGTTCGGGTTGGTCGTGACGGGCTACTGGCGTCGCGGTGCGCTGGTTCTCGCGATCGGGGTCGGGGTGGCAGCCGCCATGCGACTCGCGCTGACCGAGGATCGCGCGGGCCTCCTGGTGGTGCGCAGCAGGGCAATCGATTTCGCGACGACGGCGACCGTCAGCGCCGCCATGCTCTACATCGCATGGACGATCGACCCGTTGGGGACCAGCTAGCTGAGGAATCCGCGGGGCACGGTGAGCGGGAGATCGGTGTAGGTCGCGATACCCGGCGGGGCGGCGACCACCGCGGGGATCGCGTTGATCGCGGGCATGGCGGTGATGATCATGCCGAGCACCATGTAGTCGGCCAGCGTCTCGGCGGGGAAGTCCGGTGGCGGCAGGAAGTCCAGCTTCGTCGTCACCGTGGGCTGTCCCTTGATCTCGACCTCGTAGCCCATGTGGTCAATCGGAATGTCCGGCTCGAGCGATTGGCCCTTGCGCCAGCGCATGCGGATCTCGATCACGTCGCGCTCA
>NZ_JAVRQA010000048.1:0-40059 GCF_032161845.1 Mycobacterium sp.
TGCAACCCGGTTCGGTTTTTGAACGTGATTGGCGTCACGTCCACCACCGGGCTACCCAGGCAAATCACGCGCTAAACGGTGCGCCATTGATCTTGACGCTCTGACGTGCACATATGCGACCGCCAACCACCGCCAGTCGTCAATTACTGACGCGCAAGTGTAAAGATAGCAAAGCCGTCGGGGTCGAGAGTCGGATTTTGTAGTGTATCTAAATGGCAAGCTAGGCGCTTTGCTGAGCCATTTCGCGCTGAATGTCGCGAACCATCGAGCCACTAATTCGGCGAGGGGTTGAGACGTCGCCCGCAACTATCCGTAGAGGTACTAATCATGGGCAATGCATTGCGGCCTCTCGCCCCTTGCCGCGCCATCTGATCGCGCTGTCGTCGACGTCTACCCCAAGCAGTGCGCGCTACGGGTGAATGCGGCCGACCCCGCCGTCATGGGTGCCACGCTCGTCGACGGCAGGGCGAACCCGCGCAGCGGTGAGCGGCGCCCCTAGCGGCTCGCGCACACTGCGCGTCAGTCGGTGAGTGAGACGCGCGCGACCTCCTCCAGGGCATCGGAACGTCGCGGTTGTTCGAAGATGGCCTCCGCGTCCCGCCCCGAAATGCGAAGAGTGGCGAGGGTGTTCCCGAAGAGGGGGCCGCTGATGTCCTTCCACGCGAACGGCAGCGGGGGACAGCCGTTGCGACGAGCCCAACGGCGTGTCAGGCGGCCAAGCCGTTGGGACCAGCCAATTTTGAACACCGGCTTGACGAACCACGGCACGTAGTTGTGCACGGGCGAGCACACCAGCTGATGCACGCGCGCATTCGACTCCGGAAGGTCGGCCCGCGCCACATAACTGTGGTGGACGTCGCCGGACAGTACGGACACCGTCGCGGGTCCGGTGTCGCGAGACGACACGTCGACGATGAGGCGGCTCAACCCGAGAAAGGACTCGGCGAACGCTGCCCAGTGTTCGAAATCGGCAGTCTGGCGCACTGTTTCGGCGAATCGTCCGCGGCGGCCCGGTCGGTTGGCGGCGCGTTCGTTCACCATTTGCATGTCGCCGATCGCCGGGGGCAGCAGCCACGGCAGTGAGGAACCGATGATCAGATGGTCGACTTCGTCCAGCCGATCGTTGACCTGTTCCTTCAGCCACGCGAACTCTCGGTTGCCCAGCATCTTTCGTTCACCCGAGTCCAGAATTCGGGCGTTCCGCGAGTCGACCATGACCAGGCGACTGCGCCCCAGCTCCCACCGGTAGCTGAAGCGAAGACCCTTGTCGTCGTCGACTTCGGTGTCGGCGCGGTCGGCAAGGTCGACCAAATGAGGCCAGGCGTCCCCTTCGGCGGCAAGCACCTTCTGATAGTCCTCGTCGTCCCTCAACTCGGTGGGGCTGAGATTGCCGAGGTGCTGGTAGACCCAGTACGAGGCGAGGCCTGCCCGGATCCGGTCGCGCCACCACGGCTTCTCGTTGACTTCCTTGCGCCACGCGGCAGAGGTGTTCCAGTCGTCCCTGATGTCGTGGTCGTCGAAGATCATCGCGGTCGGGATCGTGGACAGGATCCAGCGGATCTCCGGATCACCCCAGGTATGCCGGTATAGGCCTTCGTATTCGTTGAAACTGACGACCTCGTCCGGCGGGCGGTGCTTACTCGATCGACGCCCGGCGAGGTGTCTGCGTGCCTCCGGGGTCAACTCGTCGGCGTAGACCTGGTCGCCCAAGAGGACGAGCGCATCCGGCCATTCGTCCACCGGCATCGTGGGCAGCCTGGTGGCGTAGCAGTCCAGAGCATCGAGGCCGAGCTTGTCGTCGAGCTTGGCGTCACCGGTCTTCGGATAGCGACACGACCCGAAGATGATCCGCAGGTGGTCGCTCGTAGCGTGACCCCGGGTTCTGATCACACTCGGCGGGAATTCGCCGTCGGGGTCTGGCCAAACCAGTTCACCGTCGACGTGAACCTGGTACGCGTTGACCGACCCCTCCTCCAGCCCGTCGACCAGGATCAGCCCGTAGTGGCAGCCCTGCACCTCGAAGGTCGGCGCGGAGCACCCGAGTATCTCGATCACGGCCGCCGAGTGCGTCTGAACCCAAACGGTGGCGCTGGTCTCGCCGACGTGGCGGAGGACCGGGCCGAGCATCAGTGACATTCGACCAGCCTAGGCGCGCGCCCCCGCGAGGGTTTCGAGCGAAACGGCCGCCGGCGACTGCGACGTCAGCCGATCGGCGACCGGCAGGCCACGGGTACTTGCGGGTCGGTCAGACCGCCAGAAGTCGGTCGAAGAACTCCCGATAGCGCTTCAGCGCCTGGCGAAGGTCCTCCGTCGACACGTCCTCGCCGCGTGCCCACTGCTCCTCCAGGCGCGAGCGGGCGTGCGAGAAGCCGTCGGTGAGCTGCTGAACGACGTCCGACACCAACCCGTCGGCGGTCTGGACGCACATCCGGGGATCGTCGACGAAGCCGGCTTGGACGTCATCCCAGCGGGAGCGCAGGCCCGTCAGGTCTTCCGAGGCGAACAAGGATTCGCGAGCCGATGACCGGGTGACCTCGGCTGCGCGCGACTGCTCGACGGGAGGCGTTGCCTCTCGGGCCGCAGGGGGCGCCTCGTCCGTCGGGACTGACGCGTTCTCCTCGCGTTCGCTGGGTTGGGTGGGCGTGGTGAGCGCGTCAGTGGTCTCGGGCGGCAAATTCGTTCGTTGGGGATCTGACGCCAGTCTGTCGCGTTCGCCCGAGGTTTCGTCGGTATCGGTGAAGTGCGGCTGCGTGGTCATGCGTGTGCCTCCTGTGACTTGTCGGTGTCTTCGTGGGTTTCGAGCAGCTTGTCGAAGAGCGCCCGGTAGTGGACGAACGCCTGCCGCTGCGCCTCCGTATCGACGACACCGGCTTCCTGCGACAGGTAGATGCCGTGCGCTGCCCGGTAGTTCTCGACGACCGTCGGATGGTCCACCGAGATGTCGGCGGCACGCCGGTCGAAGTCGTCGACCGGGTAGCCCCGCTCGGACATCACCCGCGTGACAAGCCGATCCGCCTCGCCGACAGCGCTCTTCGGATCGTCGACGAACGCGGTCTGCACGGCTCGCCACGAATGCGTGTAGCCACCAAGCTGTTCTGCGGTCAACGGCACGATGTCGAGCTGCTCCCGCTTCTTCTCACGGGCAGCAAGTTCTTTCTCCGCGGCGATCTGATCACCGGTTTCGGCGACGGTTCGCTCGTACTCCGGACCGAATCTTTGCTTCAGGTCCTCGCTTCGTCTTCGGTTGCTCCGGGAACCAATGACGATCACTGCCACGACGGCGGCCACCACGATCGCGGCAATCAGAATCCAACCCCAAACAGGCATTTTTGAGACCTCCTCGTCCGTGGAGGAGGAGTACCCCGACTCATTCAACGGAAACGTCAATAGTCTCGGGGAGGGCGGAGCGCCGAGTCGGTCTAGGGCACGTCGTGGGTCGGGGCGGGACCCTGCGCATTCTCGGCGGCCCCGAACAGGGCCACTGCGACCGCGCCGGCGACCGCACCGACGAACGCGATCACCACCAGCCAGCCGAGACCCGGTACCGACGTGTCACCGAGCAGCACCACGCCGACGATTCCCGGCACCACGGTCTCACCGGCGACCAACGCGGCGGCGGCGCCGGTGACCGAGCCGATCTGCAGCGCCACGGTGAACAGGTAGAAACCGCCGGCGCCGGCAATCGCGGCCGCCCACGCGGCGGGGTCGGCCAGTAGGACGCTGGGCTGTAGCGGATCGACGCCGTCGACCACCCGCACCGCGACCGCCATGGCCCCGAACAGCACGCCGGCTACCAGCCCTGCGGCGACCGCTCCGCGAGCGCCGAGCACGCGGAGCATTCCGATACCGACCAAGACCATCACGACCGAGAACGCCAGCACGCCCCAGTGCACGGCCGCCCCCACCGGATCCTCACCGATGTGGCCTGCGGTGAAACCCAGCACACATAGACACGCGACGACCGTCGCGATGGCGGCCCAGTCCCGTGGGCGCAGGCGTACTCCCAGCACGATGACACCGAGCACGGCCGTCACGACGAGGTTGGCGCTCATGATCGTCTGCGACAGGAACAGCGGAATCAGCCGAGCCGACACGACGCTTCCCACGAAACCGACGCCGTCAAGCGCCATTCCGATGAGGAAGGCCGGCGTCAACGCGGCGCGGATGGTGGCACCCAGCGACGGTGCGCCCGTCGAGGTGATCGATCCGCTGGTCCCGCGGGCGGCGTCCGCAGCCGCGGCGCTTCGCGCGCCATAAGCCTGCAACACCGATGCGGTTCCATAACCAAAACAGGCGAGCAGTGCTGCCGCGAGACCGATCAGCACGGGCCGTCTCCAAGATGTGAGGTCATCGGTGCCAGTATCGCTGGTGCCTGCGCGATTCCAGCCCGCGGATCGCACGCTCGGAGTAGTGATGAATACCAGGACTGCAGCCGCCCGCGCGAGGAGACGACATTTACGACCAGACGATCACCGGAGGCACCGTGGTCGACGGCACGGGCGATCAGCGCTTCCGTGCGGACGTCGGCGTCAAGGACGGGCGCATCGTCGAGGTCCGCCGTCGCGACGGCGACGACTCCGGGTTGGACGGCGACGCCGAACGGACGATCGACGCGACGGGCCGGATGGTCACGCCTGGGTTCGTCGACATCCACACCCACTACGACGGTCAGGTCAGCTGGGACGCCACGTTGGAACCGTCCAGCCTGCACGGGGTCACCACGGTGGTGAGCGGCAACTGCGGCGTCGGATTCGCGCCAGTGCGTCCCGGCCGGGAGCAGTGGCTGATCGAACTGATGGAAGGCGTCGAGGACATCCCAGGCAGCGCACTGGCCGAGGGCATCACGTGGGGGTGGGAGAGCTTCCCGGAGTATCTCGACACGATCGAAAAGCGGGATTTGGCAATCGATTTCGGTGTTCAGATCGCCCACGGCGCGGTGCGCGGCTACGCGATGGGCGAGCGCGGTGCGCGCAATGAGCCGGCGACGACCGATGACATCGCTGCGATGGCACGCATCGTTCGGGAGGCCGTCGAGGCGGGAGCGTTGGGCTTCTCCACGTCACGCACGGAAGGTCACCGGGCCCTCGACGGCGAAGTGGTCCCCGGAACCTACGCAGCGGCCGACGAGCTCTTCGGGCTCGGTCGGGCGATGGCGGCAGGCGGTCAGGCGGTCTTCGAAGTAGCGCCCGACGGCACGGCGGGGGAGCATCCCGACGCGCTTCTCGGCGAGGTCGACTGGATGATCCGGCTGGCCGCCGAGATCGACCGTCCCGTGTCCTTCGCCATGGTCCAGACTCAAGGCAAGCCGGACCTGTGGCGCAAGCAGTTGGATCTCGCGGGCGCCGCCTTCGACGACGGGATCAGGGTGCACCCGCAGTTCGCCGCCCGCCCGTTCGGAATGTTGTTCGGATTCTCCGGCTATCACGCGTTCGACCACCGCCCCACGTTCCGCAAGCTCAAGGCCGAGCTGAGCCGCGAGGAACTCGCGGAGCGCCTCGCCGAGCCGGCCGTGCGTGCCGCGATCCTGTCGGAGGCGGATCTGCCCGCGCAGAAGGTGCCGATGTTCGATGGTCTCTTCGCGATGATCCAGCACAGCATCGACAGCCTCTACGCGATCGGTGACCCGCCCGACTACGAGCCGACTCCCGAGAAGACCGTTGGGGCGATCGCCAGGCGACGCGGCGAGGATCCGCTCGCGACGATGTACGACCTGATGCTCGGGTCGAACGGGACGGCCTTGCTGATGTTGCCGTTCTTCAACTACGCCGAGGGCAATCACGACGCGATCTACGACATGATCTCGCATCGCGCGGCCGTGTCCGGACTGTCCGATGGTGGCGCGCACTGCGGTCTGATCTGCGACGCGTCCTACCCGACGTATCTGCTGACGCACTGGGCGCGCGACCGCAGTCGTGGTCCGCGGTTCTCCCTCGAGTACATGGTGCGCAAGCAGACCCTGGACACCGCGACGCTGTTCGGTCTCGGCGACCGCGGGGTGATCGCCGTCGGCAAGAAGGCCGACGTGAACGTCATCGACATGGATGCCCTGCAACTCGACGTCCCACGGATGGCGTACGACCTGCCCGCAGGCGGCCGCCGTTTGATTCAGGGAGCACGGGGATACGACGCCACGGTGGTCGGGGGAGTCGTCACCCGAGACCACGGGGTCGACACCGGCGCTCGGCCTGGAAGGTTGCTCCGCGGCGTCAGGTAGCCGTCTTGATGAATTGACTTGTGCCGCAGCACCATCAGCCCGCACGAGTGATCGCGTCGCCGACTTCCTGTGAATGTCGGGATGCGGTCGCCGAAGTAGCGTGCTGCAATGGGGACGACCCCACATTCTGCGCGGAGGTGCGAGTCTTGCCAACGTACGGTTATGAGTGCCCTCCCTGCGGAGGGTTCGTCGTGGTGCGCCCGATGGCCGAGGCCACCGGGACGGCCCGCTGCCCAGAGTGCGGGCGAACGGCCCGACGAACGTTCGGCTCACCGGGGCTGCGAACGCTCGACCCCGACGTGCGCCGTGCGCTCGACACCAGTGCCGCTAGTGCCGAGAACCCGACAGTCGTTTCCAGCGTGCCAGGACGTTCGCGTCGGCCGACACCCATCACCCGAGATCCCCGACACGCCAAGTTGCCTCGACCCTGACTGCAAGGAGTCCGTCATGCCCGACGTCGTATTCTCCGTCGACCAGGCCCGTTCGATGCGGGACCAGGACGTGCCTGGGCACAACCGCTGGCACCCCGACATCCCACCGGCGACCCGCGTAAAGCCGGGGCAGTCGATCCGGGTCGAGTGCCGGGAATGGACGGACGGCCAGATCGGAAACAACGATTCCGCCAACGACGTTCGTGACGTCGATCTGTCCCACGCTCACATGCTGTCCGGACCGATCTACGTCGAGGGTGCCGAACCCGGTGACCTCCTGGTCGTCGACATCCTCGACCTCGGACCGGTGCCCCAGGAAGTCGGCGACGTCCCCGGGCAGGGCTGGGGGTACACCGGGATCTTCGCGAAGACCAACGGCGGCGGCTTCCTCACCGACTACTTCCCCGACGCGTACAAGGCCATCTGGGACTTCTCCGGCCAGAAGTGCTCGTCACGCCACCTCCCGGGGGTCGAATTCACCGGCATCACCCACCCGGGGTTGTTCGGTACCGCCCCGTCACCGGAGTTGTTGGCTCGCTGGAACTCTCGTGAACGTGCACTGATCGCAGGGGATCCCGACCGCATTCCCGCCCTCGCATTGCCTCCGTTGGAGGAGTCGGTGCTCGGGGGCACGGCCACCGGCGAGACGCTCGCGGCGATCGGCCGCGACGGCGCGCGTACGGTGCCGGCCCGGGAAAACGGTGGCAACCACGACATCAAGAACTTCACCCGAGGGTCCAGGGTCTTCTATCCGGTTCACGTCCCGGGTGCGCTGTTCTCCGGCGGTGATTTGCACTTCAGCCAGGGCGATGGAGAGATCACCTTCTGCGGTGCCATCGAGATGGGGGGATTCATCGACTTCCACGTCGACCTCATCAAGGGCGGCATGGAGACCTACGCCGTCACGACGAACCCGATCTTCATGCCGGGCAACGTCGAGCCTCGGTACTCGGAGTTCATCACCTTCATCGGCATCGGCGTCGACCACGACACCGATACCCAGCTGTACAACGACGCGACCGTCGCCTATCGCAACGCGTGCATGAACGCCGTCAAGTATCTGGAGAAGTTTGGCTATTCGGGTGCTCAGGCCTATCTGCTTCTCGGGGCCGCACCCATCGAGGGTCGGGTCAGCGGCGTGGTCGACATCCCGAACGCTTGCTGCTCGCTGTATCTGCCGACCGCGATCTTCGACTTCGACGTCCGGCCGTCGGCGTCGGGGCCCGTCAAGACCGATCGCGGAAGCTGTGCCGTGTCGACCTGAGTCGAGGAGTAGCCGGAACTCTCGGGGGGTTGCCGCTACCATCGCGCGGTGACGCCTCTCGTTCTATCGATCCTGCTGGGCGTGGCCGTCGCAGCCGACGTCGCCCTGGCGATCGTGTTGATCGTGACCTCTCGACGGCTTTCGGATGCCCGTCGGAAGCTCGAGCGGGCCCGGCGGCTCGATCCGAGAACCCGCCGCAGGCGGCGGGGATTGGCACCGTTCGCGATCAGGAAGACCTGGCGAACGGCGGAGATGGTGCGCACCAAGGGGATTGGTGCCGCCGTACGCAATTCGATCGAGGACCTGGCGGGCTGGGCCAGTGTGGAGCGACCCGATCTGGCCCGGTTGGCCGCCGACGGAAACGTCGTCGTGGTGTTCTCCGACATCGAGGGTTCCACGGAGCGCAACGAGGCGCTCGGCGATCGTGACTGGGTGAAGTTGCTTCAGCGCCACGAGCAGCTCGTCCGGTCATCGGTTGACCAACACCACGGTCACGTCGTCAAGAATCAAGGTGACGGTTTCATGCTGGCCTTCGCCGATCCCTCGGACGCCCTGCGGTGCTGTGTCGACGTCCAGCGGGAGCTCGCTACGCGGCCTGAACGCTGGCAGAACATCAAGGTGCGCATGGGGATTCACATGGGGACATCGGTTCGGCGAGGGGACGACCTGTTCGGTCTCAACGTCGCGATGGCGGCCCGGATCGCCGGGCACGCCGACGGCGGCGAAATTCTGATCAGCGACGTCGTGCGCGACGCGATCGGGGATGCCGACGGGTTCACCGTGACACCGGCGGAGGTCGTCGAGTTCAAGGGATTCAGCGGAACCTACGAGGTGTTCCCCGTCGTGATCGACGCCTGACGGTCACATCCGAGGCGGCAGGCCGTTGCGGTCGGCCAGCGAACCCAATTGCTTCAAGGCGAATCGGCGGCCACGCCCCTCGGCGGGAATCAGGACGCCGGCCCACACGCCCTCCGCGCCGGGTGTCTTGCACGCCTCCTTGGCGCACAACCAGCGGTGGGGGCAGGCGCGGCAGAGCGCCTTGGCGCCTTCGTCGGGAGTCGTCGTCCATCGGTCTGGGTCGCTGGCGCAGGGAAAGCTCGAAGGTCCGTCGATGACCATCGTGGCCGCCGCTGCACCGACTTCACGGGGCTGAGTTGCGGTGGTGGGTTGTTCGTCGTGATGCATTGCGATAGCCCTCCATCTCCAGTCGCAGGTCGACAATACAGCTGTATCGGGGGAGACAATACAACGGTATTGCTACTCTCGGCGAGTGAACTCTGGGCAGATGGCTGCGATGACCGTGCTGCCGGAACCCGATCGGCGCGGGCCGAATGAGCTGTCCACCGTCGAGCGGATCCGCGACGCGGCGCTGAGGAGCTTCGCCGAACACGGGACGGCAGCGACCACGATGCGTGCGGTCGCGGCGGGCGCGGGAGTGTCCCTCGGGTTGGTGCAGCACCACTTCACGACGAAGGCCGGTGTGATCGCGGCCGTCGACGACTATGTGCTGGCGTTGGTGGTGAACGCGATGTCGCAACCCCTTGCGGAGCCGCCCGCGGACTCGATCGCCGACATCGGAAGCAGGGTGACCGGGGTCATCGCCCAACGACCCGACGTGGCGGGCTACGTGGGGCGTGCGCTCGTCGACGGCAGCCCGCTGGGGGCCAAGCTCTTCGACGCCCTGATGGACGTGGGCATGGCCCGGTGGCACCAGCGGGCCGACCGCGGAGAGACGCGTCCCGACGTGGATCTGACGTGGGCCACCATCAACGGGTTGGTGCTTGCCCTGGGCGCCATCAGCTTGCGCGCACACGTCGACCGTCACCTGCCGCAGCCCTTCACCACGCCGGCTCAGCTGCAACGCTGGCAGAGTGCCACGGACTCGCTGTTGCGCGAAGGACTGTTCAGGCGCCCAGCGGGTGACTAGCGGGTATCAAACCCGCTCGCCTGCAACCCGTTTGCGATACGTACTGGGCGTCTCGCCGCAGAACTGCGAGAAGCACCGCGTGAAGGAACTCAGGTTTTCGAAACCGACGGCCGACGACGTCGCCTGGACCGACTGCCCAGGTGCCGCGAGCATGGCCATGGCGCGCAGCATCCTGGCGTGCAGAAGGTAAGTCCGCCAGGACAATCCGAGTGTGTCCTGGAAGAGGCGCCGGAGCGTGCGCTCGGACACCGAGACGGCCCGGCTCACGTCAGCTGCCGTCACCGAGTCGAGGTGCTGCTTCGTGTACGCGAGTGCGGCGGCCACGATGGGGTGCTCGGACGTCGGAAGGCTCAGTGGCGCCTCGTGATCCAGCGCCTCGGAAACCAATTGCGCCAAGGTTCGGAAGAAGCCGTCGGACACGCCATCGCCGTTGGCGCGGTCGATCGGCCAGCGAAGCGCGTAGATCATCATCTCGCGGATCAGCGGCGACACCGCGATGATGCGGGCCCGCCCGCCGGCGTCGGAGATGAGCTCGGGAGCGAACATCACCGCGACGGTCTTGACGTCGGGATTCATCACGGCCTGGTGTTCCAACCCGACGGGGATCCACGCGGCCTGTTGCGGGGGCAGCAGATAGTGCGCAGAGTCGGTCTCGACCTCGACGACGCCGTGCATCGCGTACTCGATCTGGTGCACCTCGTGGGAGTGCCATCCGGTGATCAGTCCGTCGCCCTCGTAGAGGTAACTGCCCGCCATCGCGTGACCGCCGCGGCGTAGCTCGATGACGGGCCGGGCGATCTTGGCCGTTTCGGCTAAACCTCTGTCCGAAAGCGCAGAGACGGTCATGGAATCCGAGGGTACTAGTTGAGGCATGAACAAAGACGATCTGATCCTGGTCAGCATCGACGATCACGTCGTGGAACCGCCGGACATGTTCCTCAACCACGTGCCCGCCAAGTACAAGGCGGAGGCGCCGATCGTCGTCACCGACGCTCACGGCGTCGACCAGTGGATGTATCAGGGCAGGCCACAGGGCGTAAGCGGGTTGAATGCAGTGGTGTCGTGGCCGCCGGAGGAATGGGGCCGTGATCCCGCCGGCTTCGCCGAGATGCGCCCCGGTGTGTACGACGTCCACGAACGCGTCCGCGACATGGACCGCAACGGGATCCTTGCGTCGATGTGCTTCCCGACGTTCACCGGGTTCTCGGCTCGACACCTGAACATGCACCGCGAGGACGTCACCCTGGTGATGGTGTCGGCCTACAACGACTGGCACATCGACGAATGGGCGGGCTCATACCCCGATCGCTTCATCCCGATCGCCGTGCTGCCGACGTGGAACCCCGAAGCCATGTGCGCCGAGATTCGCCGAGTCGCCGCCAAGGGATGTCGCGCCGTGACGATGCCGGAACTGCCGCACCTCGAGGGTCTTCCGAGTTACCACGACGACGAGTACTGGGGGCCGGTGTTCCGCACCCTTTCGGAGGAGAACGTGGTGATGTGCTTGCACATCGGCACCGGGTTCGGCGCCATCAGCATGGCTCCGAACGCGCCCATCGACAACCTCATCATCCTGGCCACCCAGATCTCGGCGATGTGCGCTCAGGATCTGCTGTGGGGCCCGGCCATGCGCAACTACCCCGACCTGAAGTTCGCCTTCTCGGAGGGTGGAATCGGTTGGATTCCCTTCTATTTGGATCGCAGCGATCGCCACTACACCAACCAGAAGTGGCTGCGTCGGGACTTCGGGGACAAGCTGCCTAGCGACGTGTTCCGCGAGCACTCGTTGGCCTGCTACGTCACCGACAAGACGTCGCTGAAGCTGCGCCACGAGATCGGCATCGACATCATCGCCTGGGAGTGCGACTACCCGCACTCGGACTGCTTCTGGCCGGACGCACCGGAGCAAGTGCTCGCCGAGCTCAATGCCGCCGGCGCCGATGACAGCGACATCAACAAGATCACCTGGGAGAACTCCAGTCGGTTCTTCAGCTGGGATCCGTTCAAGCTGACTCCGCGCGACCAGGCGACCGTCGGTGCGTTGCGCGCCAAGGCAACCGACGTCGACGTGTCGATCAAGCCCCGCAAGGAGTGGGCACGGATCTACGAGCAGAAGCAGGTCGCCAAGGCCTGAGCGCGAGGGTTGGTGCAGAGGCAACGCTCACGTCAACGCGGCGCTGCCAACGTCGGCTCCGTCGTAGGAGTGGGGCCCGGTCGCATGGTGGCCAACACCAACCCGCCAAGGATCAACGCCAGGCCCGCCAGGTTCCACGGCGTGAGCGGCTCGTTGAGCACGATCACCCCGGCCGCCAGCGCGACCGCAGGATTGACGTAGGTGAACACCAGCGCACGGGTGGCCCCGACCTCCCTGATGAGCGCGAAGAACACGATGAAGGCGATGGCCGTGCAAATCACGGCGAGCGCGGCCAACGCGAGCAGGACGCGCGTCGCCGGCATCTCCGTCGGCCACGTCGCGGCCGCAGGTCCCGCGTACACGATCGCGGCGATGCCGAGGCAGGCTGCGGTCATGGGCAGCGTCGGGACGTCGGCGAGATAGCGCGCCGCAACCAGTGGGGCGATCGCATAACACAGCGCGACCAGGAGGACTTCGGACACCGGCCACGCGCTGCCGCCCGTGATCTCGGGCCCCGCCAACACCGCGACGCCGGCCAGTCCGACGGCGAGTCCGGCGATTCGCTTACCGCCAAGCCGTCTTTCGCCGCCGGTCAACCTGTCGAGCACCGCGGCGATGATGGGTGAGGCCGCAATGAGGAGCCCGGTCAGTGAGCTCGAGATGTGCCGCTCGGCATCGGAGAGCAGCAGCCAGGCGGCGATGATCTCGAAGAAGGCGAAGACCAGCACCGGCCTCCAACACTTGAACACCGGCGCCCACGCCGCCCGCGACAGCGCGAGTGGAATCAGCACTAGCGCGCCGATGGCCGTCCTGGCAAAGACGAGTACGGGCGACGAGACTCCTTCCACGGCAACCTTGATCAGCAGATAGGGAATGCCCCAGATGACACACATCGCCGCAAAGAGCAGCCATCCACGAGGGCTCACCCGAGGGTGAGCTCCGCGTAGCGCGTGACGTGGTGGTCGGTGGAGCCGAATTCGTACTGAAGAGCGGTGAGGCGCTTGAAGTAATGGCCGATGGCGAGCTCTTCGGTCATGCCCATTCCGCCGTGCAGTTGGACGGCGTTCTGACCGATGAACCGGGCCGCCCTGCCGATGGTGGCCTTGGCCGCCGATACTGCGCGCGCCCGCGTCGCAGCATCCGCTTCGAGGTTGAGTATCGCGAGATACACTGCGGCGACGGACTGTTCGAGCTCCATGTGCATGTCGACCATGCGATGCTGCAGCGCCTGAAAGCTGCCGATCGGCGCACCGAATTGTTGACGCTGCTTGCAGTATTCGACGGTGTCGGCCAACACCCGCCGCATGGCGCCGACGGCTTCGGCGCACACCGCGGTGGCGCCTTCATCGCGGGCGTGGGCCAGAGATGGCCACGCCTCGCCCTCCCCGCCGAGTAGCGCGTCGGCGGGCAGGCGCAGATCAGTCAGCAAGAGATCAGCGGCGCGGCGGTCGTCGACGGTTCGGTAACCGTGCATCTCGAGACCCGAGTCGATGTCGGCGAGATCGACGAGGAACAGCGAGACACCGTTCTCCGAACGCGCGGTGATCAGCAGATGAGTCGCCAGCGGCGCGCCGACGACCACGATCTTGGCGCCCGCGAGCACCCAGTCCGCGCCATCGCGGTGGGCCGTGGTGGCGACGTCGAGCCAGCGGTCACCCGACTGTTCTTCGGCGGCGGCGATGGCGACGATCGCCTCGCCGGCGGCGATGCGCTCCAGGACGTTGGTGGACCGCTCGCCGCCCGCCCTGAGCAGGAGGCCCGCGGCGACGACGGCGGTGTCGACATAGGGCTCGACGACGAGGGCATGGCCGAGCGCCTCGGCGATGACCATGATCTCGACGGGTCCGCCGCCGATGCCTCCGACCGCCTCGGGCAATGCGGCACCGAGGATTCCCAAGTCGATGGCGAATGCCCGCCAGATGTCGGGTTGCCAGCCGGCGCCGGTCTTCGCTGCAGCGCGACTGCGTTCGAGGCTGTAGCGGGTGGCGAGGAACTTGTTGAGACCGTCGCGGAGCATCTCTTGTTCGTCGGAGAGTTTGAAGTCCATCAGAGCCCCAACGCTGCCTTGGCCAGGATGTTGCGCTGAATTTCGTTGCTGCCTGCGTAGATCGAGCCCGCCCGGTCGTTGAAGTAACGCAGCGGAGCCACGGCCTGCCACGGCTGGCCGCTGACATAGCCATCGGGTGGCGGCTCGTATTCGGCGATCGGCCCACCCGGTCGTGTCGCGTGGGGTTGGTAGGCGCGCCCGCGCGGTCCGGCGGCCTCCATGGCCAACTCGGTGAGCGTTTGACTGAGTTCGGTGGTGAGGATCTTCAGCATCGAGGACGCCGGGCCGGGATGACCGCCGCCCGCGAGGACCGACAGGACGCGGTATTCGAGGATTTCCAGCACGTCCGTGCGGATCCTTGCGTCGGCGAGCTTTCGTGAGAAGGCGGGGTCGTCGATGAGGCGGTCACCGTCCGGACCGGGTTGAGCCGCTGCCGCCGCGGTCACCTCCTCGGCCATCACCTGCAGGGCAGGCGCGCTGGCGCCACCACCGCGCTCGAACTCGAGCAGGTACTTGGCGACGGTCCAGCCATCGTCGATCTGGCCGATGACGTTGCCCTTCGGGACCCGAACCTCGTCGAAGAACACCTGGTTCTGGATCTCTTCACCGGAGGTCATCACCAGGGGTCGGATCTGGATGCCTGGCGAGGTCATGTCGATGAGCACGAACGTGATGCCCTGCTGCTTCTTGGCGCCGCGCGAGGTGCGGACCAAGCCGAACATCCAGTTCGCTTCCTGCGCGTGGGTCGTCCAGATCTTGCTGCCGGTGCACACCAGGTCTTCACCGTCGTCGACGGCGGCCATGGACAGGGCGGCGAGGTCGGATCCGGCCTCCGGTTCGGAGTAGCCCTGACAGAAGAACACCTCGCCGGTGAGGATGCGCGGTAAGAAGTAGTCCTTCTGATCCGCGGTGCCGAACTTGATGATCGCATGCGCAACCATGCGAATTCCCATGGGCGACAACGATGGAGCGCCGGCGAGAGTGGACTCTCGGCTGAAGACGTAGTGCTGGGTAAGGCTCCAATCGCACCCGCCGTGAGCGACGGGCCACGCCGGTGCCGCCCAACCGCGTTCGTGCAGGATCCGCTGCCACTGCAGGCTCGCGTCGTGATCGCTGTACACACTGGTCATCAGGCGACCGGACCGGCGTAGTTCCGGTGTCAACTGCTCGTCGAGAAACGTGCGCACCTCATCGCGGAAGGCGATGTCGCTCGGCGACCACAGAAGATCCATGGAGGTGTCCCGTCGTTCGAAGCCTGTACTGCAGACAGTAAACCTAGTTAGTCAACTGGCGTCGCAAGCGGGTGGGCCTCACTGCGGGGCGGGGTTCTGCCGCAATGCCTGGCGGGCGAGGAACTCCCGGTAGTAGTTCAGCGACTCATCGGTGATGATCGCGGGCAGGAGCAGCTCCCAGTTTCGCGCGAAACGGGCACGAAGGTCGTCTCCGTCGCTCAGGGTGCTCGAGAGCAGTTCGGCACCGAGCATCCCGGCGACGATCGAGGCACCGGTCGTCTCGGCGTCGACGGTTGCGCGGAGATCACCCTCGGTGGTGGCAGCGGTGATGCGCCCGACGAGCTCGTCCACGAGGATCTGGAAGGTGCTCTTTGCTGCCGGGTTGAAGCCGCCGAAAGTGCGTAGTAGCCGGGCGCCGGCTCGGGCGACGCGGTCGTGACCGAGCACGTCGGTCACGACGAACGTTCCATGGATGATGTTCTCCATGGCAGGGGAGCTCGTTCGGGCGGCTGCGCGGAACGCGCCGACCACAGACGCCGATCCCTCTTCGATGATCGCGGTCGCCAGGGCTTCCTTCGAGTCGAAGTGGTAATACAGTGCGCCCTTTGTCAATTCGGCACGGTCGATGATGTCGCCCAAGCCGGCCGCGGGATAACCGATCTCGTTGATCAGGTCGACTGCAGAGTCGATGATCTTTCGACGTGTCGCCTCGGATCGAGCCTGGCGCACCATTTTCCAGCACCTCCGTCGATCCATTTAGGTGGCGGTCGTTGGACGGGATCATAGTTCGTTGGCACCCAAGGGGGCCGGCATTCTTGATCGCCTCGAATGTCCGATGAACCGCTCAGCGTCGTCGAGATTACTCGGCTGCACCAACCGCGGTGCAGCGAGGCCAGCAGGCGGCCGAGGGGACCGGTCGTGCCGAGGTCGAACCTCGGGTCGTCATCTGGAGGGGTTGGCCGCCACCCGCGGCCGGCCCGTCAATTCGCGGAATCGGGGTAATTGCCGCGGATTTCGGTCGCGTCGGTAGCCAATTTTGCTCGGCACTCCTCGTCGAATAGGGCATCGCAGTGCATTCTAAAAGTATGTAAAGTACCGACTGTGGCGACTTTCGGTATGAAGCTGGTGCCCGCTGCGCCATGCCTCGTGAAGCAGTTGCCCCGGCTCGGCGATCGTCGAGTGATGTGGCGCATGGGCAAACTTTCTCGGAGCGGTCTTGGAGTGACAGCAACCACGAGGCGACCAGAACAGGCGCGTGGTCTTGACGAACTACGATCTCAGCGGGTCGTGGCAATCCATCAGTCAGCCGACAAGCTATCGCGGAGCATTTGACGCCTATGTGGGATACGGAAGTCGACGTCGCGGTCATCGGCGCGGGCATTGGTGGCTTGGCCAACGCCATTGCGACGGTGGATGTCGGCGGCCAGGTGCTCGTCGCCGACGCCGCTCCCGCGCTTCGCGCCGACGCGGCGCCCGTCGCGCTTCGCGAGCGTGTCGTCGCCAAGCGGGGTTCGTTGCTGTACGAGACGCCGGACCTCGAGACCAACGAGTACTTCGCAGCGGTGTCCGAGGGAATTCTCGAGTCGGCGCCTCCCGTCGCCGACGGTTCGGTTCCTCGCCGCGCCGCGCACAACCTGTCCAGGGACGAAGCCTTCGGGCGGGTCGACACCTTCGTCGGATCGCGGCTGACCGCCTGGGCTGCCCAGTGCATCACCTCGCCGTATGGACTGATGTACACCGGCATGCGGGGCTGGCGCACGACCACGATGCGGTCAGACGACGGCGAAGCCATCGAGGCCCTTTCAATCGGCGCAATGGAGTGGGGCAGCGGCTTCGGTGGACGCGAACTTCGCCGATGGGTAGAGATGCAAGCGCGGGAACGCGACATCGAGGTCGAGGCCGACAGCGCCCTGGAGCGGATCGTGTTCGAGGAGGGCGTGATCGTCGGGGTCGTGCTCGCCACCCCGGATGGCCCCTATGCGGTGCGTACTCGGGCTGGCATTACCTTCGCGCCGCGAGCTGGGAAGCTCGACTCCGACGAGGGCGCCGCCCCGACTCCGGACGAACGACGGCAGGTCTGCCTGGTCGGTCGGACTGCGAGCCGCTTTGGCCGGGTGGAGCTGCTGTCCACTGAGCCGAAGACACCGTCGCGGCCGACGTGCACCGGTTCGCGCCGTCAGTTGAACGAGGGTCTGCACGACGCGCGGCAGCCGTCCCTAGAGGGATGGCGATGCGGAAAAGTGCACGGGTACCCGGCCCTTGGCCAATAGCGAGGCCATGTCCTCGCCGGCCAGCGGCCGCGAAAGCAGGAATCCCTGAGCCCGGTGACAACCGTGGTGCAGCAGAGTTCTCGCCGCAATCTGGGTTTCCACCCCTTCGGCGACCAATTCCAGTTCGAAGGCCTCGGCCAGGGCGATCACTGCCCGCACGATCGCCAGATCGTCCGGATTGGAGCCGAGTTCCGTGACGAAACTCCGATCGATCTTCAGAACGTCGACGGGCAGTGACTTCAGATGAGACAACACGCTGAAGCCGGTCCCGAAATCGTCGATGGCCACTTGTACGCCGGCGTCCCGTAATCCCGCCAGGGTGACGCTGGTGGTCTCCATGTCCTGAACCACGACGCTCTCGGTGATCTCCAGGCACACCGATCCACGGTCGAGGTCGAATTCGCGCATGACCGCGGCGACCGACTCCACGAACCCGTCGGTCACCAGTTGCACCGGCGACACGTTCACCCTCAACGCGATCCCGTCGGCGATGCCGAGGGCGCGCCACCTCGCGAACTCCGCACACGCCGTGCGCAGCACCCACCGACCCAGATCGCCGGCCAGATTGATCGATTCGGCGACGGCAATGAACACTGCGGGAGACAGCAGGCCCCGGGTCGGGTGATTCCACCGCACCAATGCCTCGGTCGCGAGCACCTCGCCGGTGCGCATGTCGACTTCGGGGAGGTACTGGAGGAACAGCGCGCCGTTCTCGATCACGTCCTGCAGGTGCAATTCAATGTCATTGCGATAGTCCGTCCGCAGCGACATCTCGTCGGAGAACACCGCGACCTGATTACCGCCAGCACCCTTCGCCGCCAGCACCGCCTGATCGGCCCGACGGAGCAGATCCGACGCCGTGTCCCGACCGGGTGTGCCGAGTGCGACGCCGATGCTGACCGTCCTCGTCAGCATCTCGCCGTCGACCGGGACGCGTTCGCGAAGGAGCGCAAGCAGTCGGTTCGCGAGGTCCTCGGCGTCTGACGCCGACGTCGGCGACGCGGGAATGACGACGAACTCGTCGCCCCCGAGTCGGGCGATCACGGTGGCTTCTTCGGTGGCTTTCTGCAACCGCTCGGCGAGCACCCGGATGAACCAGTCGCCGATGGTGTGGCCGAGGTAGTCGTTGATGGTCTTGAGGCGATCGAGATCCAGGTACAGGGCGGACACCGGGCCTGCACTGCCCGCCGCAAGCCTGGCGTCGAGGTGATCGATCAGAGCGCGTCGATTCTGCAGTCCGGTGAGATCGTCGTGCTCGGCCAGGTAGCGCAGGCGCTCCTCCGCCTTCACCCGGGCCTGCACCTGGGCGAACAGCGACGCGATGGCCTCCAGCGCGTTGAGCTCCTCGGGCCTCCACTCCCTGTCGCCGACCTTGACGAATCCCAGCACACCGGTCGTCAGGTCACCGGATACGAGGGGAGCGGCGGCCATCGAGGTTTGGGGGATGTTGCGCCCCTCCTCGATCCGCCTTTGGTAGTCCGCGTTGTCGGGACGAAACACCGTAGGGACTCTGATGTGCTCCGCCACCGCGAACACGGGGTCGGCGTCCTTGTAGTAGACGATCCTCAGCGGATCGGGATCGGGCACGTCCGGTCTGACGGGCCACTCGGCGATCAGGATCGAGGCACGGACGTCGTGGTCGTTGTAACGCAGAAAGCTGACATCGACGTCGAAGTAGTCGACGAGTACGGCCAAGACCTCTTGAGACACCGCGGCGGAGGTTGCAGCGTTCGCCGCCATCAGCTGGACGGCGACGGTCGTCACCAGCCGATCCAAGCTCAGAGGCGAATTCACGGCGGACACTGAATCAGGGTAGCCGTGACGCGTCAATATTGACGCTGCGCCGCCGGCTCCGGATCGTGGCGGGTGGTGCGACCGACAGGCGCAGAATCAAAATTACCGATTCCTCCGCTCCTTGGCCGTTGCCGGCCACCGCGCGGAACCGTGATTGCAGCTCTGCCAACTCATCTGCGTGCTTCGGCGAGACATCGTGCAATTCGTCGTCGTTCGTGGCGTAAAGGAAGGGCGGCGAGATCGGCTGCACCGCCAAGCCGAGTTCCTGTGCGGCGATCCAGGTCGCCTCGACTGCCGATCCTCCGCGTGCGTAGTCGGCGAGGCCGTGCCCCTGCCCGTAGACCACGGCCACGGCGGAGCTGGCTCCGAGCCCCACGACCGTGTCCTCGCCGAGTGCCTCTCCGCCGTCCCACGCCGCCAGCTCCGCCATCACCTCGGGCCTGCGCAGGATCTCGAGGGCGATCTCACCCTTGGGGCCGAGCTCGAGGCTTCGCACGTCGATCCCGGTGTCGGGATCCTCATCGCCGGGCCACCTCAGTTCGGAGATCATCTCCTCGTGCAGCCGCGCGGTCAGGAAGCGAATTCGGTCGCCGGCGGCGAAGAGGCTCGCGATCGCGTCGATGTCGGTGCGAGAAGTGAGCAATCGCAGCCGGGCACCTTCACGATGTGCGGCAGCGACCAGCTTCTCGCACACGTCCGTCGACAGTGCCGCGCCGGTGCCGTGGCGCCGATTGGTCTCGCGACGCAGCATGGCCTGATAGGAGGCCGCCAGGACATCGTCGGTGCCCTCGATCAGTTGGATCCGCGCGGCGAGTGGGGAGGCGTCGACGGAGTCGGTGTACTCGAACTGGCCAACGGCGCCATGGGCAGCCGCGGCCACCCGCGCGTTGTATACCGCGGCGCCCAGCGCCACGGCACTGGCGCGCAAACCGACGTCCATCGTCGACGTGCGTTCCGGCACCAACCGAACCGTGATCCCAGCGGCGGTGGCTTCGACGTGCCATGGCTGGACATTGCCGCCAGAGGGTGCGCGTGTCGCCGCGGCCACCACTGCGCTCGCGAGATCCGTGGGCCTGCCGTGTTGCGTTGGCGCATGGGCCGTTTCGTGGTCAGCGATCGCCACCGCGACGGTTGGCGTCGCGATCCGGTCCAGCGCGGCACCGACGTCCAGACGGATGCGTCCCGACGAAAGTGGTTCGCAAAGACCGATTCTGCGGACGACTTCCGACACGGCGCCGGCACCAAGCGTTACGTCGGCGGCCAACTGCGGCCACGTGCTGATTGCACGGCCCACCTCGAGGAGGGAAGCGGCCGACCTCGCCGACAGCCCACCGACCTCGATGAGGCGCAGTACGTAGGGAACCTTGTCGTGAGTGCTCAAGCCCGCCAACGACTCCGGCCCAACGTCGCCGAGCAGCCCATGGAATATCGGGCGCTCGGGTTCGAGGTCGAACCTCTCGACGTCGACGAGGCCCCGGTCGCTGGTGGCCATCAGGACGGGTAGGCGCCGGACCCGTGCCGCCTGGCGGACGCTCATCTTGACGTCGAGCGAATCGCATTCCTCGACCACGACGTCGAGACCGTCGAGGAAGCCGTCGATGCTGTCGGCGGTCACCCCGGCAGTGATCGTCCGAACGGTCAGGTACGGGTCTAGTTCGGCGATTCTGCGAGCCGCCACCTCGGCCTTGTTCAGCCCGAGGTCGAAGACGCCGGCCGGTATCCGATTGAGGTTGGACAGTTCGAGGTCGTCGAAGTCGGCGAGTCGCAACTCGCCGCAGAGTCCCTGCATGGCGAGGGTGTGTGCGATGACATGGCCGGAACTGAGTCCGACGACGCCGATCCGCAACCGACCGAGCCGGTCCTGTTCGTCGGCGGTGATCAGATTTCGATTGCGGTCCAGTCGGAGCCGGCGAAACGATCGTGGTCCCAGGATTCTCACGACCGCACGACGCCACGGGTAATACGCGAAGCGCGGTGGCTCCTCGGCGATCTCGGTGTCGACCGCAGGCGACAGTCGCTGCAGCGCCGCACTTTGGGCGGGCCACGAGTCGACGAACTCAATCGTCGGCTCTGCCCTCAGTGCCGAGAGCACTTGCGCGTCGGTGCCCACGGTGGCGTCGAGTATCCGGATGCGACTGTCCGAGCCGACGTCGGACGCGGTCACCGCACCGCCACGCGGTTGACCTGCTGAGCCTCGGCCTGCTTCGTTACGGTACTCATCTCATGAAGGATTTTGGGAATTTGTTCTGGGACAGCATGATTGACGAAGGTGCGTCGATCCCACCACATCATCTTCGTGCGATATCTTTCGTCCGGGTACGGTGTCGCGGGGATGCCCGCCACCACTCCTCCCGACGTGCGCCACTGCTCCAATGCGTGCGGGGCGGACGTTGCCATCGAGAATTGCGCGTCCAATAATGCCATCGCGTGGAACATCGTGCGGGCCAAGGAAAGGGACAGTCGCCGTGCCCTTTCACGGTCGTCGGTGGTCCATGCCGACTTCATTTCGACGACGCCGAAGGGAATGCGATCGGCGATCATCTTGCACACGGCGGGATAGCCGAGCTGACCTGCCCACTCGATCGTGGCGTGGGAGTCGTCGTGCGACCCGAGCGGCCCCTTGGCGCGGAGGCCGCCGACGACGCGTCCCGCCGAATCGAGGGCCGTCCAGAACAACGCGGTGTCGTGGCCGTCTCGAATGGCGGCGACGTCGATGGCCCGCTCCACGCCGTGGCGGCGGTAGCTCGCCGCGGCACCGCGGAGATACTCGCGCCACAGTCCGCGATCCAGGTCGGGCCGCGAAAGTACCATCGTGGTTTCCGCGTCAGAGTCCCACCAACTGATGTTGTCGGTGAGCCCGCTGTTAGCCGAGAATCCGAATTCGACCGGTTGGGGGTTCATGCTGCCTCATTCGTAGGGCGGTCAGCGTCGGTGAAACTGTCGCTAACTGCGGTCATTCCCAGTGGGGGTTATGGGAATCGCCAACTAAGTATCAGTCCCACCATGGCCTGATCCCAGCTAGGTCTCAGACGTTTTCTGAAGTCCGTGATTCGGCCGTCTAGCTGGTAAAACGCCCGGCTAACCAAAGCTGAATTGCGGCATTACCAAATATTGACGTATCTGCTGTTTATTGGTCTCCAAGGCGATCGGCCACGAATGGCTGGGCAATTCTGGGCAAATAGTCGCACATTTTTGCCATTGCGTTTGGCTTGGCCAAGACGTTAGAAGTATGGGGGGTCAGTTCGGTGGTCACGGCCCCCAGGAGAGGAGAGAGTGTGAAGGTTTTCAAGGACCTCAACGAGTTTGCGGCGGCCTTAGGCAGCCAACTCGGGCCCACGGAGTGGATGGAGATCAGCCAAGACCGGGTGAACCTCTTCGCCGATGCCACCGACGACCATCAGTGGATCCACGTCGACCCCGAGCGAGCGGCGGGCGGGCCGTTCGGCGCGACGATCGCTCACGGTCTGTTGACGCTGTCGCTGCTGCCGCACTTCTCCCATCAGCTCTACCGGGTCGACAACATCGCGCTGGCCGTGAACTACGGCTACAACAAAGTGCGGTTCGTCACCCCGGTGAAGGTGGGTGCGAAGATTCGCGCACGTGGCGAGATCACCGCGATCAACCAACTCGAAGGGGCCATCCAGGCCACGACGACGATCACGGTCGAGATCGAGGATTCGGCCAAGCCGGCTGCGGTCGCGGAGTCGATCGTCCGCTACATCGGCTAGCTCTTGCGCTGAGCCGCCTTGACGAGTCCGCCACCGATGATGAGGCGCTGGATCTCGCTGGTGCCCTCGTATAGACGCAGCAGTCGGACGTCCCGATAGATTCGTTCGACCGGGACGTCTCGCATGTAGCCTGCACCGCCGTGGACCTGGACCGCGAGATCGGCGACCTTGCCGACCATCTCGGTGCAGAACAGCTTCGCGGTCGATGGCGCGATTCGGCGGTCCTCCTCGGTGACCCACATCCTGGCGGCCTCGCGCACCAGGGCGCGGCCTGCCATCACACCGGTCTGCATGTCCGCGATCATCGCTTGGACGAGTTGGAAGCTGCCGATCGGCGTACCGCCCTGCGTTGCCGTGGCGGCGTAGGTCACCGATTCGTCGAGAGCGCGCTGGGCGGCGCCGACCGACAGTGCGGCGATGTGGATCCGCCCCCTGGCTAGCGAGGTCATGGCGGCCCGGTAACCCACGTCAACGGAACCGCCGACGAGTGCGTCGTCGCCGACCCGCACCCCATCGAGGTTGACGTCGGAGGTCCATGCGCCCTCCTGGCCCATCTTGGCGTCCTTGGCGCCGACCTCGACGCCTGCCGCATCGGCGGGCACCAGGAATACGGCGATGCCGGGGCCGTCGGCATCGGCGGGGCGGGTGCGGGCGAAGACGATGAACAGGTTGGCCGTCGGAGCGTTGGTGATGTACTGCTTGCGGCCGGTGATCACCCACTCCCCGCCATCTCCGGAGTCGTCCCGAACGGCCTTGGTGCGCAACCCCGCTGGATTCGATCCCGCACCTGGCTCGGTCAGTGCGAACGACGCGACGACGTCACCCGAGGCGATGCCCTCGAGCCAGTGCGCCTTCTGATCGTCGGTGCCGAACCCGACCAACACCTGACCGGCGATGCCGTTGTTGGTGCCGAACATCGACCGCAGTGCCAGCGTGGTGTACCCGAACTCCATTGCCAACTCGACGTCCTGGACGAGGTTCAGGCCGAGGCCGCCCCACTCCTGCGGGATGGCGTAACCGAAGAGTCCCATCGCCTTGGTCTGGTCGCGGATGTCGTCGGGCACCCGGTTGCCGTTCATGATCTCCAGCTCGCGGGGCATCACGATGTTGCGGACGAAGTCCCGCGTCGCGTCGAGGATGTCCCGGAAGTCCTGATCGGTGACCTCGGTGTTGACCACGGGATCTGCCATGTGCGGTTTCTCCTGACGGGGAGGGAATGCTTTGATACAAGAAATATCATATTTTATGTTGGACACACCGGACCCCTTAGGAGCATCACATGCCATTGCTTGACGGACGGACCGCGGTGGTCACCGGAGGCGCGCAGGGGATCGGCTACGCGATCGCCGAGCGCTACGTCGCCGAGGGCGCGCGGGTGGTGCTCGGTGATCTCGACCTCGCAGCCACCGAAGCGGCGGCCGAGAAGCTGGGCGGACGGGAGGTGGCGGCTGCGGTGCGCTGCGACGTCACCGACGCCGCCCAGGTCGAGGCCCTGATCGCCGCGGCGGTCGACACCTTCGGTGGCCTCGACGTGATGGTGAACAACGCGGGCATCACACGTGACGCCACCATGCGCAAGATGACCGAGGAACAGTTCGATCAGGTCATCTCCGTGCACCTCAAGGGCACCTGGAACGGCACCCGGCTGGCGGCGGCAGTGATGCGCGAGAACAAGAGCGGCGCGATCGTCAACATGTCCTCCATCTCCGGCAAGGTGGGGCTGCTCGGCCAGACGAATTACTCCGCAGCCAAGGCTGGCGTCGTCGGCTTGACGAAGGCCGCGGCCAAGGAGGTCGCGCACCTCGGTGTGCGGATCAACGCGATTCAGCCCGGTCTGATCCGCTCGGCGATGACGGAGGCCATGCCCCAACGGATCTGGGACGCCAAGCTGGCCGAGATACCGATGGCGCGTGCCGGCGAGCCCGAGGAAGTGGCCAAGGTCGCGCTCTTCCTTGCCTCCGACCTGTCGTCGTACATGACCGGCACCGTGCTCGAAGTGACTGGCGGCAGGCACATCTGATGGTCTCCGCACCTTCGACAGCCGTAATCTGCGAACCGGTCCGCACCCCGATCGGGCGCTACGGCGGCATGTTCACGTCGCTGACCGCCGTTGAGCTCGGCGTGGCGGCGCTCAAGGGACTGCTCGAGCGCACGGGCATCGTGCCCGATACCGTCGAGGACCTCATCCTCGGGCACTGCTATCCGAGCATGGAGGCGCCGGCCATCGGCCGTGTCGTCGCACTCGACGCGGGCCTGCCCGTGACCGTGCCGGGGATGCAACTCGACCGCCGCTGCGGTTCGGGTCTGCAGTCGGTCATCCAGGCCTGCCTGCAGGTCGCCACCGGACAGAACGACCTCGTCGTGGCGGGCGGCGCGGAGTCGATGAGCAACGTGGTGTTCCACTCGACCGACATGCGCTGGGGCGGTTCCCGCGGCGGGGTGAAGATTCATGACGCGCTGAACCGCGGCAGGACCACTGCCGGCGGGCGGGACTACCCGGTGCCGGGCGGCATGATCGAAACCGCCGAGAACCTCCGCAGGCAGTACGGAATCTCACGCGAGGAGCAGGACGAGTTGGCCGTCAGGTCGCACCAGCGCGCGATAGCGGCGCAGCAGGATGGGCTGCTTGCCGACCAGATCATTCCCGTGACGGTCAGCAGCCGTGCCGGCGATGAGCTGATCGACACCGACGAGCACCCGCGGGCCGACACCTCGGTGGAATCACTGGGCAAGCTCAAACCCATTCTGGGCAAGCAGGATCCAGAGTCCACCGTGACGGCGGGCAACGCCAGCGGCCAGAACGACGCGGCCTCGATGTGCATCGTTACCACCGTGGAGAAGGCCGCCGCGCTGGGGCTGACGCCGCTGGTGCGGTTGGTGTCCTGGGGTGTCGCTGGCGTAGCGCCCAACGTGATGGGGATCGGCCCGGTCCCTGCGACGGAGCTGGCGCTGGCCAAGGCGGGCCTGACGCTGACCGACATCGACCTCATCGAACTCAACGAGGCGTTCGCCGCTCAAGCGCTGGCGGTGCTGCGGGAGTGGAAGTTCACCCCCGCGGATCTGGAGCGCACCAACGTGCACGGCTCTGGAATCTCGCTCGGCCATCCCGTGAGCGCCACCGGCGGCCGGATGCTGGCGACGCTGGCGCGCGAATTGCACAGGCGTGAGGGCCGTTACGGCCTTGAGACGATGTGCATCGGCGGCGGCCAGGGGCTGGCCGCGGTGTTCGAGAGGGTGACCGCATGACCAAACTCGCGCAGACGGCAGGGCTGACCGACGTTCAGGCCGAGATCGTCGCCACGGTACGGCAATTCGTGGACAGGGAGGTCATCCCGAACGCCCAGGAACTCGAGCACGCGGATGAATACCCGCAGGCGATCGTCGACCAGATGTCGGAGATGGGGCTGTTCGGGTTGATGATTCCGCCAGAGTACGGCGGGCTGGGGGAGTCGCTGCTGACGTACGCACTGTGCGTCGAAGAGTTGGCGCGCGGCTGGATGAGCGTTTCCGGCGTCATCAACACGCACTTCATCGTCGCGTACATGATCCGCCAGCACGGCACCGACGAACAGAAGCAACGCTTCCTCCCGCGAATGGCGACGGGCGAGGTGCGTGGCGCGTTCTCGATGTCCGAGCCGGAGTTGGGTTCCGACGTCGCCGCCATCCGCACGAAGGGCTTGCGCAACGCCGACGGCGACTACACGATCAACGGCCAGAAGATGTGGCTGACCAACGGTGGCAGCTCCACCCTCGTTGCCGCGCTTGTGAAAACCGATGAGGGAGCTGACAAGCCGCATCGCAACCTCACGGCGTTCCTGATCGAGAAGCCCGCTGGTTTCGGCGAGGTACTTCCAGGACTGGTGATCCCAGGCAAGATCGACAAGCTCGGCTACAAGGGCATCGACACCACCGAGCTGATCTTCGACGGGTATCGGGCCCCGGCCGCCGACGTCCTCGGTGAACTGCCGGGGCAGGGCTTCTTCCAGATGATGGACGGCGTCGAGGTCGGCCGCGTCAACGTGTCGGCCAGGGCGTGCGGGGTGGGCATCCGGGCGTTCGAACTGGCGATCCGCTACGCGCAGCAGCGCGCGACGTTCGGCAAGCCCATCGCCGAGCACCAGGCCATCGCCTTTCAATTGGCAGAGATGGCGACCAAGGTCGAGGCGGCCCATCTGATGATGGTCAACGCCGCCCGGTTGAAGGACTCCGGCGAACGCAACGACGTCGCGGCAGGGATGGCGAAATACCTTGCCAGCGAATACTGCTCGGAGGTGACCGAGCAGAGCTTCCGCATCCACGGTGGCTACGGCTACTCCAAGGAGTACGAGATCGAACGCTTGATGCGCGATGCCCCGTTCTTGTTGATCGGTGAGGGCACCAGCGAGATTCAGAAGACGATCATCAGCAAGAGTCTGTTGCGTGAGTACAAACTCTGACCCGGACTTCGCGGCCCGCCCGCAGCTCTCCGACGACGTCGGGCGTTATGTGCGGAGGCGGATCTTCAACGGCACGTACCCGGCGGGCGAGTACTTGAGACTCGACCAACTCGCGCTCGAACTCGGTGTCAGCGTGACACCCGTGCGTGAGGCCCTGCTGAATCTGCGTGCCGAGGGCCTGTTGGAGCTGTTGCCGCGCCGAGGCTTCATGGTGCTCGAGGTGACGGCGCGGGACGTCGCCGACGTGGCGAACGTGCAGGCCTTCATCGGTGGTGAACTCGCGGCGCGAGCCGCCGAGAACATCACCGACGAACAGCTTTCGGAGTTGCGGGCCATCCAGGACCAGCTGGAAGAGGCCTACGGCAGCAACGACCTCGACCACATGGTGCGGCTGAACCACGAATTCCACCGGTTGATCAACGTGGCCGCCGACTCGCCGAAGCTCACCCAGTTCATGTCGGGCATCACGCGGTACGCGCCCGAGTCTGTCTTCCCGACGCTGTCCGGGTGGCCGAAGCAGTCGACGAGGGACCACCGTCGCGTCATCGCCGCGTTCGAACGGCGCGACGCCGGCCGCGCGCGGTCGGCGATGGCCGAGCATTTCACCGTCGGTGTGGCACCGTTGACCGAGCACCTCGTCGAGCGCGGGGTCATCGTCACACGTTGAGAACGCGACCGCGCCGTCATTTGACAGACGTCAGAATTCGTTGACGTACGTCAAACCCGCTGTTAACGTCCCGACGGTGGACCGATCTCTCCCACGCACCGCCATCATCGGTGCGGGCATCAGCGGGTTGACCGCAGGCAAGGCGCTCAAGGACTACGGCGTCCCGTACACCACGTTCGAGACGTCCGATCGAATCGGCGGCAACTGGGCGTTCGGCAATCCCAACGGGCACAGCAGCGCATATCGGTCCCTACACATCGATACGTCCCGGCAGCGGTTGTGCTTCAAGGACTTTCCGATGCCCGAGCACTACCCGACGTTTCCTCACCACACCGATATCAAGGCCTACCTCGATGAGTACGCCGCCGCATTCGGACTGCTCGACGGCATCGAGTTCGGAAATGGCGTCGTCACCGCGCGACGTGCCGACGGCGGCGGCTGGGACATCACCGACCAGCGCGGCGCCACGCGCCCGTTCGAGCTTCTGGTCGTCGCCAACGGACATCACTGGGACCCGCGGTTCCCCGACTTCCCCGGCACGTTCGACGGGGTGACGATCCACTCGCACCACTACGTCGATCCTCAGACGCCGCTGGAACTGACGGGCAAGCGCATCCTCGTCGTGGGCCTCGGCAACAGTGCAGCCGACATCACCGTCGAGTTGTCGTCGAAGGCGCTGCAGAACACCGTGACGTTGTCGACTCGGTCGAGCGCGTGGATCGTGCCGAAGTACCTCGCGGGCAAACCGGGCGACACGCTGTGGCGCACCACGCCCTATCTACCGCTGTCCTGGCAACGCAAGGCGCTGCAACTCGTCGCACCGGTGATGGGTATCGATCCACGCAACTATGGTCTGCCCGCGCCGAATCACGAGCTGTTCGAAGCACATCCGACGCAGTCCGTCGAACTGCCACTGCGGCTCGGCTCCGGTGACGTCATCCCCAAACCCAACGTGTCACGGCTGGACGGGGACACCGTGCACTTCACCGATGACACCGCCGATCAGTTCGACGTGATCATCTACGCCACCGGCTACAACATCACGTTTCCCTTCTTCGACCGGGATGTCATCAGCGCGCCGGGCAATCAGATCCGGCTCTACAAGCGCATGTTCAAGCCAGGGTTCGACGATGTGGCGTTCGTCGGCTTCGCACAATCGGTGCCGACGCTGTTTCCGTTCGTGGAGTGCCAGTCGCGGCTGCTCGCCGCCTACGCCGTCGGCCGCTACGCCCTTCCCTCGGAAGCCGAGATGGAACGCGTCATCGACGCCGACCAGAAGCTCTACACCGGCCACTGCACCGACAGTGCCAGACATACCCAACAAGTCGACTATTTCCACTACGAACACGACGTACGGACCCGCGAACTGCCCGCGGGTCTCAAGCGCGCACGGCGATTGGCGCGAGTGTGAGGTCGCAGACCGATCGCCGGCCACCGCAGCGCAGCGACCTCCGCCGCGAAGCCATCCTCGACGCGCTCGATCGTTGGCTGCTCGAGTCGAGTCTGGACGCCATCAACATCGCCGAGATCTCCAAGCAGGCGGGCGTCACCCGATCGGCGTTCTACTTCTACTTCGAGAACAAGGGCGCGGCCGTCGCGGCACTGATGGAGCGCATCCTGGACGCCACCTTCGCCGTGAACGATGCCTTCACCGCAGCGTCGGATCCGCCGCGGCAACGGATCTACACCATGCTCGAGGGGCTGTTCTCGACGTGCGAGGCACATCGCCACCTCTTCGGCGCCATGCTGGAGGCGCGCGGTTCCAACGCGTCGGTCCGCGACATCTGGGACTCCGCCCGCGAGTCCTTCGTGGAGTCGGTCGCCGCGATGATCCGCGCCGACCGCTCCGCTGGGCGGGCACCAGACGGGTTGGACGCCGAGGTGCTGGCGTCGGTACTGCTGGAGTTCAATGATCGTCTGCTGGAACGACTCACCCTCGGCGGATCGCTGAGCAGGCAGCAGTTGATGGACGGTGCCGCCACCATCTGGTTGAACACGATCTTCGGGGGGACGGCATGAGCTTCGACGACGTCACCTTCCGATCCGGCGACGTGGCCGCCCACGCCTGGCACTTCCACGGCCAGGGCGATGGTCTCGTTGGCCACGGCGGCCGCCCCATCGTCGTGATGGGGCACGGGTTCGGTGGCACGAAGGATGCGGGGCTACAGCGGTTCGCCGAACGCATCGGTGCCGCGGGCATCGACGTGCTGGCCTTCGACTACCGCGGTTTTGGTGCATCGGATGGCGAACCGCGGCAATCGATTTCGATGAAGCGCCAGATGCAGGACTACCACGCCGCGGTCGACGCCGCGAGGTCACTCCCCGGGGTGGACGCTTCCCGGATCGCGATCTGGGGTACCTCGCTTTCGGGCGGTCAGGTCATCCACGTCGCCGCTGATCGTTCCGACGTGGCCGCGGTGATCGCGATGACGCCGTTGACGAGTGGGGTGGCGGCATGTCGCGCCTCGCTGGGCTCGCGCGGCGCATCCACCGCCTTGCGGTGGCTGGCGTTGGGAGTGGCCAGCCGCATTTCGATGGCCCTCGGTGGGAGACCAAAGTTGATGCCGTTGGTATCGCGACCGGGCGAACCAGGGGCGCTTGCGCTGGACGGCGCTTACGAGAGTTACACCGCCATGGCGGGTCCCACCTGGCGCAACGAGGTCGACGCCGCGGTCGGTTTCGAATTGGGCTCGATCCGAACCACCTCATCGGCCAAGCGATTGCGCAGCCGACTGTTGGTGCAGATCGCGGACTTCGACCGATACGTGCCAGCCGATTCCGTCGTCAAGACGGCGGTGCACGGCAGGGCAGAAGTGCACCACTACCCGTGCGACCACTTCGACGTCTGGCCCGGCCACGACTGGTTCGAAAAGGTGGTGGGTGACCAGATCGCGTTCCTGACCCGGGTTCTCGCTTCTGCCGAGGTCAGTACTGGGTCGCGCCCTGGTCGATCGACATCGCGGTAGCGGTCACCAGCTTCGACTCGTCGCTGGCGAGCCAGAGCACCGCGTTGGCGATGTCTTCCGGCTCGGCCATCCACGTCGGGAGGAACGGCGTGATCATGTGGGCCAACTGGGGGTTGGACTCCATGGTCCGGCCGATGGCGCCGACCATGTCGCCGGATCCCATGTCGGAGTTGACCGCCCCGGGGTGCACGCTGTTCACCCGGATCGAATGCTTCCCGAGTTCGGCGGCGAAGGCCCGGGCCATCCCCGTGATCGCGTGCTTGCTGGCGGTGTAGTGAATCATGAACGGCTGCATCTTGACTCCGGCCGCCGAGCTGATCAGGATGATGGACCCGCCGCGGCCGCCGTCGATGATCTTCTGAGCGCCTGCCATCACGGAATTCCACGTTCCGGTCACGTTGATGTCCATCACGTCCCGGAACGAGTCGGGCGTGATCTCGTTCCAGACCTGTGGTACCGCGATTCCCGCGTTGGCCACGATGACGTCGAGGCGGCCCAGTTCGGTGACCGCCGCGTCGACCGCCTCGCGTAGTCCGTCGTAGTCCCGCGTGTCGACCACGGAGGCGATGATGCGGCGACCGGTGGCCTCCACCAGACGCACCGTCTCGTCCAGCTGTTCCGGTGTCGCCGAGTCGTAGGGGACGCAGTCGGGCAGTTTGCCCGCGATGTCGACCGCGATGACGTCGGCGCCTTCGGAAGCCATCCGGACCGCATGCGCGCGCCCCTGCCCCCGTGCGGCGCCGGTGATGAACGCCACCTTGCCCTCGAGCCGACCCGCCATCCAATGCTCCCTCTGCTTGTCCGATGTGATGAGCTACGGCCCCAACGTGTCGCTGGCACTGAGCATCTTCCGAAGTCGACCGACGTCGACCTTACCGGTCGAGCCGCGTGGCACCGCGTCGTCGGAATCGAGCAGCACCCACACGGTCGGGACCTTGAACGCGCTGAGCACTGCCTTCGCCGCGGCGCGCACCGCCACCGGCGTTGCCGACGCGTCACACACCACGACGGCACCCACCCGGTCGCCCTGTTCCGTCGGCACGTTCGTCACGAAGGCACCGCGGACGCCGTCGATGGTGCGCAATGCCCGCTCCACCTCGCTGGGGTAGACGGTGGCACCGCTGACCTTGAACATGTCGTCGGACCTGCCGTGATAGAAGAGGAAGCCGTCGTCGTCCAGATGACCGAGGTCACCGGTGGGGTAGAAGCCGTCGACGGTGAAGAGGTCTTCCCGGCTGCGCCTGCAGATTCCGCGAAGTGTGTTCGGACCGCGGATCTGGATCTGCCCGGTGGTTCCAGCGGCCACGGGTGCCCCGTCGTCGACGTCGACGATGCGAACCTCCATGCCGGGGAACGGCTTTCCGCAACTACCCCACGCCGACTCGGGCATGTCGGTGTCGGCACGATATCCGCAGTACGGCCCGAATGCCTCGGTCATGCCGAACAGGTTCACCCTGGCGCCGGGGCGGCCTCGGTGCTCGGGGGCGAGCAACGCGTCCAGACTTCCCGGCTGAAGGGCAGAGAGGTCGGCGCCAATCGAACTCGCCTCCCTGGCAAGTGCTTCGGCCTGGTCGGGCCAGCCGCGGAACAACGTGACACGCTCTCGTTCGAGCAGCCGGAGTGTCGCCGCGGGGTGTGGCGAGGGTTCGGTGACCAAGGTCGCGCCTGCGACGAGGACTGACAGCACCCCGCTGCCGAAGCCGCCGACCCAGAAGAACGGCATCGGAAGGTACAGCCGGGTATCGGCATCGATGCACCGCGGCTCCAGGCTGGATCGCACGGCGCTCAGAGCGTTGCCATGGGAGTGGATGACGCCCTTCGGCATACCGCTGCTGCCGGAGGTGAACATGACGACGAGCGGATCACTGGGTGACACGCCCGCCGCCAGCTCCCGAACGACCGAACTCGGAGCGCCCGGCATCGTCGTCAACGCCTCGCACGTCCAAACCTGGCGTAGTGCAGGTAGTTCCGGGTGCTGGACGACGGACCGGTCCAGATCGGACACCCGCAGCTCGGTGCGGATCTCCTCGACATAGCGGTGACCCCGGAACTCGTCGACGGACACCAGGTAGGTCACCGACGCCACCCGCAGCTGGGCCATCAGTTCCCGCGGCTGCAACAGGGTGCTCAGCGGAACCAGCACTGCACCGATCCGGGTCAGCGCAAGCGCGAGCTGAACCCACCGGACTCCGTTGGGTGCGAGCAGGCCGACCCGGGTGCCCTTGCCGACCCCGGCCTCGACGAACGTCGCGGCGAGGTCCATTGTCGTGGAATCCAATTCGCCGTAGCCGATCCGGGTGGTCGGGTCGATCACCGCCGGTTTGAGGGGATAGTCGGACGCTCGGAGTCGCAGCAGTCGGTCCACCGTGTCAGGCATCGAACATGTTCCTGAGCTGGCGGGTGTCGACCTTGCCGCTGGCGAGCAAGGGGACCTCGGCTGCGGTCAAACCCCTGAACCGGCGGGGAATCTTGTAGGCCGACAATTGCGATGACAGCAGTATGCGCAAACGGCTCTCGTCGAAGGGCGACGAGTCCTCGACCACGACGGCCGCCGCGACGACCTCACCGCGTTCGCGATCGGGGATGCCCACCACGTGGGCGACCGTGCCGCCGGTCACGGCGGCGATGACCCGTTCCACCTCTGCCGGTGACACGTTCGCCCCTGCGGTCTTGTTCATCGCCCCCCGCCGCCCAAGGAAGTAGACGAAACCGTCGACGTCCATGCACGCCAGGTCGCCGGTCGCGAACCACCCGTCGGCGTCGAAGCTCTCTTCACGGCTACGTCGGTAGTAGCGCTGCATCAGATGCGGACCGCGGATGCGGAGTTCGCCCGCGGCGCCCGCCTCGACTGGGCGCCGCGTGTCGGGATCGATGATGGCGACCTCGAACCCGGGTGCCGGGAGTCCGAACGACCCGCGCCGGTATTCGGGTTGATCCGATTCGTCTCCGCAAATGAGCAGCGTGCCGCCGGCTTCGGTCATGCCAAGCATGTTGTGCCGCAGCTCGGGGTCCGCCGGGCGGACGTCTGGCGGCATGATCGGGTAGAGGTTTCCGCGGCGCATCGACGAAAGGTCGCGCGTGGGGAAACTTTCGTGGCGGGCGAGGTGTGCCACCGTTGCGGCGAACCCGTTTGTCACGGTGGGGCGCTCCGCCTCGAGTAGATCGAGCGTGTCGGCGGGATCGGCGGCATTCGAGCAGACCAGGGTGGCGCCCGCGACGATGGTCGCGAGCAGGCCGAAGGCAAGCCCGCCCACCCAGAAGAACGGCGAATTGCAGAACAGGACGTCGCCGGACGACAGCCCGCGAACGTCGTTGAGGTTGTGCTGATGGGTCAGTAGCGAGGCGTGGGTGTGGATGGCGCCTTTCGGCGCACCCGTCGATCCCGAGCTGTAGACGATGGCCAGTGGGTCCGAGCCGTCGACGTCCTCCTCCACTGCGGCCAGCAGAGCCCCGTCGACCGTATCGGCGAGCCGAGCCACGTCGTCGAGGGCGAACACCACGTAACGCAATTGCGGTGCGGTAGGGCAGAACAGCCGCCGCGTTACGCCGAAGTGGTCGGTCCCGAGCACCTCGCGGCACCGACTCTCGTAGTCGTGCGAACGGTACGACGGGGTGGCCAGCAGGACGGTGACGTCGGAGCCGGCGAGTTGCTCGCCGAGTTCCCTGGCCGTGGCGAAGGTGGGGAACGGGATCGCGACGGCGCCGATCCTGGCGACGGCGAGCAAGCCGACGACGAAGTCGGGACCGTTCGGATGGAGCAGACCGACGTGGGTGCCCTTGCCGACGCCAAGGGCGACGAGCCCGCGAGCCGCCCGCGCCGAAAGACGGTCGGCGTCCGCATAGCTCAGCCGCTCCTCGTCACAGACCAGAAGTGGGTGCGCGTTCCGGAGCTGCGACTGGCGCTTGATGACTGCGGCGACGGTCGGACGTTCAGCCGGCATGGCCGGCTCTGCCATCGGCCACCGCGTCGGCGAAGTGGCGTTTGACGTCGCTCAGGTCCGCCTTGCCCGACGGAGTCCGTGGGATGGCTTCGACGATGGCGATTGCGGTCGGTATCTCGTACGGCGCCAGGCGATTGCGCAGGAACGTCATCAGCTCCTCTGCGGTGGCGGCATCGCGGAGTTCGACCATCGCCACCGGGGTCTCGCCGAGGCGCTGGTCCGGCTGTCCGACGACCGCCGCACCCCGCACGGCGGGATGGTTCTCGAGTGCCGTCCGCACGTCGTCGGGCATTACCTTGAAGCCGCCTCGGATGATCGCCTGATCGGCACGGCCGAGGATCCACAGGAAGCCGTCGGCGTCGAGGTACGCCTCGTCGGTGGTCCGGATCCAGTCGGTCTCGGCAGGCATCTGGCCCGGCTTCACCTCGAGCAGTCCGGACTCACCGGTCGGCAGCGCCGCACCCCGGTCGTCGACCACCCGGAGTCGTGCACCCAAGGTTGCCCGACCCACGCTGCCGCGCTTGGACTTCCAGAACCTCCGGTGGTCGGCCAGTGTCCAGCCCGCTACTCCGCCGCCGAATTCGGTGGCGGCATAGGACGTCAGAACGGGGACACCGAACTTCTCGGTGAACGCGTCGGCGTCGTCGGCCGACAGTGGCGCCGTTCCCGAGGTGACGGCGCGCAAGCCGACCAGATCGTCGCGAGTCAAGTCGGACTGCAGGACGGTCCGCAGCGCGGCGGGCACCAGCGACACGGCCTTGGGCCGGTGCGCGCGAACGGCTTCGATCCAACTGCCGAGTTCGAAGCGTGGCAGCAGGACGAAGGGGCGGGCCTCGGTGACGCACTGCAGCACTCGGAAGACCCCACCGATGTGGACGAGCGGCGCGTTGACGATGGCGACGCCGTGGCGCGGCGAGGTAGGTGCCGGGGTCGACGCGGGGTCGGTGCCGAGCACGCTGCGGGCGAGCATGTCGTAGGTGAGGTCGATCCGCTTCGGTGGCCCGGTGGTACCGCTGGTCAACATTCGCACGGCGACGCCGCAGGGGTCGGCGTCGGAAGGCGCTGCGGCACAGAGCGTGGAGGTGGGTGGTTCATCGAGGCTCGAGATCGCGACGACCGACCTTCGATCAGATGGCGTGACCATCGTGGCGATGTCGTCCGCGGTGCCGACGACGATGGGCAGCGCGAGGTCAGCGACCTCGGACCTGGTGCGGTCGTCGCCCCGCGCCGGATTGATCACGACCAGGGTGCCGCCGGTGAGTACGATACCGAGAACGGTGGCGACGTGAGCGGGGCTGTTGCGCAACAGAACTCCCACCTGCACGCCGCTCGCGCCGTGGTCCGCGATGAGCGCCGCGATCCGGTTTGCCTGGTCGCCGACGTCGCGCCACGACCACCAGCGGCCCTCGAACTCGATCGCGGGGGAGTCGGGCGCCAACCGCAACACCTCGGCGATCCGTCGGCTGAGCGGATGCTCCATCAGCGGATCCTCGGCGGCCGCGGCGGCCGTTCGGGGTCGAGCTCGGCCTGCCCGAGGGGGTTCCCGAGACGGGTGTAGATCAGGCCCTGGTCGAGTGCCGCGCGGTACGGCTTGTCGAGTGATTCCCAGATGGCCTTCACGGTGCCCTGCGTCGCCGAGGTCGGATGGGCCGCGATCGCCGTGGCGATCTCGTCGGCTCGGTTCCACAGTTCATCTCCGGCGACCACCTCGGAGACCAAGCCGATGCGAAGCGCAGTCTGCGCGCCGACACGTTCGTCATTGCCGGTCAACGCCATTCGCAGGGTCTCGCCGAGTCCGATCCTGCGCATCAGCCCGATGGGTTCCAGGGCCGAGACCAGACCGGCGCTCACGTGGGAGTCGAAGAACGTGGCGTCGGTGGAGCAGAGCACGACGTCGGATTCGTTGACGAAGTAGAACGCTCCCGCCGTGCACATGCCCTGAACGGCGCACACCACGGGCTTCCACATCTTCTGCCACTTCGGGCTGAGCAACTCGCCGGGATCCTCGTGGTTCCATACGTTCGAGGGCTGGCCGTAGGCCGAGGTGACGTCCAGACCCGCGCAGAAGGCTCGGTCGCCACTGGCCCGCAGGACCACGGCATTGACGCGGTCGTCCAGCTTGACGATCCGCCAGATGCCGGCCATCTCCTCGCACATCGTCCGATTGAAGGCGTTGAGCCGTTCGGGCCGGTTGAGCGTGATGGTGGCGACGTGGGTGGTCTCGTTCACGTCGAACAGGACGGTCTCGAAGGCGGTCACTTGCACTGCCAGTTCGGCGTCCGCTTCTCGACGAATGCCCTCGGCCCCTCCAGGGCATCCTCGGTGCGCAGCACGCGCTCTCGGAACGTCTCGGCGAGGATTTCGGCTTCGTGCAGCGGTAGGTCGAGTGACTTGTGAATCGCGAGGCGGGTGCCCCGGACCGCCAACGGCGCATTGGAGTTCACCATGTCGGCGATCTCGTGAGCGCGTTCGAGGAGTCGGTCGTGTTCGACGACCTCGCTGATCATGCCGAGGTCGTAGGCGCGCTGCGCAGTGATCCGCTCGTGCTTGCCCACCAGTGCGGCACGCAACGCGATGTTGCGGGGCAGCACCCTGGCCAGGCGCACCATCTCTCGCCCCGCGACCAGGCCGATGCTCACGTGCGGGTCGAAGAAGTTCGCCTTCTCGGACGCGATGACGATGTCACCGGTGGTGACCCAGTCCAGTCCGGCGCCGCAACAGATTCCGTTGATCGCGGCCAATACCGGCTTGGTCATGCGTCGGAACGGCGGCGTGCCTTCCTGCGGCGCCTCCCACTGGTCGTAGGTCGACAAATAGGGCCGCTCGTTGATGACCTTGCCGTCGCCGGGGATCTCCTTGACGTCGGCGCCGGTGCAGAAGGCTCGGCCGGTGGCGGTGACGATCAAGAGCCAGACGTCGTCGTCGTTCTCCGCGGCGTCGTAGGCGGTGCGCAGTTCGGTGATCATGGGTGGGCTCAGCGCGTTGAGCGCATCGGGACGGTTGAGCGTGATCGTCGCCGTGTGGCCGCTGACCTCGTAGGTGATCGTGTCGAACGACATCGCTGTCCCTTCGGTCATCGGCCGTGAAAGTTCGGCGCGCGGCGCTCGCGAAAGGCTGCCAAGCCTTCTTTGAAGTCCGTTGTACGACAGGCGAGTTCCAGGTTGTAGAGCTCCTGGGTCATCGTCTGCTCCAGCGTGGCGTGCTGGCCTGACCGGATGGCTTGCTTGGCAAGGCCGATCGTCACCGTTGGTCCGGACGCCAACCGGCTCAACAGGTCCTCGCCGATCCGGTCCACCTCTGCCGTGCCGACCGATTGGTGGATCATGCCCCAGTCGGCGGCATTCGCTCCGCTGACCTTTTCGCCGAGCAATAGCATTCGCCTCGCCCTGGCCAGGCCGACCAGCCGGGGCAGGAGCCAGGATGCGCCCGAGTCCGGGCTGAACCCCCGCTCGACGAACGGTTCCCAGAACACCGCATCGTCTGCTGCGACGGTGAAGTCGGCGGCCAGGGCCAGGTTGCACCCGAGGCCCACTGCCCAGCCTCGGACGGTGCACACCACCGGCAGTGCGACGTTCCCGACGAGCTCGATGACCCGGTGCGCGGTCAGGGGGATCCGTCGAACCAGATCACCGGTTCGTGGGCGGACGCCGCCGCTGTTGGTGGCCACCCAGTCCGCGCCCGCGCAGAAGTCATCGCCGGACCCGGTGACGTGGATCGCCCGCAATCCGTCGTCGGTGGCGGCTTCGGCGAGTGCGTCGACCAGGCTGGCGATCATCGTCTGGCTCAGGGAGTTACGCCGTTCCGGGCGGTCGAGCACCAGGCGCAGAATGGGCCCGTCGCGGGACACGGTCACCGAGCCGCCGGCGTGATCCGATCCGGCTTGCGAATCGTCCTCTTGACTCACCCTCGGGTCCGCCCTTCCGATTCGTTATGGATAACCCTACAGTAGGCGATACGATTGCTATCTCGTGAAAGTTAGCAAGGAAAGCGCGCCGATGGAAGATCGGTGACCAACGGGGGTGACGTGTGACCGAGGCGCCGCGGTTCGGCGAGAAGCCGTTGTCACAGACCATCGCGGCCGCGGGGGCCCTGCGCCGACTGACCGGACTGCTGCTCAGCCTCGAGAACGACCACCCGACAGTCGACGCGATGCTCGTCCGGTGCGCCGAGTGGGAGAACGAACTGATCGACGCCGTGCCACCGGACAGCGCACCAAGGATCGGTGCCGACGGGGACGGTAGTCGCAGGCTCTACCTGGACCACGCCTTCGACGTCGGCGCATACAACCCATGCTTCCCCGAATACCGGTTCGACCGGATCGATGCCGACGTGGCGTCCGGCAGCGTCTCGTTCCCGCTCGTCTACGAAGGCCCGCCCGGGCTGGTCCATGGCGGCTTTCTCGGTGTGTTCTTCGATTGCGTTATACAGCAGCATAATTGCGCGACCAGGCTGTCAGGCAAGACACGTTCACTGAACGTCAGATACCGACGACCGACACCGATCCTCACCGAGCTGCGGTTCGCAATCGTTCGTTCCGAGAGCGAACGCGCACTCACTTCGACCGCGACGCTGGAGCTTGGCGGCGAGGCGCTGTGCGTTGGTGCGGTGGAGACGGTGGCACTGCCGGCGGAGAAGCTGACGGGCGCTCAGTTCGGCGCCCGCCGACCAGGCGTGGGGCAGTGACGTGGTCGGCCAGCGCATTCGTCAACCCAGGGTCGCGGAACTGGTCGCCTCACGCCTACGCGACGACATTCTGTCTGGCCGACTGAAGGAGGGCGACGTGCTGCCCTCGCAGGAGACTCTGTTCGGAGAGTTCGGGGTCAGCCCGCCCGCGGTGCGCGAGGCCATCCATCTCCTCGAGACAGACGGGCTGGTCTCCGTCCGTCGAGGCAATGTCGGCGGCGCGGTCGTGCACTTGCCGTCGGCGCAGCAGACCGCGCTGGTAATCGGCATGGCGTTGCAGTCACGCGAGTCCACACCCGCCGACGTCAGTGACGCCCTCGTGCAT
>NZ_JAVRQA010000049.1:0-2543 GCF_032161845.1 Mycobacterium sp.
CCTACCGGCCGCGCGGCGAACCCGACCGCGTAGGTCGCGAAGGACTGCATCGCACCCGCGTACGCGCTCGAAGCTGGAAAGAACACATGCGGGAAAACCAGCGCGGCGGCTGTGTTGTAGAGGAAGAAGTCGTACCACTCGATCGTCGTGCCAATCGCGCTTCCCAGCGCCGCACGACGTACCTGTATCCGCCGCGATTCCGGGTCCAGCTCCGTACTGTCGGTCGCCATGCCTCGATGATGAACCCCTACGTCAGCCGTGAGATCGGATTGACGGAGATAGCCCGAACTCTGAGAACCTGCGCATTCCCTTCGAGCGGGACCAGTGGCTCTTCGGCGACCGCCTAAGACGACGATTCTGCAGCGGGCCTCAGCAAGCCGTCATGCGCGAGCATCACCACGTCAGCCAACAGAATGTACGTACCCACGATGAATCGGTCGGCGTCGCGACGAGTCACGGATGCGTGCGCGCCTTCGTTACCAGCATCAACAAAAGGCGTCCAGTCGGTCACCGAAGTACTTCAAGCGGTTGGCTTGGCCCTTGCGATTGTGAGCATTCGGCAAACACCGGCGCGATAAGCTCCGCATCGCATGCCGGCGAGGCGTTGGGGGAACGCTCATGAGCACGGTCCCGAGATCTGTCACCGACGAGCCTGCGCGCGGCGTCGTTGCTCCACCGTGGCTCAACACCTTGGCCGGCATCGAGCGCATGCGTCTGTATGCGCGCCGCGTCCTCCCTACGACGCCGATTGCGCGACTGACCGGGTTTGGAATCGGCCATGTCAGCAGCGGGAACTTGACCGGGACCCTGAAGGCAGGCGGTCATCTCGTCATGCCGCCGGCCTACAACCTGAGCGCCCTTTCGACCCAGGCGCTTTACGCCTGCGCGACGACGGCCGTCGAAGCAGAGATGGCGGTCTATCCGATCACCGACTCCGTTCAGTACTTTCGGCCACCGCGCCCCCAGCCCGGCAACTTCCTGGCTCGCGCCCGGGTGCTCAACTCGAGCAGCTACTTCGTGTCGTGCACCGCCGAGATCGAGGACCCGGTCGGGCGGCTGGTCGGGTTCGCCGCAAGTCAGTGGGGCGTCCGGCGAATCGACCCACCGCCTCCGTCGGCACCGCCCTCGATCGAGCCGACCGACAACGCCACGTACTCGACGCCGGATCCGCCGGACCGCCCTGCCGTCGGGGGGCTGGTGCCCGCAGACATGCAGGCTCGTCACAGCGGACTGGAATTGTCTCGCATGATCATGGCCGGCGACCTTCCACCGCTGCCGTTGATGCATACCTTCGGCGCACGGTGGGTCGTCGTCGACGAGGGAGTTGCCCACGTCGTGATGCCGGCGAGCGAATGGTTCTGTTCCTTGTCGCACGACCTCGACCCGGCCGCGATCGAGTCGCTCCTCAACATGACCTCGACCCTGGCCGCGCTGACGTTGTCGGCCCCGGGCGAGTCCGTCGCGGGGCTGGAACTGACCACCCGGTTCCTGCGCCCGGTGCCCGCCGACGGACGCGAGATGTCGTGCCGGGGCAAGGTGATTCATCGCTCCGGCAACCTCATCACCGCAGACGCGGAGGCGATTGACGCCGACGGTCAGACTTGTGCGGTGCAGAGCGTGACCTATGCCATCCTCGACCCCCGAATACACCGACCTGTCGAGCCCGAACGAATACTCGCCACCCTTCTGTTCACCGACATCGTCGGTTCTACGTTGCGTGCCGAGCGAATGGGAGACGCGGCGTGGCGGTCACTGCTGGATGAGCATCACGCGTTGGTCAGGAGTGAGTTGGGGGCTCATCGAGGCCGCGAGGTCAAGACGATCGGCGACGGCTTCCTCGCACGGTTCGACTCACCCGCTTCGGCGGTGCGAGCGGCGCGGGCAATTCGTGACGGCGTGAAGCGCCTCAATCTCGAAGTGCGGGGCGGCGTGCATACCGGCGAGTGCGAGGTACACGGCACCGATCTCGCAGGAATCGCGATTCACGTTGCCGCTCGCATCGTCACCCTGGCGGGTCCGAGCGAGATCCTGGTGTCGCAGACGGTGCGCGACCTTGCCGCCGGATCAGGCATTTCCTTCGCAGCGCGCGGACTTCACCAGCTCAAAGGTGTCGAAGGCGAACACCGTCTCTTCGCAGTGGAAGACTGACCGTCCCGACGCGAAAGGCCCAGGTTAGGAAGTTCGTTCCTGACCTGGGCCTTCTCGGTGGAGCTGCCGGGAATCGAACCCGGGTCCTACGGCATTCCCTCGAGGCTTCTCCGTGCGCAGTTCGCTATGTCTCTACTTGGATCTCTCGTTCACGCGAACAAGCCGAGATGACGATCCCAGTCGCTGTTTGATGTCCCCGTACATCCCGCGACCGGACGTATGGGTTTGTCCCTCTAGATGACGCCAGGGTCCGAGTCGAGGGCTCTCTCGGTCTGACGGACACACCGTCGCTTAGGCAGCGAGGGCGTAGTCGCGCTGATTGGAATCGGCGCTTAATTGGTTGCAACGACGCTTACGGTGGTCATTTGCCTGCACCGGCACGCTTCCCTTGATTC
>NZ_JAVRQA010000050.1:0-10637 GCF_032161845.1 Mycobacterium sp.
GCCGCCTCGGGGAGGTGAGTCGCCGTGGCGTGCAGGATCAGGGGACCGGGAGCCGCGGCAAGCGCGGCCCAGTCGACGTCACCGCGGACGTCGGCGACGGTGTGCGACGAGCCGAGCGGCAGCCCGGCGTACGTCGGCACCGCCGCGCCCGGCGAGAGCCCTGGGACGATTTCGAAATGCGCCTGCGTGCGCGCCAGCGCACTGACCTCGGTGATGACGGAGTCGACCGACAGCGGATCGCCCGCCACCAATCGCACGACGTCGACGCCGGTCCGTGCCTCGTGGACCAGAAGCTTGGCAACCTCGGTCGGATCACCCAGTGCGGGGCGAACATCCGCGCCGCCGGGGACGGTGGTCGCGACTGGCGTGTCTGCCGGTGCCGCGTCGTCGTTCTGCGGCGCAGCCTCCGCCGGGCCCGACGTGGGCGGCAGCTCGGAGCCAACTATGGCGAGCACCGCCTCGGGTACGTCTGGGTCCGTGAAGACCAGTGCCGCGTTGGCCAGAACCGTGCGCGCCCTCGTCGTCAGCAGGCCCGGATCACCGGGTCCTGAACCGACGAACGTGATGCGGCCGGGCTTGCTCTTGCGCCCTCGGGTCGTCATCCTTCACTCCCGCTCTGTCGTCCGCTGATCCAACAAGTCCCGCGCCCCCAGTTCGAACAACTCCGCCGCGACCGAGAGCCCAAGCTCCCTGGCCCGTTCGGGAGCACCGATACCGGACGCGCGGATCACATCGGATCCGTCCAGCGTCGCCACGCAGCCGCGCAGCGACAGCTCCTCGAAGACGTTGCCCTCCTCGTCGATGGACTCGACCACTTCTGCGATCGCACCCACCGGCGCGGAACACCCCGCCTCGAGCTCGGCGAGCAGGATTCGCTCTGCGGTGACCGCGACGCGCGTGTCGGAATGGTCCATCTCCGCCAGCAGCGCGACGAGCTCGGTATCGCCCGCGCGACACTCCACCGCGAGCGCACCTTGAGCCGGCGCTGGCAACATCTGCACCGGCTCCAGAGTCTCGGTGACGTCATCTTGCCGTCCGATGCGGACTAGTCCCGCCCGGGCGACGACGACGCCGTCGAAATCACCGTTGCTTACCCTGTTCAACCTGGTGTCTAGGTTGCCTCTTAGGGGGCGAATTTCCAAACCGAGACCCAGTGCTCTAAGCTGCGCCGCCCGCCGCGGGCTCGACGTGCCGATCACCGAACCCGCTGGCAACTCTCCCAGCACCAGCCCGTCGCGCGCCACCAAGGCGTCCCTGGCGTCCTCGCGTGGTGGGATGGCCGCAATGACGAACCTGTCGTCGGTGGCGGTCGGCAAATCCTTGTAGGAGTGCACGGCCATGTCCACGTGGCCGTCGGCGATCGCCTCTCGCAGGGCCGCGGTGAACACTCCGACACCGATGTCGGCGATCGGCTCACTGGATCGGTCACCCGCAGTGGAGATGATGACGAGTTCGCACGCGTGACCCTTGGCTATCAAGGCGTCTCTGACCAAACCGGCCTGGGTGGTAGCCAGCAGGCTGCCCCTCGTGCCGATCCGGATGGCCGTATCGCGCGTCAGTGCCAAGTGACTACTCAGCTTGACCTAGATCGGACCGCGTGTCGTTCGGAATCAAATCCATTGCGATGACTGGCAATTCGCCACCGGCGACCGCGTCGACGGCCTGCGGATCGAGCTCGAACAGTTCGCGCAGCGCCTCGGCATAGCTGTCGCCGCCCGGCGCACTGGCCAGTTGCTTGACGCGAACCGTCGGGGCATGAAGGAGCTTGTCGACGACCCGGCGCACGGTCCGCGCGACCTCGTCGCGATGCGCGGATTCGAGCTGGGGCAGCCGGTTGTCGAGACGCAGCAGTTCGGCCTCGACGACGTCGGCGGCGCGCCGGCGAAGGGCGGTAACGGTGGGTGTGACCTCCGCCATCCGTTGCCCGGCAAGATAGTTGGCAACCTCCGCGGCGACGATTGCGCGGGCCTCGTCGGCGTCGGAGGCGGCGGCTCGGGCCGTCGGTTCGCGCTGGATGCGCTCCATGTCGACGACGTACACGCCGGGCAGACCGGCGACGGCCGGATCGACGTCGCGGGGCATGCCGAGGTCGCAGATGACCAACTGCCTGGGGTCCTGGCCGTGCGCGAGACCTCGGTGCACGTCGGCGAGCGAGACCACGGGGCGCACGGCCCCGGTACACGAAACGACGACGTCGGCATCGGCCAGCACGGGCTGGATGTGGTCGAACGGGAACGCGTGCGCGTCGACGCCCTGGCCCCGCAGGTTTTCGACGAGCCGCTCGGCGCGCGGAAGCGAGCGGTTGACGACGTGGACCCGGCCGATGCCCGCCCGCACCAGGTGCGCGGCCGCCAGCGAGCCCATCGACCCGGCGCCGACCACGGCGGCGGAGCGCCCCGCGAGACCGGACAACTTCCTGTCGGCCATCTCAAGCGCCACCGAGACCACCGAAGCGCCCGCGGCGTCGATACCGGTCTCCGAGTGCACTCGCTTGCCGACCTGCAGCGCGCGTTGCGCCAGCTCGTGAAGGGTGCGTCCCACGGTCTGATGGGCCTCGGCGGAGGCGTAGGAACGGCGGACCTGCCCGAGGACCTGCTGCTCGCCGATCACCGCGGAGTCCAGGCCGCTGGTCACCGCGAAGAGGTGCTCGACGGCGGCCTCGGCGTATCGCACGTAGGCGTACTTGGTGAGGTCGCCCAACGACATCCCGGAGTGCTCTGACAGGACCTGCCCGATGACCGAGAGGCCGCCGTGGAACGCGTCGACGACCGCATAGATCTCCACGCGGTTACAGGTCGACAGGAACATGACTTCGGTGACGAGCGGGGACTGCAGCACCTCGTCGACGATCTTGGCCTGTTCGGACTCGTCGGTGCTGAGTCTTTCCAGCACGGATACCGGGGCGCTGCGATGCGAAACCCCGAAGAGAAGAACGCTCATGGCCTCGTCACCACGCGGTCAAAGATAGTCGTCTACCAGCCCGCCCACCAAATTCGCCGAGACCTAACCAGCTCCGAGATCGGCGCGGAGCGCCGCCTCGTCGACCTCCCAGTAGCTGTGTTGCACGCCGTCGAGCAGCACGACGGGCAGCAAGTCCCCGTACTCGGCACGCAGCGACGGGTCCCCTGCCTCCGCCGCAGCGTCCACGTCGGTGCAGAGGAGCTCGAATCCGAACTCGTCGGCCAGAGCCACGAGCACTGCCTCGGCCTTTTCGCACAGGCTGCACCCGGCCCTCGTCAGCAGCAACACACTGTGCTGATTCCCGGGTCGCTCCGCTCCTGCCCTCCGATGCTCCACGGCTCCGAGTATCCCGTGCCCTACTGTTGAAGGGTGTCCGAGTCAGGGGCTGAGGCCGACGTGGAGGCCGGTCCAGGGATCGGCGAGGAGTCCGACGCCGTCGAGCAGATCCTCGCCGACGAGGCGTCCGAGACCGAACCACCCCCGCCCGACCTGACGGCCGCCGCCTTCTTCGACGTCGACAACACGTTGGTGCAGGGCTCATCGCTGGTGCACTTCGCGCGCGGGCTGGCGGCGCGGAAGTACTTCACCTACGGCGATCTGGCGCGATTCGGCTACGCGCAGGCGAAGTTTCAGCTGACCGGCAAGGAAAACAGCGACGACGTAGCGGCCGGGCGCACCAAGGCGCTCGCTTTCATCGAGGGCAGGGCGACCTCCGAGCTGACCGAGGTCGGCGAGGAGATCTACGACGAGATCATCGCCGACAAGATCTGGCAGGGCACACGGCTCTTGGCCGAGATGCACCTCGACGCGGGCCAGCAGGTGTGGCTCGTCACCGCGACGCCATACGAGCTGGCGGCCACCATCGCCCGCAAGCTCGGCCTGACGGGTGCGTTGGGCACGGTCGCCGAGTCGGTGGACGGCGTGTTCACCGGCCGCCTCGTCGGCGAGATCCTGCACGGCGCGGGCAAGGCGCATGCCGTACGGTCGCTGGCCATTCGCGAGGGACTCAACCTGCGGCGTTGCACGGCCTATTCCGACAGCATCAACGACGTGCCGATGCTGTCACTGGTCGGCACCGCCGTCGCCATCAATCCCGACGCCGCGCTGCGGGACCTGGCCCGCAAACGGGGCTGGGAGATCCGTGACTTTCGGACCGCCCGCAAGGCCGCCCGCATCGGCGTCCCCTCGGCGCTGGCGCTCGGCGCGGCGGGCGGCGCCCTGGCCGCGGTCGTTTCTCGTCGCGGAAATGGCAGCTGAGCGGTCGCTGATAGGCTCGGCGCCGCTGGAGCCAGAAGTACTGAGCGGGGAGCGCAACCGAGAAATGACCATCGCCGAAGACATCATCGGTACCCACTACAGGTATCCCGATTACTTCCTGGTGGACCGCGAAAAGGTGCGCGAGTTCGCGCGCTCCGTCAAGGACGACCATCCCGCGCACTACACCGAGGAAGCCGCCGCCGAGTGCGGCCAGGGCGCGCTGATCGCCTCGCTGACGTTCGTCGCCGTCGCGGGACGCAGGGTCCAGAACGAGATCTTCAATCAGTTCGATGTGCCGATCAACATGGAACGCGTGTTGCACCGCGACCAGAAGCTGGTCTTCCATCGCCCGATCGTGGTCGGCGACAAGCTGTGGTTCGACTCCTACCTCGACTCGGTGATCGAATCGCACGGCGCGGTGATCACCGAGGTCCGCGGCGAGGTCACCGACGACGACGGCAAGCCCGTGTTGACCAGCATCGTGACGCTGTTCGGCGAGTCGACCAGCTCCGAACAGCATGCCGAGGTGACGGCCCAGATCGCCGCCGGACGCGATGCGGCGATGAAGCGGATGATTGCCGGGCAAAAGTCAGCAGCCACACCGTAATCAGCCGAGGAAGGGATTCCTCCGGTTGGCGAGCAACTGATACAGCGTCTGCTGGATGGTCTCGCGAACCTGGTCGGTCAACTCGAAGGTGACCATCGGATCGTCGGCCGCCGACTCGTCGTAGTCGTCGGTGGCGATGGGCTCACCGAACTGGATGTGCCACTTCGATGGCAGCGGGACAAGGCCGAGCGGCCCCGCGAGCGGGAACAGCGGGGTCACCGGGAAGTACGGCAGGCCGAAAAGCCGGGCCAACAACTTGACGTCGGTGATCATCGGATAGATCTCCTCGGATCCGACGATCGAGCACGGCACGATGGGTGCGCCTGCGCGTAGAGCTGCGGCGACGAACCCGCCGCGACCGAAACGCTGCAGCTTGTAGCGGTCCCGGAAATTCTTGCCAAGGCCCTTGTACCCCTCGGGGAACACGGCGGTGAGTTCGCCGGCGGCCAGGAGGCGATGGGCATCGGCGGTGCATGCCATCGTGTGGCCCGCCTTGCGCGCGGCCTGCCCCATGAGCGGCATGTCGAACACCATGTCGGCGGCCAGCAGGCGCAGATCGCGGTTGGCGGGATGGTTGTCGTGCACGGCCACCGAGGCCATCAACCCGTCCAGGGGCAGCACGCCCGCGTGATTGGCGACGATGAGCGCCGCACCGGTTTCCGGCAAGTTCTCGATACCGCTGACCTCGACCCGAAACCAGTTGCGGAAGAGCCCTCTCAGCAAAGGCAAAAAGATAGCCTCGTTGAGGTGTTTGTCGAAGCCGAACTCGTCGACGGTGTAGTCGCCCGACATCCGCTTGCGGACGAATTCGGCGGCCGCCGCGATGCGCTGGGCGAGTTCGTTGGGCCCCTCATCGAGGGCCGCACCCGCCGCGGAGCCGCGACGATGATCGATCTCGTGGACGACGGCCGCGATCTGCTCGGCGGACGCCCGCGTACCGGGATCATCGAGCAATGACGGATGCCGACGTGCGCTCTCGGTACGTGCCGCTGCCCGTCGCTGAGCCGATGCCCGGCTCGAATTCGAGTGCAGCGGAATCACTTTCGCTTTTGAATCGCCCGCCACGTCGTTACCTTCTCCCCACCCTGAAATACAAGACTAACGCCCCCAACGCTCCACTGCAGAAATGGCCCGACTCTCGATCGAGCGTACCCATCGCGGATCGATGATCGGCGTCAAACCTCGACCGCGTACGTAATCGTCGAAAGCCTCCGCCGTCGTCCACTTCGGGTTGTAACCTAAATCCTTCCGCATCCTTGCGGTATCCATCACCCGGCCGTAGCTGACGTAGTTCAGCTGCTCGCGGTCCAGTTCGGTGTACCGGGTGGCGCGCCTCAGCGAATCAACGGCAGACAATGCCGATCTCGGCACCGGCAACTGTAGCCGCCCCGACCGACGGATCGCCTGCGACATCATGATGATGCCCGCGCCGCCCACGTTGAACGTGCCGGAACGGCCCGCCATCGTCGCCCGCTCCAGCACGCCGAGCGCATCCTGTTCGTGCAGCAACTGTAGCCGCGCGTCATGGCCAAGCACCGACGGCACCACGGGCCCGGCGAGGAATCGCGAAAGCGCGGTATCCATTGCCGGCCCGATCATGTTGGCTAGCCGCAGGATCGTCACCGCGATGTCCGGGCGTCGCCGCGCCAGGCCGCGCGCGTAACCCTCGATGTCGATGCTGTCCTGGGCGAAGCCCTCGCCAGGAGGCCTGCGCGAACTGCCGTCCTCGGTGAACAGCACAGGGTCGCGCGGACTCGAGCCGTAGACCTCGGACGTGGACTTGAGGATCACCCGGCGCACCGACGGAGCCTTCTGACAGGCCGCGAACAGCTGCATCGCGCCCATGACGTTGAGCTCCTTCAGCGCTGCCCGTCCGCCCGCGCGGGGCGCATACGACGCTGCCGCGGCATGCACGACGGTGTCGACGTCCCCGTTGCGGATCACCTTCGCGATGAACGGGTTTCGGATGTCGGCGCGCACGAACTCGGCGCGACCCATCCGGCGCAGCAAATCCTTGCTCGGCGCGACCGCATCAACCGCGATGACGTGATTGATCAGGGGGTTCTGCGCCAGCCTGGCGGTCAGATACCCGCCGAGAAACCGACATGCACCGGTGACCAGCACGACCTTGGGGTAATGCGGCGTGCCCTGAACGTCGGCGTCCCCGGAGTCCTGCCCGTCGCCCTGCCCGTGCTTCTGCGGCGGCCGGCCCGTCGAATCCATCGGGTCAGCCTAGCGGGACAAGGTGCGAGCTACTTGCCGAGTTTTCTGCGCTGCACCCGGGTGCGACGAAGCAGCTTGCGGTGCTTCTTCTTCGACATGCGCTTGCGCCGCTTCTTGATGACTGAACCCATGAACTCCGCTACCTAAGACATCTCCGGACATTTGTGCCAGGAGAACCGACTCGTCACCTTACCCGGCATGCCCGGAGGTACGAAAACGGCTGGAAGCCCGCCTGCGTCGGTGCGCTCCCGTCCCGGGACGATCGACCCACCCGGGGCCCAGCCCTAGCCTGCGTCGAAGTACGACGTCTCCAAGAGGTCGTGCACGGCCTTGGCGTGCACCCGGAACGACCGGCCCACGCGTACCGCGGGCAGCTCACCGTTGTGGACCAGTCGGTAGACCGTCATCTTGCTCACCCTCATCAGGCTCGCCACTTCCGCGACGGTGAGGAACTGCTGTCGTGGAGGTTCGCCGCCGGAACCATCACGCGACGATTTGCCGCTGGCGGAATCCCGCGAAGATGGCCCGTTCATAGACGTCATCGCAACCCAATCAATCAGGCACGCCTTGTCCAACGGCTTCCCCACCGCTGGCGCAGGAGCGCGCATACCTCAGGGAGAATAGCGTGGCCATTGGGGTTATTGCGACGGGTGTGGGCTAATTCGATGGAATTTCTTGAACTACTCTGGTGTAATTCCTAGCTGCTCAGAGCGTGTTTTTGCCGCAACGACAGCCTCGGCTACCGCCGCCCGGAGGCCACCCCGCTCCAATTCCCGCAGACCAGCGGCCGTAGTGCCGCCCGGCGACGTCACGGTCGCGCGCAGCTGAGCGGGGCTGGTGTCCATCGCCGTGCCCATTGCCCCGTCGCCCGACGGGTTGGCGTTGTCGAGGCTCTCCAGCAACATTGCGGCGGAACCGGCCATCGTCTGGACCGCCAGATCGGTCGCAACGGCCCTTGGCAGCCCCACGGCGACGCCGGCGTCGACGAGCGCCTCGACCATCAGGAAGAAGTACGCCGGACCCGAGCCCGACACCGCGGTGACCGCGTCGAGCTGAGACTCCGGCACCGTCAGGACACCACCGACCGCGTCGAAGATCGCCGAGACCTCCTTGAGCTGCTCGGCGGTCGCGAAGCGGCCAGGGGCCAAGGCGCTGACCCCTCCACCGACGACCACGGGGGCATTGGGCATCACCCGGATGACGGGCGCACCCGCGGGAAGGTTCGCCTCGTAGTAGGCGGTGCTGACGCCCGCGGCGACCGTGACGAAGACCTGCTCGGCACTGTTGTTCTCCGCCCGCGCGGCGGCTTCGGAGATGTCACCGATGACCAACTCGACGTCGGACGGCTTCACGGCCACGATCACGTAGGCCGCGTTCTCGGCGGCGTCGGCCACCGTGGTCACCAGGACCGAATAGGTCTCGGACAGATACTTCGCACGGTCGGGGTGCCGCTCGGCAATGACCATGTCCTTGGCCTGCCTGCCCGAGCGCAGCAGCCCGGAAAGCAGTGCCTCGCCGATGCTTCCGCCGCCGATGATCGCAATTCTCGCCACGGAGGCAAGCATTGCACGCCCGCCGGAGGGACCTACGACTGTGCCTGCGGCACCAGAGCGAGCTGCCTGGACTGAACGATGATGCGCCCCTCGCAGTCCACCACCACGTGGTCCTCGTCGAACCACTCCTGCCCGATCTGCATCGTCGTACACATCACCCGCAGCCAGCCGTCCGCAGGCATGCCACGCAGGTAGGCGGTCAGCTGAACCGTTGGCGCCCAGCCGAACCGGTTGACGCCGAATGTGACCGGTGCCGATACGTCACCGCACAGCAGCGCGAACAGCACGTCCGGCGAGCCCACCTTCGGCCGCACCCAGTACTCGATCACCGGCGGTCCCCCGTCGGCCCGCGGTGCCATCGTCGTCAACGACGGCCGGATGTCGCAGCCGTGCGCCAGGTGCACGATGTCGGCCATCGGGTGCCCCGGTCCGATCGGCTCGAGGCCGGGCGGTGGGTCGGGCGTCATCAGTGGCACCACGGGGTTGACCGACAGCAGCGGTGCGACGTCGTGCTCGGGTTCGGCGAGTGTCATCGCCGCCCGGACCGCTGTCTTGTCACCCTGCTTGAGCTCAACGTCGACGAGGCTGACGCGGCGCCCCCGCTTGCGGATCGTGGTGACCACGCACAGTGGGCCTGGATCGGGAGCCCACAGGAAGCTGCCCGACACCGCGATCGGCTCGACCCCACGCGCTGAGACATCCCCCGAGTCGCTGCGCTCCTGCCCACCGCCAACGGCCATCCGCGCCGCATTCGCACACAGCGCCAGCATCGCGCCACCATGCACCTTGGGCCCGATGGTCCAGTGTTCGTTGAGCTCGCCTTCGAACACGGAGGAGACGCCGCCGTCGCCGCCCGACGACACCTGCGTCAACGCCATCGCATCGGTGAACGACGTGGACAGACTCAAGACGGCCCCAATCTCTAACGCAACAAATGCGTTCGCGCGAAATCCAACGACTCACTCAACAACTGCTCGCGTTCGCCTGCCGTCCGCGCTCCCGAGGTGGTGACCTCGAGGATCACGTGGCCGGAGAAACTGCTGGCCGCCAGCATCTGACAGATCTCGGCGGTCGGCTGGGTACCGCGCCCCGGCACCAGGTGCTCGTCGGTCGACGCGCCGCTGCCGTCGCACAGGTGCAGGTGCACCAGCCCGTCACCCATCCGGCCCGCCATGTCGATGGCGTCGGTACCTGCGGTCGCCGAGTGCGACAGGTCCAGCGTGTAGTGGGCGTGGTTGCCGTCCAGCGGGTCGTATGACGGCGCAAACGCCGAGACGGCTATCCCCGGCGTGCCGCCGCGCTTGCGCATCCGTGAGATCGACGGCTGCCCCGTGCCGAAGATGCGGTCGGCCCGGAACGGGAACATGTTCTCCACCGCGACCATGACGTCACTGGACTGCTCCAGCGCGGCCACCTGGTCGCTGAAACCCTCGGCGTAGCGCCGTTGCCAGCGGAACGGCGGGTGCACGACGACGGTCTGCGCGCCCAGTTGTTCGGCTGCCCGGACGCTGCGATCGAGCTTGGAGATGGGATCGGCGCCCCAGACCCGCTGGGAGATCAGCAGACACGGCGCGTGCACGCTCAGCACCGGCATGCCGTACTTGTCGGACAGCCGCTGGATCGCCGGGATGTCCTGACTGACGGACTCCGCCCACACCATCAGCTCGACACCGTCGTACCCCAGCCGGGCGGCGTACTCGAAGGCCGCCTCGGTCCTCAACGGGTATACCGAGGCAGTCGAAAGACCGACCTTGATGGCGGGGCGCACTGAGGGATAAGTGTGACGCGTCAGTGGGACTGCAACAGTGCCAGGGGGCCCAACGTGACCAAGGCGCCAACCGCCACCGCGATCAACGTGCTGCCGATGTCCTCCGTCTTGCGCACCACCCGGACGCCGACCACCAGGCCGAGGATGACGAGCACGGACAACACCAGCGCGACGATGGTGTTCCAGCGCCAAAGCTGATCGAACGCGATGAACAGACCCGCGCCGAAGGCAACGGCGAGGATGCACTGCACCACTACCCAGACGCCCC
>NZ_JAVRQA010000051.1:0-3995 GCF_032161845.1 Mycobacterium sp.
CCCAACCCTGAGAAGTCCGGCGAACTGGGCGAACGCTAACCCACAGCAGGTCCACAGCGGGTGAGTACGCGAGTAATTGCCCCGACCGTTAAAAGCGTGAACCCGGTGACTCCGCGCACGGCACCGCAAAGGCCGCGTAAAGAGCCGTCCCCGCGGCGTCAAGAAACCGTAAGGGACGACGTATCGCCTGGTTGGCGGGCCTAGCGTCGGCGACATGTCCATAGTCGTATTCGTGCTGCTGACCATCGCAGTCTTCGCGCTGCTCGGCGTCGTCCAGAGGATGTTCGAGCGGTGAGCTACGAAAATCTCGTCGGGCTCATCCTGGCCGTCCTGCTCGCGGTCTTCATGGCCGCGGCGCTGCTCTTCCCGGAGAGGTTCTAGTGAGTACGACCGCCGCGGGGATCACCTTCCTCGCCCTCCTCGTCTTGGCGCTGGCAGCCGTGCACGTGCCATTCGGCGACTACATGTACCGGGTGTATAGCTCCGACAAGGACTCTCGCGTCGAGCGCGTGATCTACCGGCTCATCGGCGCCGACCCCAAGTCAGAACAGAACTGGGGCGCCTACGCCCGCAGCGTGCTCGCGTTCTCGGCCGTCAGCGTCCTGTTCCTCTTCGCCTTCCAGCTCGTCCAGGGCAAGCTGCCGCTGCACCTGAACGATCCGGCCACCCAGATGACTCCGGCACTGGCCTGGAACACCGCGATCAGCTTCGTCACCAACACCAACTGGCAGGCCTACTCGGGTGAGAGCACCCAGGGGCACCTGGTCCAGATGGCCGGCCTGACGGTGCAGAACTTCGTCTCCGCCGCAGTCGGCATGGCGGTCGCGATCGCATTGGTCCGAGGGTTCGCCCGTCGCCGCACCACCGAGCTCGGCAACTTCTGGGTTGACCTGGTACGCGGCACCATTCGCATCCTGCTGCCGATCGCGTTCATCGCCGCGATCATCCTCATCGCAGGCGGCGCGATCCAGAACTTCCACCTGCACGACCAGATCGTCGACACCCTCAACGGTGCCCAACAGACCATCACCGGTGGCCCCGTCGCCAGCCAGGAGGCCATCAAGGAACTGGGCACCAACGGTGGTGGCTTCTTCAACGCCAACTCCGCGCACCCCTTCGAGAACCCGACCGCGTGGACCAACTGGATCGAGATCTTCCTGCTGCTCGTCATCAGCTTCTCGTTGCCGCGCACGTTCGGTCGGATGGTGCAGAGCAAGAAGCAGGGGTACGCGATCGTCGCGGTGATGGGCACGATCGCTCTGCTCAGCGTCACGCTGATGAGCTTCTTCCAACTGCAGGCCCACGGCACCAACCCCACCGCGATCGGTGCGGCCACCGAAGGCGTCGAACAGCGGTTCGGCGTATTCGACTCGGCGATCTTCGCCGACGCGACCACCCTGACTTCGACGGGTGCGGTGAACTCGTTCCACGACTCCTACACCAGCCTCGGCGGCCTGATGACGATGTTCAACATGCAGCTCGGCGAGGTCGCGCCCGGCGGCACCGGGTCGGGGCTCTACGGCATGCTGATCCTCGCGGTGATCACCGTGTTCGTCGCGGGCCTCATGGTGGGCCGGACGCCGGAGTACCTCGGCAAGAAGATCACCCCGCGCGAAATCAAGTTGGCCGCAAGCTATTTCCTGGTCACACCGCTGCTCGTCCTGGTAGGAACCGCGACTGCGATGGCACTGCCGGGGCAACGGGCCGGCATGCTCAACAGCGGCCCGCATGGCTTGTCGGAAGTGCTGTACGCGTTCACCTCCGCGGCGAACAACAACGGCTCGGCCTTCGCAGGCATCAGCGTCAACACCGAGTGGTACAACACCGCACTCGGCCTGGCGATGGTCCTCGGCCGCTTCCTGCCGCTGATTCTCGTTCTCGCACTCGCGGGTTCACTCGCCAAACAAGGCACCACCCCGGAGTCCATCGGCACGCTGCCCACCCACCGGCCACAATTCGTCGGCATGGTCGTTGGCGTCACCGTGATCCTCGTCGCCCTCACCTTCCTCCCCGCGCTTGCGCTCGGGCCCCTCGCCGAAGGAATCCACTGACATGTCCACCACCACCGTCGCCGCGGCGCCCAAGGCCCGCGAAGCCAAAGCCAAGCCGAAGGGCACCGTCACCGGTGGCCTGCTCGATCCCAAGATGTTGGCCAAGTCGGTCCCCGACGCGCTGCGCAAGCTCGATCCCCGCACGCTGTGGCGCAACCCGGTCATGTTCATCGTCGAGGTCGGCGCGGTGTGGAGCACCGTTCTCGCCGTGCAGGAGCCGACCTGGTTCTCCTGGCTGGTCGTGCTGTGGCTCTGGGCCACAGTCGTTTTCGCCAACCTCGCAGAGGCGGTCGCCGAAGGCCGTGGCAAGGCCCAGGCCGACAGTCTGCGCCGGGCCAAGTCCGACGCCATGGCCCGCCGCCTCACCGGCTGGTCCCCCGGTGGCAGCGGAACCGAGGAGGAGGTGGCCGCACCACTGCTGCAACAAGGTGACATCGTCGTCGTCGAGGCCGGCCAGCCGATTCCCGGTGACGGTGACGTCGTGGAAGGCATTGCCTCGGTTGATGAATCGGCCATCACCGGTGAATCCGCGCCCGTCATCCGCGAATCCGGCGGCGACCGGTCGGCGGTGACCGGTGGCACCACGGTGCTATCTGACCGCATCGTCGTCAAGATCACCCAGAAGCCCGGCGAGAGCTTCATCGACCGGATGATCGCCCTCGTCGAGGGCGCCAACCGGCAGAAGACGCCCAACGAGATCGCGCTGAACATCCTGCTGGCCGCGCTGACGCTCATCTTCGTGTTCGCCGTCGCCACCCTGCAGCCGTTGGCGATCTTCTCCAAGGCGAACAACCCTGGCGTGCTTGACTCTCAAGCCCTCGACGCCAACGGCGTCACCGGAATCGTGATGGTGGCGCTGCTGGTTTGCCTCATCCCGACCACGATCGGCGCCCTGCTGTCGGCCATCGGCATTGCAGGCATGGATCGACTGGTGCAGCGCAACGTGCTCGCCATGTCGGGACGGGCGGTCGAGGCCGCGGGTGACGTCAACACCCTGCTGCTCGACAAGACGGGCACGATCACCCTCGGCAACCGGCAGGCGGGCGCCTTCGCCCCACTGGCAGGCGTCAGCCCCGAACAGTTCGCCGACGCCGCTCAGCTGTCCAGCCTGGCCGACGAAACGCCCGAGGGCCGCTCGATCGTCGTCTTCGCCAAGGAGCGCTTCGGGCTGCGCGCCCGCACGCCGGGAGAGTTGAACAACGCCAACTGGATCGAGTTCACCGCGACCACGCGCATGTCCGGCGTCGACCTCGAAGACGGACATCAACTGCGCAAGGGTGCAGCCGCGTCGGTCGCCGACTGGGTGCGGGCAGGCGGCGGCACCGTGCCACCGGAGCTCGGCGACTTCGTCGACGAAGTGTCCGCCAGCGGCGGCACACCACTGGTGGTCGGCGAGGTGCGGCCCGGCGGCGAGGCGCGAGCGCTCGGCGTCATCCACCTCAAGGACGTCGTCAAGGAAGGCATGCGCGAGCGGTTCGACGAAATGCGCAGAATGGGCATTCGCACCGTGATGATCACGGGCGACAACCCGTTGACGGCCAAGGCAATTGCCGACGAGGCCGGCGTCGACGACTTCCTCGCCGAGGCCACCCCCGAGGACAAGCTGGCGTTGATCAAGAGCGAGCAGGAGGGCGGCAAGCTCGTCGCCATGACCGGCGACGGCACCAACGACGCGCCAGCGCTGGCCCAGGCCGACGTCGGCGTCGCGATGAACACCGGTACGTCGGCGGCCAAGGAAGCCGGCAACATGGTCGACCTCGACTCCGACCCGACGAAGCTCATCGAGATCGTCGAGATCGGCAAGCAACTGCTCATCACGCGCGGCGCCTTGACGACGTTCTCGATCGCCAACGACATTGCGAAGTACTTCGCGATCATCCCGGCGATGTTCGTCGCGTTGTTCCCCGGCCTGGACCTGCTCAACGTGATGCGTCTGCACAGTCC
>NZ_JAVRQA010000052.1:0-4975 GCF_032161845.1 Mycobacterium sp.
CGACGGCATCGACGTGGTGATCGTGCACGGCGGCGACGGCACGGTGAACGAAGTGGTCAACGGCATTCTCGGCGACTGCGGGCAGCCCCCGCCGAAACGCGGACCGGCGATCTCGGTTGTGCCAGGCGGCTCGGCCAACGTCTTCGCCCGTGCCCTTGGCATCAGCCCCGACCCCATCGAGGCGACCAATCAGCTGGTCGACCTTCTGGGGGCTTATCGCCGCGGCGTCAAGTGGCGCCGCATCGGCCTGATGGACTGTGGTGACCGGTGGGGCGTCTTCACGGCAGGCCTTGGCGTCGACGGTGACGTGGTCGCCGCCGTCGAAGCCCAACGCGACAAGGGCCGCAAGGTCACCGCGTCGCGCTACATCCGGGTGGCGACCCGCGAGGTGTTGGCCAGCGCCCGCAGGGAACCGTCGTTGACGCTCGAACTTCCCGGCCGAGATCCCGTCACCGGGGTGCACTTCGCGTTCGTGTCGAATTCGAGTCCGTGGACCTACGCGAACACCCGGCCGGTCTGGACGAACCCGGACACCAGCTTCGAGACCGGCCTGGGGGTATTCGCCACCACCAGCATGAACATTTGGGCGAATCTAGGGCTGGTCCGTCAGATGCTGGCGAAGGAACCGCGTCTCGACGCGCGCCATCTGGTCCGCGACGACGACGTGCCGTGGGTGCGAGTGACGGCGGACACGCCCGTGGGCTGTCAGATCGACGGGGATTACGTCGGCCAGCGCGAAAGGATGACGTTCACCGCGGTCCGGGATGCTCTTGGCGTGGTGGCACCACCGGCGAAAAAGGCTTGACCTGCGAATGCGCTGAGAACCGCCGCGAATAAGGGCGTAAGTGGCCTAAGTGTAGTACAAACGGGTGGGTGGTCCGGTAACCCGGTCCCAGCTACAGAAGCCAGTGAGATTGACCACGTGTGAACGTGCCTCTATTGACATCTGTTCAGCCTGTGGAAGCATCGTTTGCAACAGTGCAGAAACATTTGATGTGCACGCGTTAACAGCCGAAGAAAAGTTCGTGCGTCTTGTTGCGCACATGAAGAGGAGTTGTAGCTATGGATTGGCGGCACAATGCGGTCTGTCGTGACGAGGACCCGGAACTGTTCTTCCCGGTGGGAAACAGTGGACCGGCACTCGCCCAGATCGCTGACGCGAAGATCGTTTGCAACCGCTGCCCCGTCACGACCGAATGCCTGAGCTGGGCTTTGGAGTCCGGACAGGACGCGGGAGTGTGGGGTGGCATGAGCGAGGACGAGCGTCGCGCACTCAAGCGTCGCAACGCGCGGACGAAGGCTCGTACGGGCGTCTAACCCCGCACCAAGCATTGTTTACGGCCCCGGCTCACGCCGGGGCCGTAAATTTTTGCCTCCGACGATGCCGGTTATTGTGCTAGACGTCCGCGACGACCGATCGGCACCCGCAGCACGACGTCGGTGCCGCCGGTGGGGACGGCGTGCATACCCAACGATCCGTCCAACTCGGCGGCCACCAACGTCCGCACGATCTGCAGGCCGAGGCTGTCGGACTTCTCCAGGCTGAAACCCTCCGGCAACCCGCGACCGTCGTCGTGCACCACGACGTCGAGCCAGCGGGCCGAGCGCTCGGCCCTGATGGTGACGCTCCCGTTCTCGGACGTCGAATCGTAGGCGTGCTCGATCGCATTCTGCACCAGTTCGGTGATGACCATGACCAAGGCGGTGGCCCGGTCGGCGTCGAGCACACCAAGGTCGCCAACGCGGTTGATCCGGACGGGGCGGCCCACTGACGCAACGTCATTCATGATCGGGACGATCCGATCGACGACCTCGTCGAGGTTGACCTCCTCGTCTACCGACATCGACAGTGCATCGTGCACCAGCGCGATCGACGAGACCCGGCGCACCGATTCGATCAGCGCATCCCGCCCTTCGGCGTTGTTGGTGCGCCTGGCTTGCAGCCGCAGCAGCGCGGCGACGGTCTGAAGATTGTTCTTCACGCGATGGTGGATCTCGCGGATGGTCGCGTCCTTGGACAGCAGCGCGCGGTCACGACGCTTGACCTCGGTCACGTCACGGATCAGCACGGCCGCGCCGGCTGCCTCACCATTGACCACCATCGGGAGCGTACGGAGCAGCACCGCCGCTCCCCCGGCGTCGACCTCCATCCGCATGCTCGAGCCTCCCGAGAGGGAATCACGCACGTGGGTGGCCAACTCCTGCGCCTCGAAGGGATCTGAGATCAGCGGTCGAGTGACGGTGACGAGGTTGTGCCCCTCGAGTTCGGCGTTCAGCCCCATCCGGTGATAGGCCGAGATCGCGTTGGGGCTGGCGAAGCTGACCTGGCCACCCACGTCGAGCCGGATGAAACCGTCACCCACCCTGGGACTCGACCGCGACATCGCCAGATCACCCACGTTGGGGAAGGTGCCTTCGGACAGCATGTGCAAGAGGTCAGCGGCACAGTCCAGATACGCGCGCTCCAGGGGACTGGCCTTGCGCCGGTCCGCCAAGGCGGTCTGATGGGTCAGGACGGCGACCACCCGATTGCCGTGCCGGACGGGAACGGCTTCGACGTTGAGCCACCGGCCCTCCTGAGAATCCTCTTGTCCTGCATCACTTTCGCGGCCAATATGGCCGGACTCGAACGCAGCGACCACCACGGGCATGTCGCTTGCGGTGTTGACCGTCCCCACCGCATCGGCCAGCAGTACGGTCGGTGCCGTGTTCGGCCGGATCTGCGCGACACACACCAACGACCCGTCGTCGTGATGCACCCACATCAAATAGTCGGCGAAGGACAGGTCGGCGAGGAGCTGCCATTCCCCCACCACGGCGTGCAGGTGGTCGACGGCAGTGCCGGGCAGCATCGTGTGCTCGGCGAGCAGGTCACCGAGGGTCGACATGAGAAGGCGGCTTGGTGCCGGAGCCCTAGCCGATTACGGCGATGAGGTCGCCGGCCTGGATGACGTCACCGACGGCGACGTTGACCGTGGTCACTTTCCCGGCGACTTCGGCAAGCACCGGAATCTCCATCTTCATCGACTCGAGGAGTACGAGGGTGTCGCCCTCGTTGATGTCATCGCCTTCGTTGACCACGACCTCGAGCACACTGGCCACGATCTCAGCGCGAACGTCCTCGGCCATCTTCACCCACTCGTCTCTAGAGCCGCCCCTTGCCGGTCTATCGAACCACACCCGCGGGATTGGAATGCAGTGGCGCGAGCGTGAGACACTAACGAGTAAGCAATTGACTCTTGGAGGACCATCATGGCCAAGCGTGGCCGTAAGAAGCGTGACCGCAAGCACACCAAGGCCAACCACGGCAAGCGCCCCAACTGCGGCTCAAAGGCAGTGAAGTAGGCAAAGTGCGCGGCGCTTGCGCCCAGTGAAAAAGGCCTTCACGTGGCTACGTGAAGGCCTTTATCAGGTCTGGGCTATTTCCGGATGATGGTGGTGCGGCTGATCTCGACGCGCAGCCTCGCCCGCAGCGAATCAGGCACCTTCTCGCCACTGCACTTGGTGGCGATGAGGCGCTTCACCCGCTCCTCGACCCCGTATTGCCGCAGGCACGTCGGGCACTCTTCGAGGTGATGGCGCAGCTTGTCACGGGTTTCCGTGGTGCACTCGCCATCGAGCAGGGTCCATACCTCGGCGATCACCGATGCGCATTCCGGATGAGCCGGGTCGACCGGTCCTACCGGAGGGTGAAAGGTGTGCTCTTCTGGGCGTGAGAAGTCGTCACTCACGAGGACACCTCCTCGGGCTCCCCGAGCTGCTGACCTCGGATGAAGCCGCGGTCTCGGGCGACGTCGGCCAATAGCTCGCGAAGCTGCTTGCGGCCACGGTGCAGTCGGGACATCACCGTCCCGATGGGGGTATTCATGATCTGGGCGATCTCCTTGTACGGGAAGCCTTCGACGTCGGCGTAGTACACCGCCATCCGAAACTCTTCGGGCAACGCTTGCAATGCTGCCTTGATTTCGGTGTCTGGCAAGGCCTCCATCGCCTCGACTTCGGCTGATCGAAGCCCCGTCGACGTATGCTGCGCGTTCGCCGCGAGTTGCCAGTCGGTGATCTCGTCCGTCGGATACTCGGCGGGTTGACGCTGCTTCTTGCGATAGCTGTTGATGTAGGTGTTGGTCAGAATCCGGTACAGCCACGCCTTGAGGTTGGTGCCTGCGCGGAACGACCGGAAACCGGCGTACGCCTTGACCATCGTCTCCTGCAGGAGATCCTCGGCGTCCGCTGGATTGCGGGTCATCCGCAACGCGCCGCCGTACAGCTGATCCAACAGCGGTATCGCGTCACGCTCGAACCGCGCCGTGAGCTCCGCGTCGGTCTCAACTGCAGGTTCTTCGGCCGCGGCGGGGGTTGCCCCGTCGAGATCGGTCATCTGAATCGACACCGTCCCTTCTCTCGCGGCACCGTCGAACGGAACCCGCCAATCGACCGGGCGTTCCAGGCAAAGCGTTGGCACCGAGGTGTCTCCTTCCTATGATCGTAGTGGCTGACTCCGACAGGGTCGCGTTTCGGCGTCTGTCGCAGGAACAACAGCGCAGACGGGCGGGGTTGTTCCCAGGGGAAACGCACTATCGTGAGCCGATGGCCCGTGCCGCGACCCCGGCGATCGTCGCCCTGCTGGCAGCCGGTGTCCCGCACGAAGTGCTGAGTTACCACCACGATGAGCGCAACCCCTCCTTCGGCGACGAGGCCGTGGCCGAACTGGTGGCCGCCGGGGTCGACGTGACCGCCGAGCAGGTCTTCAAGACGCTGGTGATCGCGCTGCCCAAGGGGCTCGCCGTCGCGGTACTCCCCGTTCCGTACAAGCTGTCGCCGAAGGCCGCCGCCGCGGCCCTTGGCGTGCCGCGGGCCGAGATGGCCGACCGCGCCGCCGTCGCGCGGTCGACGGGCTACGTCCTCGGGGGCATCTCGCCGCTTGGACAGCGCAAGGCACTGCCGACCGTCATCGACGACTCGGTGTACGCCTGGG
>NZ_JAVRQA010000053.1:0-2510 GCF_032161845.1 Mycobacterium sp.
CGTCGTTCGTCGGTCCGGCCATCGCCACGGTGAACAGGACCAGCGACAGCAGCAGCAGGATGGCGGGCAGGTGCCGCCAGCGCGCGGGCCGCTTGGGGGCCACGCTCTCCAGCAGTTCCATGTTGGCGAAGCGCAGTATTCGCTTCTGCCTGGCCACCTGGACGATGACGTACAGGCCGACCAAGCCGACGACGACCAGAAGGAAGAGGAAGAACCACGGGCTCTTGAATCCCGAAAGGCTCATCGGGCCAAAGATCGGTAATGTCATGTGCAACTTGTCATTTCAGTAATCGGTCCGCAAGCGCTCATCGCTTCCTTCTGCTCTTCGCGCAAGCGCTCATCGCCCGGCGAGGGCGCCCCGGCGGCGGCTGGCCACGAAGCGAACGACGTCGGCGATCCAGTCCCGGTCGGTGCGCAGCGTCAGTAGCGGCGCATTGCAGCGGCGCAGGGTCCTGGCCACGTCGGCGCGATGTGCCGCCGCCGCCTTGGCGAAGTCGTCACGCAACTGTGCGTCGATGGTGAACTCACGCGTGACGCCGGATTCGGTGTCCTGCAGGACCACGTCGCCGACGTCGGGTAGTTCGACGTCACGGGGGTCGATGACTTCGATGCCAAGCACCTCGTGCCGCCCGGAAATGGCCCGCAGCGGTCGCATCCAGTTGATCGGACCGAGGAAGTCGCTGATGATCACGGCCATGCCCCGCCGCCGTTCGGGCCTGCGCAACGCGTCGATGGCCTCGGACAGGTCGCCGCGCACGCCAAGCGGTGCGCGCGGCATGGTGGCGATCGCACTGAGCAACTCGTGTTCGTGGATCCGACCACTGAGTGCGGGGACGCGTTTGGTGCTCTCGCCGTTGGTGATCACCGCACCGAGGCGGTTGCCGCCGCCACTGTTGAGGAACGCGATGGCCGCCGCGGCCGCCACGGCCAGGTCGCGCTTCTCGCAGCCTGCGGTGCCGAAGTCCAGGCTCGCCGAGACGTCCACCACCAGCCAGGTCTCGAGCTCGCGGTCCGCGATCATCTGCCGCACGTGCGGCGTCGTGGTGCGCGCGGTCACCGACCAGTCCATCCGGCGGACGTCGTCACCCGGTTGATAGACGCGGGAATCGCCGGGCTCGGAACCCGGCCCTGGCACCAACCCCTGATGATCGCCGTGCAGCACGCCGTCGAGCTTGCGGCGGACCGTCAACTCGAGCTTGCGCAGAGCGGCCGAGAGCTCGGGATCCCGGATCTGACCGCGTTGCAGGGACGGCAGATCAACGAGGGACGTCGGGCCCCCAGATGAACGGGTCACCGACCGCCGGCCGCCGACGCGGCGGGCACGGCGGGCGCCACCGAATGTCCTTGCTGCGGAATCGCATTCACCTGCGGCAGCGCGACGGTCTGCATAATGCGGTTGATGACCGTCTCGGCGGAGACCTCGTCGGCGAGCGCATCGTAGGTCAACACCAGACGGTGCCGCAGCACGTCGGGGATCACCTCGACGACGTCCTGCGGGATCACGTAGTCGCGTCCGCGGATCAGCGCCAACGCCCGCGAGGCGGCGATGATGCCGAGCGACGCGCGCGGTGAGGCGCCGTAGGCGATCCACGCCTTGGCATCGGGCATGCCGAACTTCGCGGGTTCGCGGGTCGCGGTCACGATGCGGACGACGTAGTCGACGAGGGCGTGGTGGACGAAGATGCCCGCCGCAATCTCCTGCAGCCTCAGCAGGTCACCGGTGTTGAGGATCTGCTTGGGCGTCGGCGGGGTGACACCCATCCGGTAGATGATCTCGCGCTCTTCCTCCGGCGTCGGATAGTCGACGTTCAGCTTGAACAGGAAGCGGTCGCGCTGCGCTTCGGGGAGCGAGTACACGCCTTCTTGTTCGATCGGGTTCTGCGTGGCCATGACGAGGAACGGACTTGGCAGCGGGAAGGTCTTGCCGCCGAGTGAGACCTTGCGCTCGGCCATCACCTCGAGCAGCGCGGACTGCACCTTGGCGGGCGCGCGGTTGATCTCGTCGGCGAGCAGGAAGTTGACCATGACGGGGCCGACCTCGATGTCGAACTCTTCCTTGCCCACCCGATAGATGCGGGTACCGACGATGTCGGTGGGCACCAGGTCGGGCGTGAACTGAATGCGGGCGAACGTGCCGCCGACGACCTTGGCGAACGTCTCCACCGCGAGGGTCTTGGCGACGCCGGGAACACCCTCGAGCAGCACGTGTCCCTTGGCGAGCAGGCCGACCAGCATGCGCTCGACCAACAGGTCCTGACCGACGATGATCCGCTTGACCTCGAAGATCGCCCGCTCGATGGTGTGCACGTCGTTCTGCAGGTTGCCGTTCACCGGCGCAGCCTGCTGGTGACCGCCTGGCGGGAAGCCCTGCGTCGGGGCCTGCCCGGGGAAACCTCCGGCGCCCTGCGGCGGCCCACTCGGTGACGTCATTCAGTTCCTCCACATGTTCTGGTCCGACGTTGTCGTTCGGACCGCTGGTCTTGGTTCGGTTCAGTGTCGCCAGAGCCACT